>JAHWKI010000145.1 GCA_019347975.1 Gemmatimonadota bacterium
AACGTGCGGGTCCCGAAGGAGAACATCCTCTGGGGCGAGGGGAAGGGGCTGAAGCTCGCGCTCATCACCCTCAATACGGGCCGGCTCACCATCCCCGCCACGTGCGCTGCGGCCGGCAAATGGTGCACGCGGGTCGCCCGCGATTTCGCGGCGGAGCGCGTGCAGTGGGGCGCGCCCGTCGGGAAGCACGACGCGGTCGCCCAGATGCTGGGCGAGATCGCCGCCAGCGCGTTCGCCATGGAGGCCGTCGCCGAGGTCTCCGCCGCCCTGGCCGATGCCGAGGACTACGACATCCGGCTGGAAGCCGCGCTGGCCAAGATGTTCAACTCCGAGACCGCGTGGCGGGTGAGCGACCTCACCATGCAGATCCGGGGCGGGCGTGGCTACGAGACGGCGCAGTCGCTGAAGAACCGCGGCGAGGCGCCGATCGCGCTGGAGCAGGTGATGCGGGACCTGCGGATCAACATGATCTTCGAGGGCTCCAGCGAGATCATGCGCCTCTTCATCGCTCGGGAGGCGGTGGATCCGCACCTCCAGAAGGCGGGCAAGTTCATCGAGGCCGACGCGTCGGTCGGTGAGAAGGCCCGGGACGTGGTCGGGCTCGGCGCCCACATGACCAGGTGGTACGCCGGGAACGTCACCGGCTGGAGCCGGTGGCCGCGCCACGGCGGCTTCGATGAGCTCGCGGACCACATCCGCTGGGCGGAGCGCCGCTCCCGCAAGCTCGCCCGCGCGCTGGCCGTCGCCATGGGCCGCTTCGGCGCGAAGCTCGAGAAGCGCCAGTCCGTGCTCTTCCGGATGGTCGAGATCGGCGGCGACCTCTTCGCCATCTCCGCGGCCTGCGCGTACGCCGTCAAGAAGGCCGGTCAGAACGGCGCGGGCGAGGGTCCGGTGACGATGGCGGACCTGTTCTGCCGTCAGGCGCGGCGCCGCATCGATGCCACGTTCGACCGCATCTTCGACAATGATGACGTCCACACCTACAAGGTGGCCCAGCAGGTGCTGGAAGGCCGGCACGCCTGGATGGAGGCCGGGATCAAGCTGCCACCGGCCGTGGATCTGAAGGACTGATCCCCGCGCCGTCATGACGCGGCTTCGGCCGCCGGCGCCTCGGAGGGACGACGGACGAGTGGGGGGCTCCCGCCCGTGATGGCTGCAAAAGCGGTCTTGCCCCTGGCGGAGCGTTTCGATTACACTCACGGAGTCCACCCTCCTCACCCCTGTCGGACTCCCGCAGGACGACGTCCATGGCTCTGATCGCGGCTCTCCTGCCGATCGACGAGCAGCGAAAGGCGCTCGGCGAGGCCGCTCGCGGCCACGATGTGGCCTGGGCGGAGGACTGGCGCGACCTCCTCCGGCTCGTCAAGGCGCGGCCCGCCGTGGCCGCCGTGGCCGACCTCCACGCGGAGCGGGGCAAGGATGGCGTGCTGCGCATCTACCGCTTCTCCCAGCGTTTCCCGCTGACCCCCATCCTCGTGTGGGGAGACCTCGACGGCCGGGACCTGTTCAGGCTTGGCAAAGCGGGAGCGACGGACGTCGTGCCGGGTGCGGATTCCAGGAACCGGCTGCTCGTCGAGGAGATGGTCGTCGATGCCCTGGCCGACCAGCTCGCCGACCGTCTCGACCACGCGCTCAGGAGTCGTGTGCGGCGGGAGGGTCGCACCATGGTCCGGTCCGCCACCGCCCGGATCACCGAGGGTGTCCAGGTCCCCGACCTCGCCACGGCTCACGAGGTGTCCGTGTCCACGCTGGAGCGGCGCTGCGAGCAATGGGGCCTCATGACCCCGGGCCGCCTGCTTCTCTGGCTCCGGATCCTCTACGGGCTCCAGTGGCTGCTGGAGCCGGGGCGGAGCGTGGAATCGGTCGCGGGGCAGCTCGGCTACTCCTCTGGCGCCGCCTTCCGCCGCGCCATAAAGGCGACCGTGGGCGGCCGCCCGACTCCGCTCCGAAACGCCCGCGCGTTCGAGTCCGCTGTCGAGACCTTCGTCGCCGAGTGTCCCGGCGATGTCGCGATCCGACGGGCGCTGGGGAGCTGACGTGGCCCGCTACGACCGGATCGCACGCCTGCCGCCGCCCGCCCGCGAGGACTGTTTTCCGGCCTGGCTCAGTCTCCGGGACCTCCAGGATCACGAGCGGGAGCCGGAGCTCGGCCGTCGGGCGCGCCTTCGCTTCCTGGCTCTCCGCCCCCTCCGGCGCCTCCTGCTCCGGGGGCTGGAGGGGACGTCCGAGGACTCGCTGCGCCTCCAGGTGGATGGCGTGCGTGACGAGATCGAGCGTCTGGACGAGAGGGACCCCGAGCGGTCGAGGCTGATCGACTATCTGACGGAGATCGGCGGACGGAGCCCGCAGGGGCTGGTCACCGCCACGCTGGATGTCGGTGCCGCCGCAGAGGGCGCGGGGCATTCGTACGCGGCCGAGGAGTTCTACCGCACCGGGCTCGAGCTGGCCCGGGAGCACGGACTCCCGTCCCAGGAGGCCCGGGCACTCCGCAGGCTCGCCCGCGTCCACCGTGGCCGCGAGGAGTGGGAGGCGGCGGTCGCTCTCGGCCGCGAAGCCGCCTCGGTCGCCCAGCGCGCGGGGGCGCCGGTGCAATGGGCCATGGCCCTCGAGGAGGTGGCCCGGGCGGAGACCGGCCGCGGCGATCGCGCCAGGGGACGCGCAGTTCTGGATGAGGTGGCGCAGCGCGGCCGCGCGGAAGAGAACGATCATCTGCTGGCGGTCGCCGCCGCCGCCCGCTGCGCCCTCGAGCTGGGCGCCGACGACTTCGATCTAGCGATCCGGGAAGGGTGCCGGGCGGTGGAGCTGTTCCCGCCCACCGACCCGCACCGCAACCGGGCGCTCCTCGATACGGCGGCCGCGCTCAGGCGTGTGGGGCTGTGGGCCGCCGCGGAGGCGTGCTACGGTGTCGTCGAAACCCACTCCACCTGGGTCGAGCACCGGGCGGAGGCCGCGACGGAGCGGGCGGTGGTCGCCGCGGAGCGCGGAGATGCCCCCGGCTTCCGCCGCCGCCGTGAGCGGATCCTCGAAATCGTCGACTCGGGGGACCTGCGCCTCCGCGCCCTGCTCCACGTCGGACTGGGCCGCGGGTGCCTGATCGCGGGCGACGTGGACGAGGGCCGCGAGCACCTCCGCCTGGCGATCTCCAGCGCCCGCGACGCGGACCTCGAGAGCCTTCTCGTCAGCGCCGACGAGCTCCTCATGGCACTCGAGCGTGGTCAGCGGCTGACGAGCCCCCGGCCACGCCCGGCCTCGCCCGAGAGCCGCGCAGCGGCGGCCGCCCTCCAGGACGGATTCGGCGCTCGGGTGACCGCCGGCGGCTGAGCCGCTATATTCGGCGCGCAGTCCCTTCCCCCCTCCGGAGCATCCGTTTTTGCCCCGTGCCTCGTCCGTCCTCTTTCTGCTGTTCCTGGCCGCAGCCCCCGCGGTCGCTCAGCAGCCGTGGGTCGACCCCCGGCTCCGCCTCCTGGAGCTGCGGACGCCCCCGGTCGCCGGCGAGCCGGCGGGCGAGACCGGGCCGGTCGTGCGGGGCGAACACCCGGGCCGATCCAGGCTTCGCGCCCCGCTCCTCCTCCAGCGCGGGCGGGGCGGGGATGCGCGCGTGCCGCTGCTGGTCGAGCTCCGGAGCCCCGGGGCCGTTCAGGAGATCCGGGCGCTGGGCGGTGAGGTCGGGCGGGTGATCGGCCGCATTGCCACCGTCCGAATCCCCCCCTCGGCGGTCCCGGCGCTCGGGCGGCTGACGTCGCTGGTGCGGGTGGAGGCCGCCCGACCCATGGACCTGCACAACGACTCGGCGGTCTCCACGTCGCGCGTCGACGAGGTCCGGCGGCAGCTCGGCGGCTCCTTCCTCGGCAGCACCGGGCGTGGCGTCCTCTTCGGAGTCATCGACACCGGCCTGGACTACGGTCACGAGGATTTCCTAGACCCGAGCGGAGTTCCCCGCACCCTCTTTCTCTGGGACCAGGTCACCGGCCGGATCTGCGGTCCGGAGCAGCTCCGGGCACGGACGTGCGGGTCGGGCGATCCGAACGGCCACGGCACCCACGTCGCGGGAATCGCCGCGGGCGACGGCTCGGCCCCGCACCCCGACTCCAGCGGGGCGTTCCGCTACGCCGGCGTCGCTCCGGAAGCCGACCTCATGGCGGTCCGCTTCTCCTTCTTCGACGCGGATCTGATCGATGGCGTCGCGTGGATGTTCGAGAAGGCGGACTCCCTGGGGAAGCCCGCGGTCGTCAATATATCTCTCGGGACCCTGTTCGGACCGCACGACGGGACGTCCCTCATCGAGCAGGCGCTCGACTCCCTGTCCGGTCCCGGCCGCATCGTCGTCACGTCGGCCGGGAATTCCGGAAACGCCGACAACACCTCGCCCTTGCTCACCGACCTGCTCGTCCACGGCCAGGCTCTCCCCGGCCCCGGCAACCCGGACGCAGTCACGTTCCGGATCACCGCCTACCAGCCCAGCTCACGCGCCTGCGACGACTTCGTCCTCCTCGACCTGTGGTACGACGGCGCGCAGACGGTGACGTTCGAGGTCCGACGCCCCGACGGCAGCACGGTCACCGCGGTGACCGGACAGGAGGTCGCCGAGGACCACGCCGCCGGCCGCGTCGACATTTTCGCCCCCGCCGACCCGTACCCGGGGAACGGCGACCACAACGCGTTGATCCTCGTGAGCGGGTGCGGGACCAGCGGCTCCCCCGCGGACGGCGTGTGGACCATCGGGATGTCCTCCGACGACACGCCCGCCGAGCCGCTCGACCTGTGGATCGTCGGCTACACGCTCGGCCGGAACGGCTTCGCCCTCGGGCAGAGGGGTTTCGACAACACCCAGTCCATCGGCACCCCCGCGACGGCGCACCAGGTCATCGCGGTGGGCGCCTACGCGAGCCGTCTCTGCTGGCCGACGGCCATCAGCCCGTCGACGTGCATGGATGATGTCTTCGGCTTGACGCAGCCGATCGGCGACATCGCCTTCTTCTCCAGCGCGGGACCCACGCGGGACGGGCGGATCAAGCCGGAGATCACCGCACCGGGGATGATGGTGATGTCGTCGCGGGCCGGCGGGATCTTCACGCCCGATCAGCTCGTGGCGCCCTCCCGCCGGCACCGGGTGGAGCTCGGCACCAGCATGTCCTCTCCACACGTGGCCGGGGCCGTGGCCCTCCTCCTCCAGCACGATCCCGGGATGACGCCCGACCAGGTCATCGCCACCCTGACGGGGAGCGCCGCCGTCGACGGTTTCACCGCGTTCGACTGGAGCGACGGGTCCACCGGAGTCCCCAACGAGCAGTGGGGGTGGGGGAAGCTCGACGCCCGCGCGGCGCTGGAGACCCTCGTCACCCCCGGCGTCGCGACCGAGCTCTGGCTCTCCGTCCGCACGGACACCATGCCGCTCGGCGCCACTCTGGACATCCGCGCCATCATCATTGACGCCTTCGGGGACTCTCTGGGCGGCCCGGACTCCTGGACCTCCGGCAACCCCGCGGTAGCAACGGTTTCGCCGACGGGCGTCGTGACACCGGTCGGGCTCGGAGCCACGACCGTCACCGCCACCGGCGGCGGGTTCTCGGAAGCGGTGGAGATCGTCGTCACCGAGCCCGCTCGCCTCATTGTCGAGGCCGCGGCTCTCAGTTCGCCCTCCGGGCCCAGCAGGAGCCAGGCAGGTGCGCGCCTCCCGCTCCTCGATCTGCGCCTCATCGCCGACGGTCACGAGGGCATCCTGATCGACAGCCTCGGCTTCGCGCTCGTCGGCCGCGACCCCGCGGCGCGGTTCATCCTCGTCCACGACATCGATGATGATGGCTTCCTCGACGCGGCCGAGCCGATCCTCGCCGATACCACCCTGGCGCTGGACCGGGACTCCGTGGTGGTCGTGCTCACGCCGGACCTGGTCGTGGCGGCGCACGATACCATCGATGTCATCGCGGCCTTCGAGCTGAGCGGCGCGGTCCCCAACGGCGCCACGTTCCAGGTCCTGTTCCTCCCGGACCTGACCAGCAGCATCGGGCTCCGCTCCGGAGCGGCCGACGTGAGGACCGACCCCGCTGCCGTCGTGGCGTCGGGGATCACCGGGACCTCGGTTCTCGCCGGCGGCGAGCTCTTCAACCTCAGCGAGAATCCGATCCGCTCCGACGCGCGGCGCCTCGTCCTGAACTTCGGAACGCCACCCACCTCCGCGGCCATCTACACGCTACGGGGAGCACGCGTGATCGACCTGATGCCGCTCCTCGAGCCGTCCGGGGTGCGCGTCGAGTGGGACCTGCGTACCGACCGGGGCGGCGTGGTCGCCCCGGGCGTCTATTTCCTGATCGTCCGCATCGTCGACGGGCTGGTGCGGAAGAAGCTGATCGTGGCCCGCGCGTTCGGAGCCGGAGATGACTGAGCCGCGCGCCCCCGCCCGCACCTGCGGCCTCAGCCGCGGCCTCACCTTCGCCCTCGCCCTTTCCGCGATCGGAGCCGTGCGTGCCCACGCGCAGGGACCCGGCTCCGCCGGCGCCGAGGTCCTGCAGATCGGCGCCGGCGCCCGGGCGGCCGCGCTCGGCGGCGCCTACACCGCAGTCGCCGACGATTCCGACGCGGTCTTCTACAACCCGGCCGCCGTGGCCTGGCTCCCGCAGTCCGCCGGCCTCGCCTATCAGGCCTACGTCCAGGACGTGACGGTCGGGTCGTTCTCCGGGGCGCTCGGCGGCGGCCGACGGATCGCCTTCGGCGCCGGGCTCCTCTACCTGGACGCCGGCAGCATCGACGAGGTCGTACCCGATCCCACCTACGGCGGTGAGCGGGGCCGGGAGACCGGCGAGCGCGTCGGTGCCACGGAGGCCGCCGGGCGGTTCGCCGCGGCCTTCGGCTTCGCCGATGGACGGGCCTCGGCCGGCGCGGCGCTGGGCTTCGTCACCAGCGATCTCGCGGGCGTCGGCAGGAGCGCGGCGTTCGCCGACCTGGGGGCGCAGGCCAGGATCGGCGACAGGCTCTCCCTCGGCGCGTCTCTCCGGAACCTCGGCACCGGGATGTCCAGTGAGGAGATGGGCGACGCCCCGCTCCCTTCCCAGGCTCGTCTCGGCGCTACCTACCGGCGGCCGCTCGGCACCGTATACGGCGCCGCCGCGTTCGCCGACGCCGTATGGGGGATCGAGGAGGAGACCGCCGGGCTGGCGCTCGGCGTCGAGGGCGGACTCCTCCCGCCGGACCGCTCCATTTCCGCCGTGCTGCGCCTGGGCGCGACGCTCGGCGAAGGCGAAGGCCACCTCGGCCGCTTGCGGTTCGGTGGCGGCGTCGCCCTTCTCGGCATCGGGCTCGATTATTCGGTTCAGGTCTTCGAATACCTCGGGACCATCCACCGCGTGGGACTCCGCTGGTCCCGCTGATCCCGGAGCCAGCCTCCTCCCGCCGGGTCCCCTACGACAGCGGCTCCCGCTTCCCCTCGTGCACCTCCCGGACCCAGCTCCGGTAGTCGATCGCCGCCGCCAGAGCGGCCTCGATGCTGCGAATCACATCCAGCTCCCCCACCTCCCGCCGCGCACGCTCCACCAGGCTCCGGTCCAGCACGAACGTGTGCGGCAGACGACGCCCGTTCTCCGCCTTCCGCTCCATGGCTCACCTCCCCGTCCGTTCAACCTCGACCAATCCTGCGCCCGGACGCGGGCACTCTCATGCCGCTTACGGGGCGTAGCCATGGCCGAATCGGTCAGAGGTCGGGGAGGCGCGCCGCACCCTTCCGGATGTCCCTCGCCCCGTGCGCCGTTCCGAATCCGACCCCCGCCCCGAACGCCAGCGCCGCCCCGACCCCGACCACCGGCAGCACGGCCACCACCGGCGCCGCCGCCAGCGCCGCCACGGCGCCCGCTGCCAGCGGCGCCTTCCGGTCATGGACCGCATCCACGAAGCGCATCCGCCGCCGGACGAACCCCCGCACCTTCACGTAGCTGGCGGCGCACGCCCCCGCAGCCGCACCCACGATCACTAGCTCGATCATCTCGTACCTCCTTTCCCGTTTCAGACGATTCGGGACTCCGGATGGTTTCCGCGGACCAGAGAGAACGAGCGCTCGGTTTGTGTCGCGCGCGACCGCGCCGGGGGACCTGGATCGCCCATAGAGAACGAGCGCTCGGTTTATGACGATCTCGCGCCACACCGCACACGTCGAACGATGCGAGCGCCCGCCATCCGGCCCCCGCCCGGCGCCTCTCCCGGGTCACCACGTCTTGCTGGCGTCCGCGAGACCGCCCCGGTTACGTTTGCGGCATGGGAGACCGGAAGAAGCTGATCGTCGTCGGGGACCGCATCCTCATCGAGCCGGAGGAGGGGGAGGAGCGCACCAAGGTCGGGCTCTACCTGCCGCCGAGCGCGGTGGACAACCAGGCGGTGCAGACGGGCACCGTCGTCGCGACGGGGCCGGGCACTCCGATCTCCGCGCCCACCGACCTGAACGAGGAGCCGTGGCGGATCGACAGCGGGGAGCCGCGGTTCCTCCCGGTCCAGGCCCGGCCGGGGGATTACGCGATCTTCTTTCGCCGGGCGGCGGTCGAGATCACGTTCGAGGAGCAGCGCTACCTGGTGGTGCCGCAGGCGGCGCTGCTGGTCCTGATCCGGGGAACTTCGGAGCCGCCGGAGGGTTGGTAGGGACGTCCAGAACGGCTGAACCGAAGCGAGGCCCCGGACGGGCCTCTTTTTTTTGACATGATCCAAGCGACCGACAACTACCTGGTGCGGGCCACCGCCTTCGACGGCCGGGTCCGCGCCCTCGCGATCAACTCGACGGACGCCGTCCGCCAGCTCGCCGCGCTGCAGCAGACCGGTCCGGCCGCGACCGCCGCTCTCGGTCGGGTCGCGACGGGCACGCTGCTCCTCGGCTCGATGCTCAAGAAGGAGACGCACCTGGTCACCGTGCAGGTGCGAGGTGGCGGTCCCCTCGGGATGATCCTCGCGTCCGCCAACGGGCGCGGGGAGGTGCGTGGGCTCGTGGGGAACCCGCGCCCGGACGTGCCCCAGACGAAGAACGGCAAGCTGGATGTTTCGGGAGTGGTGGGAAGCACCGGGCGGTTCACCGTGATCAAGGACACGGGGCTGCGCGAGCCCTACAACAGCACGGTCGAGCTGGTCTCCGGCGAGATCGGACGGGACTTCGCCTACTACTTCGCCACGTCGGAGCAGATCCCGTCCGCCGTCGGGCTCGGCGTTTTCGTGGACCGCGCGGGCGGCGTCGAGGCGGCCGGCGGCTACCTGATCCAGATCCTGGGCGG
>JAHWKI010000146.1 GCA_019347975.1 Gemmatimonadota bacterium
CGGGGAGCTCTCTCTGGCCGCCGACTTGCACGACGGTCCCGCTCCGCGCTACGCCTCCGGGTCGTGACGGAAAGAGAGAGAAACCCATGCGACAGATCCCGCTCGCGCTGCTCGCCGTGGCCGCCGCCTGCGCCCCGGCCGATCGGGGTGATGATCCCGCGGACCTCCCCGGCGGGCGCACCACGGCGGAGACGTCCGTGTCCCGGCCCGAGGAGGCCGCGCTTCGCCTGACCCTCGAGCGGGCCCACGCGCTGGCCGACTCCATCGAGGAGACGCTCCGGCCCGTGCCTCTCATGCGTCCCGCGGACGAGACGGCCCTCCGCCGCTACGGGCAGTCGGTTCAGCTGCCACGTGCGCGCGCCCTCGGGGCGCGGCCCGCGGACGAGGCCGAGCTCGAGGCGCTGACGAGGGCCGGTCGACTGGTGCCGCTGGAGGACAGCACCCGCTTCTGGATCCTGCGCGATCTCCGGTCCTCCCGGGCGTTCGTGACGCCCGACACGCGGGTGCTCCTGGAGCGGATCGGCGAGGCGTTCCAGGAGCGGCTCGACGCCATGGGGATCCCGCCGTACCGGCTCGAGATCACCAGCGCGCTGCGGTCCGCGGCGGACCAGGCGCGGCTGCGGCGGACCAACGTGAACGCGGCGGGGGGAGTGAGCACCCACGAGTACGGCACCACCGTCGACATCGCCTACAGCGCGTACGCACCCCCGCAGGAGCTGCCGGACGGGATCGTCGACGACGCGGACGCGCCGCCCTGGATGGTGCCCTACCTGGACGCGGTCGCCCGCCCGGTGCTCGAGTCGGTCTCCGCGCGGAAATCCCGCGAGTTGCAGGCGATCCTCGGCGAAGTGCTGCGGGAGGCCCAGTCGGATGGGCTGGTGCTGGTGACGCTGGAGCGGCTGCAGCCGGTCTACCACATCACCGTCGCGCGACGGCTGGCCGGCGGCGACGGAGGCTGAGAGAGACTGGCACGGCCAGTGCACCTACCGGGGCCGCACACCATCGAGGAGAACGTTTGGACGAGCAGCAGGGCGGGGCCCGCGCACGGGATGCGGCCAACCCGCTCAAGGGACTGGCGGGAGAGGTCGCCTCGGCGGTCGCGGACGCCGGGTCCGCGGAGGAGGTGCTGCGAAGCGCCCTGGAACGGATCTGTACGGCGCTCGGCTGGCCGCTCGGCCACGCGTACCTGTACCAGCGGTCGGGAGCCCAGCTCCTGCCCACGCACCTCTGGCACTACCCCCCGCCCGACGGGTTCATCGCCTTCCGGCGAGGATCCGATTCCCGACGGTTCGAGCCGGGAGAGGGGTTGCCCGGGCGCGCGCTGGCCGACGAACGCCCTCACTGGATGGCCGACGTGTCGACGGATCCCGTCTTCCCCCGCGCCGACCTCGCGCGGCAGGAGGGGATCCGGGCCGGGTTCGCCTTCCCGGTCCGTACCGAGGCAGGGGTCGACGCGGTGCTGGAGTTCTTCCACACCGAAGTGCTGACAGCGGACGAGGAGCTCATCGAAGCGGCCTCCGCCCTGGGGGTGGCGCTCGGACGGGCGTACCAGCGGGCGCGCGTCGAGGAGGCGCTCCGCGAGCGGGAGGGCCGCTTCCGTGCGCTGGCGGAAACCGCCGCGGATGCGATCCTGACCATCGACGAATCGGATCGGATCGTCTACGCGAACCCGGCGACGGAGCGGCTGTTCGGGTACACGCAGGCCGAGCTGGCGAAGCTGCCGTTCACCAGGCTCATGCCGGAGCGCTACCGGAAGCGGCACCGGGAGGGGATACTCCGGCACGCGGCGACGGGTGAGCGACGCATCCCGTGGGACGGCATTGAGCTGCCGGGCCTCGACCGGGAGGGTCGGGAGATCCCGCTGGAAGTGACGTTCGGCTCCTTCGAACGGGACGGCCACCGCCTGTACACGGGGATCCTGCGCGACATCAGCGAGCGCAAGGAGGCGGAGGAGGAGCGGGCGCGACTCCTGGAAGCGGAGCGCCAGGCCCGGGGCGAGGCGGAGCGCCGGGCCCGCGAGGAGGCGGCGCTCCGGGAGGCGGCGACGGCGGTCTCCTCCGCCTTCACCGCCGAGGAGACCGTTCGGCGCATCGCCGAGTCCGCCCTTATCGCCACGCGCGCGGACGGCGCGTACGTGGAGCGGATCGACGTCGAGGACGGCATGGTCGAGGTCGTGGCGGTGGCCGGCGCGCGCGTGCCCGAGATCGGCGCCCGGGCCCCGTACCGCGGCTCGTTCGCGGAGGCCACGGTCGAATCGGAGGAGCCGCAGCTCGTGACTCGCCTCGCCGAAACGGACCGGCGACTCCCGGAGTCCCTGCGCAGCCAGTGCGGCGACTGCTCGGCGGCGGTGGTCCCGCTCCTGAACGCCGGCGAGCCCGTGGGCTGCCTCGTGCTGATCCGCGACGCGGGGAAGCTAGGCTTCCGGCCGGACGAGGCGCAGCGCGCGTTCACGTTCGGTGAGCTGGCCGGGCTCGCGTTCCGCAAGATCCACCTGCTGGAGGAGGCGGAGCGGCGGACGCAGGAGCTTCAGAAGGTGATGGACAGCCGGAGCCGCCTGATGCGCGGGTTCAGCCATGACGTGAAGAACCCGCTCGGTGCCGCGGACGGCTTCCTCCAGCTCCTCGAGGATGGCATCTTCGGACCGCTGACGGACGAGCAGCTCCCGAAGCTCGCCCGGGCGAGGAGGGCGCTGCGCTCGGCGCTCGAGCTCATCGATGACCTCCTCGACTTCGCCCGGGCCGAGTCCGGGCAGCTGGAGATCAAGGCCGCGCCCACGGATGTGCGCGAGGCGGCACGCGAGATGACCGAGGACTACATGGCCCGCGCCGAGGAGAAGGGATTGTCGCTCACCCTGGATGTCCCCGACCGCTTCCCGGTGATCAGCTCCGACCCCGCCCGCGTCCGGCAGGTCGCGGCGAACCTCCTCTCCAACGCCGTGAAGTACACGCCATCGGGCGGCAGCATCGTGGTCCGGGTCGCGGCCGAGGGGCCGGGCGGGGACCCGTGTCACGTGGACGACGCGACCCACGTCTTTCTCGCCGTCTCGGACACCGGCCCGGGGATCCCGGAGGACAAGCGCTCGCTGCTCTTCGAGGAGTTCACGCGCCTGGATCCAGACACCTCCGACGGTGCGGGCGTGGGGCTCGCCATCAGCCGGCGCATCGCCCACGCGCTCGGGGGCGACATCGACGTGGAGAGCGAGGTGGGACGCGGGTCCACGTTCACCCTCCGGCTCCCGCTGCAACGCCCCGGCAGCCGCCGGGCCGCGGAGCACGAGGAGCGAGAGCAGTCGGTCGCGAGCTAGTGTACGACGTTCGTCTCGTCCTCGTCGACTTCGATGATACCCTGGTGGATACCGGGCCCCGCTTCGCGCGTGCACGGGATTCCCTGTTTCGGCTCCTCGTCGAGGCGGGCTTCGACGCGGTCGAGGCGGAGCGCGTCCACCACCAGGAGGTCGACCCGGCGATGCGGGCGCGACACGGATTCGGTCCGCACCGGATGGGACCCGCCTTCGCCGAGACCTACCTCACGCTGTGCGCCGCCGCTGGAATCGATCCAGAGGAGGCGTTCGCCGCGCGCTGCCTCGAGCTGGGCGCCGCCGTGGCCGGAACGCCCCCGGCGCTCGATGGCGCGTTTCCGGCGCTGCGCCGTCTGTCCAGGCGGCTGCCGACAGCGATCTACACGCAGTCCGCCGACGCGGCGTATCAGCTCCGCTGCCTTCGTGAAGCGGGAGTGGTAGACCTCGTCGGCGATGCCCGGGTGCGCGTCGTCCCGGTGAAGACCGCCGCGGCGCTGCGCGAGACGCTGGACGCGTTCGGTGTGCAGGACCCCGCCGGCGCGTGGATGGTCGGCAACAGCCTGCGCAGCGACATCAATCCCGCGCTGGAGCTCGGCGTCAACGCGATCCTGGTGGAGCAGCCGGACCCGTGGCACCACGATGTGGTGGAGCCGCTTCACGATGGCTTCCGGCGGGTCTCCGCCTTCAGCGAAGCGGTCGACTTCCTCCTCGATGTGACGAACCGGCCACCCGGCTCGTCGAACCGGTAGAGCCCCGCGGCCTCGGGTGCGCGGCGGGAGCGGTTCGCAACAGGGGAGGACCGGTGAGAGACAGGATCCAGAAGGTGCTGGACGGGGAGCTGCCCAGGGAGGCGCTCGGCCCGTCCGAGCGCGCGGAGCTCGAGGCGTGGGAAGACGCCCGGGATGGCGCCCTGCAGGGGCTCCGGTCCGAGGCCGCGCCGGACGTCTCGGCGGCGCTCATGGCGCGGATCGCGAAGCTGCCGGGGCACCGCAGCGCGACCCGGACTCCGGCCTGGCGGCGGGGGCTGGCGTGGCTCTGGTCGCCGCGGCCGGTCACCGTGCGGCCGGCGTGGGGCCTCGCGGCCGCGGCCCTGGCGGCGCTGCTCCTGGTGAGCGCCCCCTGGCCTGGCCCGGACGGCTCCCGGCCCGCCACTCAGCCGGCGGCCGGGCTGGCCACGGCGGACGGCGCGGATCGCGTCTTCGTCCACTTCCGTCTCGACGCGGCCGACGCGCGAACCGTCCAGCTGGCCGCCGACTTCACGGACTGGGCGCCCGCGTACCGGCTGAACGAGACGGCGCCCGGCGTGTGGACCGTGGTCGTAGCCGTCGACCCCGGCGTGCACCACTACGCGTTCGTCGTGGATGGTGAGCGGTGGATTCCGGACCCGCTGGCGCCGAAGGTGGACGACGGCTTCGGAGGTTCGAACAGCCGTCTCGACGTGGTGACGCCGGAGCCACGGAGGACGCTGTAATGGGTGCGTCGAAAACGCGCCGCGCCAGGGGGCCGGGGCGCGGCGCGGCCTACTTTCTCGCGGCCGCGCTCCTGCCGGTGCTCCTGGTCTGCGGAACGGCGCCGGAGCGGCTCGCGGCTCAGCGCTGGACGGCCGAGGCCCGGCTGGGTCACCTGGATTTCCGACTCTCCCCCACCGAGGTGCCGCCCGTCACGAGCCTCGCGCTCGGCCTCGCCTTTTCAGCCGGCGACCACCGGCTCGACCTCTCGGCGGGCGTCCCCACGGGCGAAGAGGATCCTCTGTGGGGCGCCGTCGCGCTGCGGGACCGGTCCGAGCTGACGCGAGGTGCGCTGACGCTGGGGATCGACGGGGCCGGGCAGGCGTTCGTACAGCGCTACAGTCGCAGCATCGAGACGCCCGGCGGTCCGCTTCAGCCCCCCACCGTCGGCGAGGAGGCCGTGTACGGCTGGGGCGTCGCCGCGCAGGCGCTGCCGTTCGCCGCCTACGAGGCCGGTGCCATCCGCGTCGAGGGACGCGCCGGCGCCTCCTTCTATCAGAACGCCCTGGACGACCGGAGCGCCAGCCGCACCGTCGGCCTCGGCGATCTCCGCGTGACCGCCGCGGCGACGGAACGGCTCGCGCTGACCGGCGAGGCCCGGCACTTCGTCGCCGAGGAGGGCAGCTGGACCTTCGCGGGCGTGGGCGCGCTGGCGGCGTTCGAGGGCACCGACGTGTGGGCGACGGTCGGACAGTGGCTCGACGAGGGGGTGGCGGGGACACCGTGGTCGGTCGGAGCGGCCACGCGGCTGGCGCGGCGGCTGGACCTGCTGGCCGAAGGCCGCGAGGACGTCCTCGACCCGGTCTACGGCAGCACGCCGCGCCGCTCGTGGAGCGTGGCGCTCCGGGTCAGGCTGGCGGAGCCGCCTGCTCCGGCGGAGCCGGTCCCCGCCGCCTACGACGACGGCACCGCGACCATCGCTATCCCCGCCGACGAGGCCGGGCGGGGCCCGGCCATCGCCGGGGACTTCAACGGCTGGACGGCCGAGCCGATGGTGCGGGACGGGGACCGCTGGGTGTGGCGCGGGCGGCTGGAGCCGGGCGTTTACGAGTACGCGTTCGTCGCCCCCGATGGCAGCTGGTTCGTCCCCGCCTCGGTCCCTGGCCGGAAGGATGACGGCATGGGCGGGTGGGTGGCGCTCCTCGTCGTGGAGGAGCCCGGGTCATGAGCGGCCTCCCTCCGGCCTCCGGCTCGGCCGGGGCCGCCGATTCCGGCGCGGAGGACGCGAGGCTGGTCGCCCGCGTCCTGGCCGGAAACGACCGGGCCTACGAGGGGCTGGTCCGCCGTCACCAGGGCGCGCTCTTCCGCCACGCCCGCGGCATGGGAATGGACCGGGACACGGCCGAGGACATGGTCCAGGAGGCGCTCGTGAAGGCCTACACCGGCCTCGCCCGGTGCCGGGACGCCGCGGCGTTCCGCGCCTGGGTCTTCAGGATCCTCCGCAACTGCTGCCTCGATCACTTCAAGAACATCAGGCGGCTCGACGTGCCGCTGGAGGACGCATCACCGGACGGCGCCGACGGCTTCGGCTCGGCGCCGTCCACGGAGCTCGGTCACGAGCTGGATGACGCGCTCGGCCGCCTCTCGCCCATGCTCCGGGAGGCCTTCCTCCTGAAGCACGAGGCCGGCTACAGCTACGACGAGATGGCCGAGATCGCGGAGACCAGCCCGAGCGCGGTGAAGATGCGCGTCCACCGGGCGCGGGAAGAGCTCCGGGACCTGCTCGGGGAGCCCCGGGCCCGGGCCATGTGACGATCCGGTTCGCCCGCTCGTCCCACTACCGAAGGCAGGACAACGTCCCAAAAGGCAGGAGAAACAGACCATGTACCGCAAGACTCTGATGCTGATCGCTGCGATGATCCTGGCTCCCGCCACGCTGGGCGCCCAGACCGGCACCCAGGCGGGAGCGCAGGCCCAGGCGGCCGCGCAGGCGGCTTCTCCGGACGCGCGGATCGAGGCCGCCATGCGGGCGGCGGCGCAGGCCGAGATCCCGACGTCGCTGCTGGAGAGCAAGGTCCGGGAAGGGAAGGCGAAGGGCGTCCCCATGGCCCGCGTCGCCACGGCCGTCGAGGCCCGGCTCCAGGCGCTGGTCCGGGCGCGTGACGCGCTGAACCGCGCCGAGGCCCGCGTGGTCAGCGAGGGCGAGCTGCTCGTCGCCGCCGAGGCGCTCCGCGCCGGCGTCAGCGAGGCGGCGCTGATCCGGATCACACGGGAGGCCCCGAGCGAGCGCCGCGCCGTCGCCACCGCCGTGCTGACGGACCTCGTCCGCCTCGGCTACGACAACGGCGACGCCTTCGCCCGGGTCAACGCCGCCCTCACGGGCGGCCCTGAATCCCTCGTGAACCTCCGCGCCGAAGCCGCCGCGTCGCTGCGGGCCCGCGGGCTCCTGTCCACCGACATCACCGGCGGGCTGAGCGGCGGGATCTGATTCGGGCGGGGACGGGCAGGGGGTTCACCACGGAGTCGCGGAGGGCACCGAGGCGGGACCTCCTGGACCGGGCCCCGAACAGCGCAGGATGTTTCTGGCCTCCGGGCGGTGGGACCGCTCCGGAGGCCAGAAACGTTTGCGTACAATCGGACACGGTCCACGGCCTGACGTGACGGACCTGCGCCGTCTGGCGTGACCCGGGCGACCGTGGACCGGGTTTTCCTTCAGGATGATTCCGCGCTTTTCCGGCATTCTGGACGGGAACCGCCGGATCACGGCTTTCGGCGCACGCCAGACGGCACACGTGGGAGAGCCGGGGGCGTCCTCCATGGCGCGGGTCCAGGTCCTCAGCGCCGCCGCACGTCGCGGAGCTCTTCCCGGAGCTCGTTGGTGACCAGGTCGGAGGAGAGGTCCGCCAGCCGCTCGAGCACGCGCTGGAAGTCCTCCACCGACACGGTCATGAGGGAGCCGGCCGTGATGGCGTCCGACGGGACCGGACCGCTGTCGAAGATTGCCGGTGTCATGGCCTCCCTGGCCCACACGCGTACCGACCACACCTCCCGGCCGCTGGCTCCATCGATCAGCACCGCCTCGGCGTTGGTGTAGAGATAGGCCGCCGAGTCCCACGCCCGCGCATCCAGTCCGAAGTCGGTGACCCACACCTCGAGCGTGAAGTCCGCCGGCCCGGAGGCGACGGGCGTCGCCGCCAGGTAGCGCCCCGCTCGATCGGCGGTGCGCTCCCCCATCCGGCGCCCCACGTCCACCGCCGCGGCCGCGCTGTCCAGCCGCGTCCGCGCCCGCCGCGCCTCGACTTCCTTGGCGACCCGGGACCCCGCCTGGATCACCGCCCGCACCGGATCGGGCCCGTCGACGCCGAGCCCCCCGGTGTGCAGCTCCGGGTAGGCGGGCGTGCTGGTCACGACCGTGATGGATCGATTGGCGAAGTCGTAGTCCGCCAGATGGTGCTTCGGCCCGCAGCCGGCCAGGACGACCGTGGCCGCGAGCCCCGCCGCGTACAGAGGATGCCTGAGCATCATCGCCCACCCCTTCCTTCTGGAGTCCCGGGGAGTCGCGCCGGTTGATATCGGAGGGGACGCGTATTGGTTCCCCGCCGGGTGGAGGCACGGACGCGTTCGGGAGCGGGCCGGCGTGGAGAAACACACGTTTCTCCGCCAGCATGCCGACGTGGGGGTGGTTCACGGTCTCTTCTCGTATCAGCCATCCTTCCCGCTCACCGGCCCGGCCGGGGACGTGGGGGAGTGGGAGTGGGCCGTTCCGGTCCGCGCACCCGAAGCGGCCGGCCGCCGAGGAATCCAAAAACACCAGCGGCTCGATATGGCACACCCACTCCCCCACGTCTCCGCAGGGCGAGGGAGGCGGAAGAAAAGCCCGGAAGCGAAAGGCGCCCGCGGATCACCCCCACGTCCGCCGGGGAGGCTCCTCACTTTTCACCTGGAGAGGTCTGGCCTTCTTCACGGGCCTCGACCTGCCGGACCAGCCCTTCCTGGGCCACCGACGCCACTAGGATGCCCTCGCGTGTGAAGAACGTGCCGCGGGCGAAGCCGCGGGCGCCGGCGGTGATCGGGCTTTCGATCGAATAGAGGAGCCACGCCGTCGCATCGAACGGGCGGTGGAACCAGACGGCGTGGTCGAGGGAAGCGACCATCATGTTGGGGCGCCTGAAGGTGACGCCGTGGGGCTGAAGAGCGGCCCCGAGGAGGCCGTAGTCGGAGGCGTACGCGAGCACGGCCTGGTGGTGGAGGAGCTGGTCGCCCAGCGGGCTCACGGCGCGCACCCACAGGTGGCGGACCGGCGGCCGCGGCTCCGGGTCGAAGGGGTCGACCGATTCAACGGGACGGATGTCGAGGGGGCGGTCCTGCGTCAGGACGGAGCGCAGCCGTGGCGGGATCCGGTCCTCCATGTCCCGCAGCACCTCGAGCTCGGACCGGAGCCCCTCCGGTGGCGGCACGTCGGGCATGTCCACCTGGTGCTCGAGCCCCTCCTC
>JAHWKI010000348.1 GCA_019347975.1 Gemmatimonadota bacterium
CTGCCCGAGGATCTCATCGCCCGCGCGGATCAGCACGACCAGCTCCGACTTCACCCGCGGGCTGCAGGCGAGGTAGTTCTCCACCTCGGCCACGTCCGGGACGTTCTGGTTCTTCTTCTCCGCCACCGCCGTGCCGCAAACGCCCTGGCCCACCTCGATCAGCGCGTGCTCCGTGGGCTCCCCCACGTAGTTGTGCAGCCAGAGCTTGTCCTCGCCCTGCTTCATCAGGTAGACACCCACCCAGTCGAACCGCTCGTCCGCCTGCTCGAGCGTCCGCACCGCCTTGCGCAGGATCGGGTCGGACAGGTAGCCCGACTCCTTCATCCCCTGCAGCTCCTTCACCAGCTTCGTCGTATCCATCGCCTTCAGTCTTCCTCCGTCCTCAGTTGCGCCGGCGCTTGCCACGCCAGCAGTTCACGCCAGAGCCGCCCCCGCTCCCGGGAGTCCGGCTCCGCGTACAGATCCACGATCGCCTGCGCCACCGCGTCATCCCGGTACAGCCAGAGATGATACTGCGGGACCACGACCTTCCGCCCCTGCACCCACTCCGCCACGCTCTCAACCCGCTGCATCCGATAGCGGATGCCGTAGCGTGCCGTCTGCTTCTCCACCATCTCCCGGTACTTCCCCCAGTCGTCCTCGCGGGGAGAGACGAGCCGCCAGTCCAGCGACGCGTAGCTCCGCTCCCGCGAGGGATCCTCCTCCAGCGGCGCGAAGATCGTGTCCAGGCGCTGCAGCAGCACCGCACGCCGGGCGCCCGCCGCCACGGCTTCGCACCACACCACCAGCTTCCCCTGGTACAGATCCCAGGGGATCACGATGGGGACCGTCACCGGCCTTCACTCCTCCGCATCGGCGACCATTCTCCCTCGCACGAGAACCGCCCGGACCGGCGAGCTGTCCGCCTCCGTCAACCGGAGCGGTAGCGCCACCAGCGTGTACGTTCCGGGTGCTACACCGGAGAGCGCCAGGTTCTCCAGGTTCGGGATCCCCGCCTCCACCAGGACACGGTGAGACTCCAGCTCCTTCGAGTCCACCGGGTCGACCGAGGGCGCGTCCGTCCCCACCAGTCGGAAGCCCCGCTCCGCCAGCCGCCGGCACAGCGCGGGTGACAGCGCCGCGAACCGGTCCGGGAAGCGATCCGGGGCCTCGTCACCGCTCCGCGTCCGCAGCAGGATCCGCGGGGCCTCGGCGGAGTCCAGCCCCTCGAGCGCATCCTCGGAGATCAGCGGCGGATCGCCGGTCACGAACGGCCGCGCATCCACCACCACCGCAACGCCCAGGAACGCGTCCAGCTCCAGCGTGCCCACCGCCGGCCCGACCCCGGTGTGCAGCGGCCCGTCCGCATGGGTTCCCGCGTGCACGCTGGTCGCCACCGCCGCCACGTTCACGCTGTCGCCCCGATCCCGGCGCAGCGTCCAGGTCACTTCGAACGGCCGGTCGCCCGGCCACTCCGCCGTCCCCGTCCCCAGCGGCTGCGAGATGTCGATGATCCGCACGTCTACCGCGGCACGAAGTCCGTGTCCGGCTTCAGCTCGCGCACGAACGCGGCGATCAGCCGCGCGGCCTGCTCGAGATCGCTGCGGCTCACCACCTCGTTCGGCGAGTGCATGTACCGATTCGGAACGGAGATCAGACCCGTGGCCACTCCGGTACGCGACAGGTAGATCGCGTCCGCGTCCGTCGCCGTGTAGCGCGCCTGCGCGGCGATCGTGTACGGGATCCCCTCTCGCTCCGCGGCCTCCACCAGCCGGTCGAAGACCACCGGGTGGGCCGCCGATCCCCGGCTCAGCACCGGGCCGCCCCCCAGCTTGTGGTCCCCCAGCTCCTTCTTCTCCATCCCCGGGGAGTCGGTCGCGAACGTCACGTCCACCACCAGCGCCACGGTCGGATCCAGCGCGTACGCGCTCGTCCGGGCCCCGCCGCCGGTGTACCCGATCTCTTCCTGGGACGTCGCCACCGCGGTGACGCTCGCCGCCGGCGGGTCCGCCGCCAGCAGCCGCAGCGCCTCCAGGACCACGAAGGCACCGATCCGGTTGTCCACGGACCGGCTCGCAATCAGCTCCTCGTCCAGCTCCACCATCGTCCCGTCGATCACGCCGGGGTCGCCCACCCGCACCCCACGCCGCTGCGCCGCCTCACGGTCTTTCGCCCCGATGTCGATCCACAGGTCCTCGATCTTCGACGCCTTCTCCTTCTCGTCCCCCTTGATCAGGTGGATCGGCTTCTTGCC
>JAHWKI010000147.1 GCA_019347975.1 Gemmatimonadota bacterium
GGGTCCACGGGCCGCCTATACTACGCGTTCTTTGGGGGTTATGGCAATCAGGCCCGACGCGCGTGCATGGGTCGAGGTGGACCTCGAGGCCGTGCGCAGCAACTACGCGACGCTCCGACGGACGGTGAAGCCGGGTACGGCGCTGCTGCCGATGGTGAAGGCGGACGCCTACGGGCTCGGGGCCGAGCGGGTCGTTCGCGCGCTGGAGCCGCTGGAGCCCTACGGGTACGGGGTGGCGACGGCGACGGAAGGGGCTTCGCTCCGGGCGCTGGGTGTGGATCGGCCGATCCTGGTCGTGACGCCGCTCCCCGACGGGGATGTGGACGTCGCGGCCGAAGCGCGCCTGACGGCCTCCATCTCGTCGGTCGACGGGCTGGACCGATGGGTGGCCGCGGGTCGGCGGGTCGGCGGGGCGCCCCTGGAGTTCCACGTCGAGGTGGACACGGGGATGGGGCGGTGCGGGTTCGACTGGCGCGAGACCGGCCAGTGGACGGAAGGGCTGCGGGAGCGGCTGGTGCCGGAGGTGCGGTGGACGGGCGTGTTCACGCACTTCCACAGCGCGGACGCTCCGGACCCCCGGCCGACCGCGGCACAGTGGGAACGTTTGCAGGACACGCTCGTACAACTCCCGGTATCCCGGGAGGACCTGCTGACCCACGCCGCGAACAGCGCGGCCGCGCTCCGGTTCCCGGATTTCGCGGGGGACCTGGTGCGGCCGGGCATCTTTCTGTACGGCGGACACCCTGCTCCAGAGGTGGAGGGCGTGCCGGCGCCGGAGGGCGTGGTCTCGCTGCGGGCGCGGATCGGGCTCGTCCGGAAGGTTCCTCCGGGGAGCACCGTCGGGTACGGCTCGACGCACGCCGCCCGGGCGTGGGAGCGCTGGGGGACCGTCGGGATCGGTTACGGCGACGGGCTGCCGCGGTCGCTGGGCAACAACGGCGCTGCGCTGGTGCGCGGCGCGCGGGTGCCGGTGGTGGGCCGGGTGAGCATGGACCTGACGGTGGTGGAGCTCAGCCCGTCGCCCGACGCCGTCGTCGGGGACGTGGCGACGCTGATCGGGCGGGACGGCGACGCGTGCATCACGGTGGATGAGGTGGCGGGACGGGCGGGCACCATCGCCTACGAGATCCTGACCGGGCTGGGGCCGCGGCTGCCCCGGATCGAGCGGAACGCTGAAGACGAAGAGATGAGAGGTCGATAGATGCGGCGGATACTGATCCCCCTGCTCGGCCTTGCCGGGCTCGGTGGAGCGCTGGCGGGGTGCGGCGACGAGGACCCGACGGCCATCGGCTCGGTGCTGATCGGCCCGGGCGTGACCACGTTCGAGGTCGTGCTCGAGGCGGAGGACTTCCTCCAGTCGGATACGACCTACGACGGCTTCGGCCACATCCGCGAGGCCGGATTCCGTCTGGTGGCGAACCAGTTCGCGGACGAGGTGGACGCCCATACGCTCTTCCAGATCTCGCGACCGTTCACGGTGACGTACCAGGTGGACGGGCAGACGCGGACGGACTCCCTCGAAGCGATCCGCGGGGCGCGCGTGACGGTGGTCGTGGACACGCTCGCGGCCAGCGACGGGCCCATCGACGTCGAGGTGCTCCCCGTCACCGAGAGCTGGGACCAGCAGTCGGTGAGCTGGACGCTGCGCTACGACACGGCGGGCCTGTCCGAAGCCTGGACCACCCCCGGGGGAACGACGGCGGGTGTGGCGGGGATGGCCACGTGGACGGCCGGGGACACGCTGGTGATCCCGATCGACTCGGCCTCGGCCGCGGTGTGGCAGGACACGACGGCCGCGCGGCTCGGCGCTCTCATCCGCTCGACGACCCCCGGCTCGCGGCTTCGGCTGACCTCCGTCGGCTTCGCGTTCGATGTCGTGCCCAGGGGCAATCCGGACACGCTCCTGACCGCCGGCTCCGCGACCCGCAGCATGCACGTGGTCACGCCGGCGGAGGCGACCCCGCCGACGGCGACCGAGCTGCGGGTGGGGGGGCTGCCCGCCTGGCGCTCGCTCCTCCAGTTCCAGCCGCTCGGGGGGCTCGTCCTGGACGGATGCGGTGGAGGCGGGCTGGGGACCGGTGATCCGGAATGCGACGTGCCGCTGAAGGACGCGGCGCTCACGCTGGCCACGCTCATCCTGGAGCCGTCGCAGGTTGCGGGTCGCAGGCTGGAGCGGCCGCTGCGGATCGACGCCCGGGCCGTCCTCACGGCCGCGAACGTGCCCGTCTTCCGCTCTCCACTCACCACCGTAGGCGTCATGCGGGACAGCGTTCCCATCGAGCTGTTCGCGCCGCTGCCACCCCCCGGCGCGACTGTCGCGGTGCCGATCACGGGCTACGTGAGGGAGCTCGCGGTGGAAGATGATCCGGAGGACCCGCTGCCGCTCTGGCTGGCGCTCGTGGCCGCCGCGGAGCGCGGCACGTTCGGGTACGCCGCCTTCTCGTCCATGGAATCCGCCTCGCCGCCCAGGCTGCGGCTGGTCCTCACCATTCCGAACCAGGAGATCTTCCCATGAGGGCGCGAACGACCGGGCGGATCGGGAATCTCGCGCTGGCTGCCACGGTGCTTGCGGGGGCGGTGCTCGGGGGCGCGGGCGCCGCCGCGGGACAGTCGCTGACGTCGGTGCGGGGGCTCGGCTACCCGCTGCTCCCGGTGGACGCGCGCTCGGAGATCATGGGCGGGCTGGGGATCGGGCTGCAGGGGTTCGGCGTGCCGCTCACGAACCCGGCGTCCCCCGCCGGCGTGGTGCGGCGGGGCTTCGTCCTGGCGGTCGAGAACACGAGCCGGGACATGGAGCTCGGCGAGGCGGTGGACGGATCGAGCGCGACCCGCTTTCCGCTGCTCCGGATGGTCTTTCCGCTGCGTGACGTGGTCCTGACGCTCGGCTACGGCGGCTTCCTCGACCAGTCCTTCGGCATCACGATGTCGGGCGCCGTGGACCTGGGGACCGGCGGGACGCTGCCGTTCAGCGACCTGGTGGAGTCCACGGGGGGCCTCGGCCACTTCCAGGTGGGCGCGGCGCTCCCCCTCGGAGACGACGTGGCCGTGGGCGCGACGATCGGGGCCGTAACGGGGAACCAGCGCATCAACCTCGCGCGGCGCTTCGATACCACGTCCGTGGCCGGGTTCGAGCCGTTCAGCGAGGCCTATGGCTGGCGGTACTCGGGGTTGATGGCCAGCGCCGGCGTGGAGGCGGAGATCGGCGCGGCGGCGCAGGTCGGCGCGAGCGTCACCTGGTCCGGTGCGGTGAGCGCGGACTCCGCGGACGGCCGCGCGGCGGATCGGTCGTTCGATCTGCCGCTGCAGGTGGCCGGCGGCGGGAGCGTGTATCTGGCGCCGGGGCTGCTCGCGGCCGCGTCGGCGAGGTGGAGCGGGTGGAGCGGATCCGCGCCGGAGGGCGGGATCGATGACGTGATCGGGTTCGGCGACGTGATCGGCGCGCGTGACACGTGGGAGCTCGGCGTGGGGCTGGAGCTCGATGACCCGGCCAGCCGGCGGACCCGCACGTTCCCGGTGCGGGTCGGCTTCCAGTACCGCCAGCTCCCGTTCACGTTCATCGAAGACCAGCCCTCGGAGTGGTTCGTCGGCGGGGGCCTGGGGATGCGGATGGGCTCGGACGCGGAGAACCCCATCGCGCTGGTGGACCTGGCCGTGCAGCGGGGCGCCCGGTCCGCGGCGGGGTCCGCGCTGACGGGTGACTTCGCCGAGAGCGTGTGGCGCGTCGCGCTCACGCTGTCCCTGTTCGGCAACTGACCCGACCCGCCATGGCTTCGCCCCGACCCGCTAGCGATCGTCCTCGCAAGGCCTACATCGAGACGTACGGCTGCCAGATGAACGTCAGCGATGGCGAGCTGATGGAGGGGATCCTGGCGGCGGCCGGGTTCGCGCTGGCCGGCTCCGCCGAAGAGGCGGATGTGATCCTCGTGAACACCTGCGCGATCCGTGAGCACGCCGAGCAGCGCGTGCTGGGCCGCGTGGGCGAGCTGAACCGCCTGAAGCTGGAGAACCCCGATCTGGTGATCGGAGTCACCGGGTGCATGGCGCAGCGGATGGGCGAGGATCTGCTCGAGCGCGCACCGTACGTGGACCTCGTGATGGGCCCGGACGGCTACCGCGGCCTGCCGGAAACGCTGGCCCGGGTCAGGCCCGGACTGCGCCCGGGCCCGTCTCCCGGAGCGGGAGATCAGGGGGCGCAGGAGAGCGCTCCCGCTCGGCCTCGCAGGAAGGAGCTGCCGATCCTGACGGTGCCCGCCTCCGAAGCGGAGCGGAGCAGGGTCGCGGTGCTGGACTTCGCCGCGCACGAGAACTACGAGGGTCTCGAAGTGCGGCGGACCAGCCGGCTGGGCGCGTGGGTCCCGGTTCAGCGCGGGTGCGACCACCGCTGCACCTACTGCATCGTCCCGTACGTGCGGGGTCCGGAGAAGAACCGGGATCCCGCGCAGGTGCTGGCCGAAGTGCGGGAGATCGCGGCGCAGAGGATCCCGGAGGTCACGCTGCTGGGGCAGACGGTGAACTCCTATGCGCATGGCGACTGGGATTTCGCGCGGCTGCTTCGGGCCGTGGCGCGGGTGGATGGGATCCGGCGGGTCCGCTTCACGTCGCCGCATCCCAACGACGTCACCCCGTCGCTGATCGAGGTCATGGCGGAAGAGCCCGCGGTGTGCCGGCAGCTCCATCTGCCGGCACAGTCGGGGCACGACCGGACACTGAAGAGGATGGTCCGGCGCTACACGGTGGCGGGGTTCCTGGACGTGGTGGACGCGGTGCGGCGCGCCATGCCGGACATCGTCCTGTCCACGGACATCATCGTCGGCTTCCCGGGCGAGACCGATGAGGAGTACGAGGCCACCCTCGAGCTGATGCGGACGGTGCGGTTCGATGACGCCTACCTCTACAAATACTCGCCACGGGACGGCACGCCCGCCACGCGGCTGCCGGCCGGCGACTTCGTCCCGGACGAGATCGCGCAGGCGCGGCTCGAGCGGCTCATCGCGCTCCACCGCCGCATCCAGGCCGAGATCAACCGCGCGCAGCTCGGGCGGGTGGAGGAGGTCCTGGTGGAGAAGCACGCCCGCAGCGCCGGCGACATGCTGGGGCGGACCGTGGGGAACAAGGTTGTGGCCTTCCCCGGAGACGCCTCGCTCATCGGACGCTTCCTCCCGGTCAGGCTCGAGGCCACGACGGGCGCCACGTTCATCGGCCGACGGGTCGGTCGCGGGGACGGGGTGGAAGCGGCCTGACCGCAACGCGGCGCAGGTCACCGGCGGCAGGCGCGCACGGTGACCCGCGCGCCGCTGGTGCCGGCCGTGGCGCTCGTCGCCGCGGGGATCATGATCGGGCTTCAGCGGCCCGTCCCGACCGGGGGCGGGCCGTTCGCGTTGCTGGCGACTTCGGTAGGGCTTCTCGTGGCCCTGACGGCCATGGCGGGCGTCCGCTTCCGCCCGGCCGCGATCTTCGCGCTGCTCGCCCTCGCCGGGGCCTCTCTCGGCAGCGTGGCGGGGGCCGAAGCGCAACGCCGCTGCACCGCCAGGCTGCCGTCGGAGGCGCGGGTGGCGGTGGAGGGCGTGCTGGAGTCCTCGAGCGCGGGAAAGCTGAGGCTCCGCCTGACCGGGGCGGTCGCGGGCGGCCGTCGACTGCGTTGCGCGGAGACCGTCCTCGCCCGATTTGAGGGGCAGGGCCCGCCCGTCGGAGCGCCGGTGAAGGGGGAGGGGCGCTGGTGGCGTCCGACGGTCGGCGGCGGGCTCCGCTCGGTCGGCGTGCTCATGCTGGATACGCTGTCGAGCGCCGGCGAAGGGGGTGGAGACGGGAGCCGGCTCGCCGCGATCCGCGGAGGCGCGGCGCGGCGTCTGGACCGGCTGTACGGCTCGAGGTCGGGGCTGGCGGCATCGCTCCTCATCGCGCAGCGCGACGGCCTGGAGACCGAGCTGCGAGAGCGATTCTCCCGCGCCGGACTGAGCCATCTTCTGGCGATCTCCGGGCTACACGTGGGGCTGATCGCCGGGCTGCTCCTCCTGCTGGGCAAGCTGGCCCGGCTCCGCGCCCGGTGGGCCTCGGCGCTGGCGGGGGCGGGGACGGTCGGGTACGTGCTGTTCCTCGGCGCGCCGGCCGCGGCATCCCGGGCGGCGCTCCAGGTAATCCTGCTCCTGGCCGCGGGCGCTCTCCAGCGCCCCGCGCGGTCCGAGGCGGTGGTGGCGGCCGCCGCGCTGGTCCTGCTGGCGCT
The DNA here is from genome assembly GCA_019347975.1 of Gemmatimonadota bacterium. Classification (GTDB taxonomy): domain Bacteria; phylum Gemmatimonadota; class Gemmatimonadetes; order Longimicrobiales; family RSA9; genus JAHWKI01. Next base: position 6,221 of record JAHWKI010000147.1, read on the forward strand.
GCACCCCACCTCGCTGGTCGAGCCCGGCTTTCAGCTTTCCTTCGCCGGGGTCGCCGGGCTCCTCCTTCTCCGTCGGCCGCTGCTGCGACGGATGACCCGGCTCGCGGACCGACGCGTGCGCGGAGTAGCCGTGGGGAAGTGGCTCGCGGACGGGCTCGCCAGCGGAGCGGCCGCCACGCTGGCCACGGCGCCCATCGTCGCATGGCACTTCGGGAGGATCGCGCCCGTGGGCGTGATCGCGAACCTGGCGGCCATCCCGCTCGTTGCCGCGCTGGTGCCCACGCTGGCGCTCTCCCTGGGCGCGGCCGCCGTCTGGGAGCCCGCCGGCGCGTTTCTGGCCGGGTCCGGCAGCGCGCTCCTCGACCTGCTGGATGCCGTCGCTCGCGCGGCCTCCGCCGTCCCCGGCGGGAGCGTGCCGGTCGCGCCACCGACCGCTGCGCTGTGGACGGCGGCCGCCCTCGCCGCCTGGGCGCTCTCCCGGAGACTCGGGCGCGTGCGTCCCGCGGTTCGCGCGGCCGTGGCGCTGGGGACGATCGGCGTGGCGCTCGGAGTCGCCGCCTACCGGATCCCGACCGATCACGTGGAGATCCACGTCATCGACGTGGGGCAGGGGGACGCGATCGCGATCCGGTCCCCCGGCGGACGCTGGCTGCTGGTGGACGCCGGGATCGCCGGCGGGGATTACGACGCGGGGGAGCGTCGCGTGGTGCCCTACCTCGCCGCGCGCGGAGTACGGCGCCTCGAGGCGCTGGTCCTCACCCACCCCCACGCGGATCACATCGGAGGTGCGACGTCCGTTCTGCGCGCGCTGCGGCCCCGCTGGGTAGGCGACCCGGGGGTGAGCGCCGGCAGCTCCGGATACCTCGCGCTCCTGGACGCGGCGGCGGAGCGGGGAGTCCCCTGGCTGCGCCTTCGGGACGGAGTCGAGCTGGAGTTCGACGGCGTCACGGTCGAGTTCCTGCATCCGTGGCCCACCAACGCGCCGATGGAGGACCCGAACGACGTGAGCGTAATCCTGCGGGTGGTGTACGGCGAGTTCTCCGCGCTGCTCACCGGAGACGCGCCGGCGATGGTGGAGGAGGCGCTGGTACGGCGGCGTGGGTGGGGACTGGAGGCGGACGTGCTGAAGGCCGGACACCACGGCAGCAGCACGTCCACGACGGGCGCCCTGCTCGAAGCGACGGGCGCTTCCCTGGCCCTCATCTCCGCGGGGCGGGGGAACCGCTACGGTCACCCGCACCCGGTCGTGCTGGCGCGGCTGGACTCGGCCGGCGTGCGTGTGCTGCGGACGGACCGGGACGGCACGATCATCGTACGCGGGCAGGCGGGAGGACGGATGAGCGTGGAACGGGAGAGGGAGGGCGAGTGATCCGGATCGTGGATGCGCTGGCCGGGCTGGTCGCGCGCGGGGCGGCCCCTTCGCCGGTGCCGCTGCCGGAGAACGTCAGGGTGCGCACGTCGCGCGTGGTGACCACCGCGGGCGGGTTCCTGGCGGGGATGGGAGGACCGGCCACGGCCGTGACCCTGGGGCGCACGATCCTGGTCCGCCCGGGCACGTCCCTGACGGCGCGGCTGATGCATCACGAGCTCGCGCACGTGGCTCAGTGGGAGCGTCACCCGGTCACCTTTCCAATTCGTTATATCCGTGCCCATATTCGGCACGGATACAGGGACAACCCGTTCGAGCGGGAGGCGCGGGCGGCGGAGGCCGGACCGGCGCAAACGAGAGGAGCGACATGACCCGATCGGTCGTGACCATCGAACGGCACATCGTCGATCAGGAGCGGCTGCACCCCGAGGCGACGGGGGCGTTCAGCGGGATCCTGTACGACATGGCGCTGGCGGCGAAGATGATCTCCCGGGAGGTCAACAAGGCGGGGCTGGTGGACATCCTCGGCGCCACCGACCACCAGAACGTGCACGGCGAGATCGTGAAGAAGCTGGACGAGTTCGCCGATGACGTGATCTTCAAGGCGTTCGACCACACGGGGCTCCTCTGCTGCATGGCGTCGGAGGAGAACGAGGAGATCCTCGAGATCCCGGCGCACTTTCCCACAGGCAAGTACTCCCTGCTGTACGACCCGCTCGACGGTTCCTCCAACATCGACGCGAACATCAGCGTCGGGACGATCTTCAGCGTCCACAGGAAGGTGTCGGACCACCCGCGGGGGTGCGAGGAGGACTGCATCCAGGTCGGGCGGAAGCAGATCGCCGGGGGGTACGTCGTCTACGGCTCATCGACGATGCTGGTCTACACGACGGGGAACGGCGTCCACGGCTTCACGCTCGACCCGTCCATCGGCGAGTTCCTCCTGAGCCACCCGAACATCAGGATCCCGAAGCCGGGCAAGCGCATCTACAGCGTCAACGAGGGCAACTACGCCCGGTGGCACGAGGGGCAGCGTCGGCTGGTGGACCACCTGAAGGGGATCGATAGTAGGGGCGGCGCCCCGTTCTCCGCCCGCTACGTGGGATCCATGGTGGCCGACCTGCACCGGACGCTGCTGTACGGCGGGCTCTTCATGTACCCGGCGGACCGCGAGAACCCGAACGGGAAGCTCCGTCTCCTCTACGAGGCGAACCCGATGGCGTTCGTGGTCGAGAACGCCGGCGGGCGGGCCACCGATGGGTGCCGGGACGTCCTGGACATCGAGCCGACGAGCCTCCACCAGAGGGTCCCCCTCTACATCGGCTCTGCCGAGTTCGTCGATCTGGCGGAGCGGTTCGTGGCGGAAGAAGCGGTAGCGGCGGCCGGGTAGCCGGCGCTCGCCCGGCGGACCCTGAACGTCGAAGCCCCCGCCCGGTTTCCCGGAGCGGGGGCTTCGTTTCATCCGGCCTCGGCCGGTCGCGCGCTCAGAACGTGTAGCGGGCCCCGAGCTGCATCAGCCAGCGCGACCCGTAGCTCCCGAAGTCGAGGATCCGCTCGGACCAGTACTCGTCCATGTTCGCCTCGTCCCGGCGGAACGTGTAGACGGGAGTGAGATCCCCGTT
>JAHWKI010000148.1 GCA_019347975.1 Gemmatimonadota bacterium
TACTCCTTTCCCTCGCTCCGCATGAGGCCCTTCTCGCGGGCGACCTTCTCCGAGCCCGCGCCCACGAAGTCGTCCCAGGCGATGGTCTCGGCGCGGATGAATCCCCGCTCGAAATCCGTGTGGATCTCACCCGCGGCCTGTGGGGCGCGGCTGCCCTCGCGGATGGTCCAGGCGCGGACCTCCTTCTCGCCCGCGGTGAAGAAGCTGATCAGTCCCAGCAGGCGGTACCCGGCCCTGATGAGCCGGTAGAGACCGGGCTCGACGAGCCCCAGCTCCTCGAGGTACGCCTTCCGCTCCTCGGGCTCCAGGTGCAGGAGCTCGGCCTCGATGGCCGCGGCCAGCACCACCACCTCCGCCTCCTCGGCGTGGCGGGCGATGGCCTCGCGCAGGGCACGGACGTGTTCGTTCTCTCCGGTGGCGAGATCTTCTTCGGCCACGTTCGCCACGTAGAGCTGCGGCTTCCGGGTCAGGAGCTGGAGCTCGCGGATGAACCGCGCCTCCTCCTCGTTCTCCGGGCGGACCACACGGGCGGATCGGCCCTCCGAGAGCGCGCCGTGCAGACGACGGAGCAGCGCCTCCTCCTTCTTCGCGTCACGGTCCCCGCTCCGCGCCACCTTCTCGACCTTCTCCAGCCGCTTCTCGACGGCTTCGAGGTCGGCCAGCGCGAGCTCGGTATTGATGATCTCCCGGTCCCGCACCGGGTCGACGCCGCCCATGACATGGGTGATGTCGCCGCTCTCGAAGCACCGGACCACGTGCGCGATGGCGTGCGTCTCGCGGATGGTGGCGAGAAATCGATTCCCGAGCCCTTCCCCCTCGCTCGCCCCCTCGACCAGACCGGCGATGTCGACGAACGTCACCACGGCCGGCGTGCGCTGCTTCGGCCGGTACCGCGCGTCGAGCAGGTCCAGCCGCTCGTCCGGTACTTCCACCACCCCGACGTTCGGGTCCACGGTGCAGAACGGGTAGTTCGCCGCATCGGCGCCCGCGGCGGTCAGCGCGTTGAACAGGGTGGACTTGCCCACGTTCGGCAGCCCGACGATTCCCAGCTTCAGATTCGGCATCTCTTCGTTTCGGCGATCGGTCTGGCGTTCCCCCTCCCGCGGCCGGATCGTTCCCCTCGTCGCGCGGCGCGGTAGTTTACCCGTTTTCACCCCGTTTGTGCAGGGAGGTCCCGATGTCCGAGCTGAATACGCTCCTGGAAGAGGCGCTGGAGGCGTGGGAGTACGCCCGCGAGGGGGTCATCGCCGAAGCCGGGAGCGTTCCCGCGGATCGCTTCGACTTCCGCCCGGCTCCCGAGAGCCGCAGCGTCGCGGAGCTGGTGGTGCACATCATCGAGTCGGGAGAGATGATGGCGGGTGAGCTCTCGCGCCCCGACGGCGACTTCACCCGTCAGAGCTACGCCGATCACGTGCGGGAGCACGCCGGGCGGATCCCGGCGGATCAGCCGAAGGAGGCGCTGCTGGCGCTGCTGCGGCGAACGGGAGAGGGCGGGCGTCGCCGGATCCGGGAGGCGGGCGAAATCGCGATGCTCCAGAGAATCCGTCGCTTCGACGGGCTTGAAGGGACCCGCCTGGCCTGGATGAATCACGGGATCGACCACGAGATGTATCACTGCGGCCAGCTCGCGCTGTACGTGCGGCTCCTCGGCCGGGTGCCGGCGCTGACCCGCCGGATTCGAGGAGAGTCCTAGTCCCGCGCGCCCGGGTCGGCGTCGAAGGATCCAACGTGGATACCTTTTGCGGAGCCTCCCGGCTCCAGCTGCCAACCTTCGAATCGGGCAACTCCAACCGCCACCGTGATATGGGGCCTTCCTGTGGGCTGTGGCACGGCCCTCGCTTGGTCGCCAGCAATCGCCCGTGCGGCGACCGGACTGCGCCTCCGACTGCCCCGGCGGCGATGGTGTGGACGGGGAGCAATCACGCGAACGACGGAGCGACATGCCCGAAAGGAGCGAGGCGACGCGGCCCGCCTCATTGATCTCGCCCGCAGCGCGCGAGCTGCTCGAGCGTCTCACTTCCGCCCTGGAGCTCCCGTTCACGCTGACGGACGAGAAGGGGGCGGTGGTCGCATCCACGCGGGGAATCGCCCGAGGCCGGATCGATGTGAATGCGGTGACGGTGCTGCAGCAGGGCTCTCCCATGGAGGTGACCGGCGAATCCGTGCTGCGCTGGAACCTGGAAGGTGGCGACTCACCGGCAGTCACCATGGAAGGCGGAGCCTTTGCGGCCGGTGCGGCCATATACCTTCCGATCCGTGTGGCCGGATCCGCCGCCGTCCTGATCGCCCACGGCGAGCCGGACCGTGTCCGGCTGATGGCCCGGACCGCGGTCCCTTCCGTCGAGCTGGCGCTGGAGTTCGTGCACGCCTCCGCCCTCACGGTACGGGAGGGGATCGGCCCGGACCTCGCCCTCTACCGGCTCCTGCGTGGCTCGCGCGCTGAAGCCCGCGAAGCCGAGCTGATCGCCAGGGTCGCGGGGTGGGACCTCCGCGTGCTACGGGTCGCCATGGTGGCCGTTCCCGCACGGAGAAACGGCAACCGCCCCGGTCGCGTCAGCGCCCGGGCCCTCGGCGCTCTTCGGGATGTGCTCGGAGACCGCGCCGCCCAGACGCCGCTCGGTCGGCTGCGCCAGGGCGAGTGGGTCCTTCTGCCCGAGCTCGAGCCGCCGGACGGCCGCCCGGCCCTCCGCGACCTCGCGCGCGAACTCCTACAGGCCCTCGAAAGCCACGGCGCGGCGATGAGCGTCGGCATCGGCGAGCTCCACGAGGAAGCCCCTCCCCTCATCGCCCTCCGCCGCTCCTATCGCGAGGCCCTGCATTCCGCACGCTGGGGCGCGCGCAGCAGCCGGGACGCCGCCGGGGTCCACGAGCTCAGCTCCCTCGGCACCAGCGCTTTCCTCGCCCCCAGCGGGTCCAGCCGCCGACGCCTGGCCGCACGGCTGCTCCACCCCCTCCACGATCAGCAGGAGCTCCTCGACTCGCTCCACGCCTTCCTCCATGCCGACCTCTCCATCGGCGACGCGGCCACCCGTGCCGGCGTTCACCGTCACACCGTCCGCAATCATCTCGAGCGCATCCAGGAGCTGACGGGTCTCGATCCCCGGGCCCTCGACGGCGCCCTCCAGCTCCGGCTCGCTCTCCTCATCAACCGGCGCAACGGCAACGGCCGCTAGGGTCCCGATTCAGAGGTTCGCTGACCCACCGACAGGGCTGAAGCGCAGTTACGGCAGGGCGCGCCGACGACGAATAGCAGCGCTATTCCGAGGACGCGCACCGATGCTGGAACGACGCAGCGGTCCTCGAATGCCGACGCACTTCTGACTCAGGACCTCCGGTCGCAGCCGCCGGTTCCCTGCTCCGCCCCACGGGCACGGGCCTTGCCCTACCGTATATCCGCGCTGGATGAGGTTCGCCAGTGTGTATAACCGGAGGGATCGCTTCCTGAAGCGATACGGAGCCCGGGGGGATGTCATGAGATACGCCAGCCGCACGAGCCGCACGAGCCTGGTGGACATCCTGGACCGCGTCCTGGACAAGGGCATCGTGATCGACGCGACGGTCCGGGTCTCGCTGATCGGGATCGACCTCCTGGGCGTGGATGCGCAGATCACGGTGGCGTCGTTCCAGACGTACCTGCAGCTTTACGATGACCCACGGGCATACCAGCTCGGCCTCGTTCCCGGGGATCCACCGCGCTCGGTCGGGCAGCCTCTGGAGGAGCCATCGGAGGCCGGGCCTTCGCTGGGGGGAGTCGTCCCCATAGGTGATCCTGAGGAGCTTGGACGCGCCGCGTTCCGCGAGGATCCGCCCGAGGACGAAGCGGTCTGAGCGTTCGGATCAGCGCGCAACCGGATCGGGAGACCGCTACGCGGGTGCTGTGTTCGGGAGAAAGAAAGCGGCCCCGCCGGAGGAGCCGGGGCCGCGTAGAGACCGCAGCGATCGCTCAGCCGAACAGGCCGCTGACGAGCTGTCGGAGGCTGTCCAGGAGCGAAACCCCGCCGCCACCGCCGGCGCCGACGCCATGAATCCGGGCGAACCAGGGCGCCAGCACCAGCGCGACCACGCTCATGAGCTTGATCAGAATGTTGAGCGAGGGGCCGGACGTGTCCTTGAACGGGTCGCCGACGGTGTCGCCGACCACGGCGGCCTTGTGGGGGTCGGAGCCTTTCCCCCCGTGCGCGCCGCCCTCGATGTACTTCTTGGCGTTGTCCCATGCGCCGCCCGCGTTTGCCATGAACAGCGCCATCAGCACGCCGGTGACGGTGGCGCCGGCCAGCAGCCCGCCGAGCGCGAGGATGCTGAAGTAGCCGACCACGACGGGTGCCAGTACGGCCACCAGCCCGGGCAGGATCATCTCCCGAAGGGCCGCCTTCGTCGAGATATCGACGCAGCGGGCGCTGTCCGGCTTCGTCGTCCCTTCCATGATACCGGGGATCTCGCGGAACTGGCGCCGCACCTCTTCCACCATCCCGCCCGCGGCGCGGCCGACCGCCGTCATTGTGAGGGCGGCGATGAAGAACGGCAGCGCCCCGCCGATCAGCAGCCCGATGGTGACCTCCGGGTTGATGATGTCGAGCCCCGTCTCCCGGAGTCCGACCGCCGTCGCATACGCGCTGAACAGGGCGAGGGCCGTCAGGGCCGCCGAGCCGATGGCGAAGCCCTTGCCGATGGCCGCCGTGGTGTTCCCGATGGCGTCGAGGCCGTCCGTGATCTTCCGGACCTCCGGTCCGAGGCCGCTCATCTCCGAGATCCCGCCCGCGTTGTCCGCGATCGGGCCGTAGGCGTCCACCGACATGGTAACGCCGACGGTCGCCAGCATGCCCACCGCGGCGATGCCGATCCCGTACAGTCCGGCGAAGTAGTAGGACACGCCGATGGCCACGGCGATCAGCAGCACCGGGATGACCGTGGACTCCATCCCCACGGCCAGGCCGGAGATGATGTTCGTCGCAGAGCCCGTCTCGCTCGCTTCGGCGATCCGCCGCACCGGCTTCGCGGCCGTGTAGTACTCGGTGACGAGGCCGATGGCGATCCCGACCAGCGTGCCCGCGACCAGCGCCCAGAACGGGCCGTGGGCGCCGTAGGCCTTGCCGGTGAGCGGGTCGAAGATCTCGAAGCCGAGCCCGCCCACCACGAAGTACATGATGACCAGGAACGCCAGCGCCGCGGCGAACGTCACGTTCCGAAGGGCCGCGGCGGGGTTGAGCCGCTCGAGGCCCTTCATCAGCGCGATCGCCATCAGAGAGGTCAGGAGCCCGACCATGATCGTCAGGAGGGGCAGCGCCACCGCCTCCGCCCGGTTCGCCGCATACAGCGCGCTCGAGGCGCCGATCGCCACCGTCGCGATCACGCTCCCGACGTAGCTCTCGAAGATGTCCGCGCCCATGCCGGCCACGTCGCCGACGTTGTCCCCCACGTTGTCCGCGATGGTCGCCGGATTCCGCGGATCATCTTCGGGGATCCCGGCCTCCACCTTGCCCACCAGGTCCGCCCCGACGTCCGCCGCCTTGGTGTAGATCCCGCCGCCTACTCGGGCGAACAGCGCGATCGAGCTGGCACCCATGGCGAAGCCGCTGACCACCTCGGCGAAGTACCTGAACTCGGCATCGCTGATGGCGCCCGAGCCGAAGACGAAGTACCAGATCCCGACACCGACCAGCCCCAGCGCCGCGACCGAGAGGCCCATGACCGCGCCGCCGAAGAACGCGATCCGCAGCGCCTTGCCCTGCCCGGACTCCTTCGCCGCGGCCGATGTCCGGACGTTGGCCCGCGTCGCCGCCTTCATGCCGAAGAACCCGGCCAGCACCGAGCAGAGCGCGCCCGTGAAGTAGGCCAGCGCGGTGTACAGCCCGATCGCCCAGAAGAGGAGCAGCGCCACGATGAGGACGAACACCGCCAGCACGCTGTATTCGCGCCGGAGGAAGGCCATTGCCCCTTCGTGGATCAGGTCCGCGATGTCCCGCATGGCATCGGTCCCCGAGGACTGTCCACGCACATAGAAGAAGAGACCGAGCGCGACCAGCAGGCCGACCACCCCGAAGAGGGGCGACCACGTGGTCCAGGCTACCAGTTCCGTCACCTACGCCTCCGTTTTTTTATCGGTTGGTGCGACTCATGGCCGCCTCGATACCTTCGTCCATCCACACCCGTACGCCCTCCACCAGCTCCGGGAGCAGCCCCAGCACGGCGTCCTCGTCCTCGGGCGGGAGGGCGGACAGCACCCATTCCACCAGCCCCTCGCCCGGACCCGGCGAGCCCACGCCGATCCGCAGACGGGCGTACTCCTGCGTCCCGAGCATCGCCTCCACGGACTTCAACCCGTTGTGGCCTCCGGCCGAGCCGGATGGCCGAAAGCGGGCACGGCCGGGGGCGAGCGCCACATCGTCTACCACCACCAGCAGGTCCCGCGCAATGTCTAGCTCCGGATCTCCAACCAGCGGCGCCAGGGCGGCGCCGCTTCGATTCATGAACGTGACCGGCTTGAGCAGCAGGAGCGTCTGGTCCCCGACGGTGCCCCCGGCGACCAGCAGCGGACCGCTCCGCTGGAAGGGCCCCAGCCGCCACTCGCTGCTCAGCCGGTCCACCAGCCACCACCCGACGTTGTGCCGGGTGGTGTCGTACTCCGGGCCGGGGTTGCCCAGCCCGCAGATGACCTTCACCTAGTCTTCGGACTCGTCGGACTCGCCCTCTTCGGACTCCTCCGCCTCCTCGCCGACCAGCTCCGGCTCCGCGGCCTCGGCTTCGGCCTCCTCTTCCTCCGGGACCTCGAGGACCGTCGGAGCGGCCACCAGGCAGACGGTCCGCTCCGCCTCCACGAGGACGTCCACGCCCTCGGGAAGCGTCAGCTCGCCGACGTGCACCGAGTCGCCGACCTCCAGCGCCGACACGTCCACCTCGAGGGCTTCCGGGATGATCTCGACGGCGCATTCGATCTCCAGCTCGTGCAGCACGTGCTGGAGCACGCCTCCGGCCCGGACCCCCTCGGCGGTGCCGACCAGCCGGATCGGCACCTCGACGGTCACCCGCTCGCCCGCGTGGATCTGCTGGAAGTCGACATGAAGGACCTGCGGCTTGTACGGATGCTTCTGCACCTCGCTCACCAGCGCCTTCACCTTGCCGGCCTTCTTCTTCCCGCCCTCGATGGATAGCTCGATCAGCGTGGTGTCCAGCGAATACCGCTTGACCAGCATCTCGAATTCGTGGGCGTCCAGCACCAGGGACCGGGTCTCCTCGCCGTGACCGTAGATCACCGCCGGGATCCGACCCTCCCGCCTCATCCGCCGCGCAGCCGACTTCCCCTGCTCGTCCCGCAGCGTCGCCTTCAGTTCCGCGTTCTCCGCCATTCCTCTAATCTCCTCAATCGAACAGCTGGCTCACCGACTCGTTCGAGTGCGTGTATCGGATCGCCCGCGCCAGCAGCTTCGCAACCGACAGCACCCGCAGCTTCTCGAACCGCCGCTCCGCCGGAACGGGCAGCGTGTTCGTCACTACGACTTCCTTCACACCCGACCCCTGCAGCCGCTCCACTGCCGGCCCGGAGAGCAGCGGGTGCGTCGCGGCCACGTACACGTCCGTCGCGCCCCGCTCCTCCAGCGCCCCGATGACGCTGGTCATCGTGCCCGCCGTGTCGATCATGTCGTCCACGATGATGCACGTCCTGCCCTTCACCTCACCCACCACCGAGACCACCTCGGACACGTTGGGCGACGGCCGCCTCTTGTCGATGATCGCGAACGAAGCGTCGATCCGTCGGGCGAACCCTCGCGCCATCTTCGCCGCGCCCACATCCGGCGCGACCACCACTACGTCCGCGAGCCCCTTCTGCTGGAAGTAGCCCGTCAGCACCGGCGCCGCGTACAGATGATCCACCGGGACGTCGAAGAACCCCTGGAGCTGGTGGGTATGGAAGTCGATCCCCAGCACCCGGTCCGCCCCTGCGGCGACCATCAGATTCGCCACCAGCTTCGCGCCGATCGCCACCCGCGGCTGGTCCTTTCGGTCCTGCCGCGCATACCCGTAGTACGGCATCACCGCCGTGACCCGCGCCGCCGATGCCCGCTTGGCCGTGTCCATCAGGAGCAGCATCTCCATGATGTTGTCGGCCGGCGGCGGCGTCGGCTGGATGATGTAGACGTCGCGACCGCGTGCGTTCTCGTTCAGCCGCGTGAAGATCTCTCCGTCGGCGAACCGTGATACGGTGGCGTCGGACAGTGGCATGTCCAGCGATGACGCGATCTCCTCGGCGAGCGGCCGGTTCGCCGTGCCGGAGAGGAGCATCATCGAGCCGTTGATCGAAACCTGGGCCATCCGCCTCCGCGGGTCACCAGCCGAACCGCAACAGCCTTGAAAGGTAGGCGGGTCCGCATGGACGGTCAACCGGCGGGCGGCCCCGGGTCATTCGGCCGCGATATCCGACTCCCGCGCCTCGTTCTGCCCCGCGGCCACGGCGGGCCCGTCCTCCGGGAGGTGCAGGTCGGCCAGCCGCGCCATCGTCCGCTGGAACACCGCCTGCGCACGGCCGCCCGTGATCCGGAGGAGCTCGATGTAATCCTCCACCGCTTCGCTCAGGCCCGTTTCCTCGTGGAGGAGGTCGGCGAACAGGACCGCGTTCTGGATATGGACTCGGAGGACCGCTTCCTCCGCCCGCGCGATGGAAAGGGCGACCCACTGCTCCGCCTCCTCGGTGGCGCGGACCTTCCGGGCGATGCCCTTCATGAGGACATCCGGACGGAAGCGGCGCAGGCCGTCTCCATCATCCTCGGCGTCGGACCCGCCGCGGTCGAAGACGCCGGGGCCGGGCTGCTCCTCGGGCTCGACTTGTGCGTCCTCGAGAGCGATGAGGACGCGCGACCGGATGGACGAAGCCATGGGATCACGCACGTCCATCTCGGCGAGATAGCGGCTCACGGCTTCATCGAAGGGCATCCGCATCGAGACGAGGGCCACGAACCGCAGCGCCTGTGACGCGTGGACCTCCACGAGGTCCTCCCACGCGCTGGCGGACGCCACCTCGATCTGGCGGCGCAGAGTCTCCGGCATCCGCTTCAGCTTCAGGCGTCCGACGGGCGACATTCCTGTCTTCCTTTGCTCCAGAGGATTCCCCGGGGTGGATTCGAACCACCATTAGAGGATCCAAAGTCCTCCGTCCTGC
>JAHWKI010000149.1 GCA_019347975.1 Gemmatimonadota bacterium
CTGCCCATCTGGATCGGTCCCGGAGAGGCGAGTGCCATCGCCATGGAGCTCGCCGGAATGAACTTCTCCCGGCCCCTCACCCACGACCTGTTCGCCTCGGCCCTGAAGGGGCTGGGGGGTGACCTGAAGCGCGTGGTCATCACCAAGGTGGTGGAGAACACGTATTACGCCGAGATGATCGTCTCCCGCGACTCCGAGTTCTTCAGCCTGGACGCGCGACCCTCCGACTCCATCGCCATCGCCCTCCGCATGGACGCGCCGATCTTCACCAGCGACGAGCTCCTGGAGCACACCTCCATCGAGATCTCCGAGGCCGCGGATTTCGAGGAGGGCGAGGAGGGGCAGGAAGATCCCGAGGGCGGCAAGCCCACGGGTCCCGAGGACCTGAAGGAGTACCTGCGCCGGCTCCATCCGGAGGACTTCGGCCGCTTCACCCCATGAGAAGCCGAGCCGGCGTCGCCTCCGTCGCTTTGCTCCTGCTCGCGGCCACCGGCCCGGCGGCCGGCCAGGAGATCGCGGGCGTCGCCGTCGACTCCGCCGGACGACCCCTGGCCGGGGTACCGCTCGCGCTCCACCGCGTAGGCGGCGGGAGCGGCGCGAACGTGGCCACCGGCGCCACCGACGCCGAGGGTCGTTTCCGCTTCGCCATCGAGGTCGTGGACTCCGCGGTCTATTTCGTCGCCATGCGCCACGACGACCGGATGTACATCGGGCCGCCCGCCCGGGGCGGCTCCGAGCGCGTCACCGACTACCTGATCCGTGCCGCCCCTGCCAGCGAGGCCGGGGCCGTGGCGTCCGCTCTGGCGGGCGCAGACCCGCGTCCGGCGCCCAGTCGGCCCGCTTCGCCCCCGGCGACCGGCGGGACCGGCGCGGTATGGCTCGTCCCGGTGCTGGGCCTCGTCGTCGCAGCGATCGTTCTGGCGACGGCGCCTGGCTATCGCCGCCGTCGCCAGCGCGAGATGCTGCTGGAGCTGGCGCGGGTCGAGGATCGACTGGCCGCGGCCGGCTCCGGCGGTGACCCGCAGGACCATCATCGCCGTCAGGCGCTGCGGGAGCGCCTGGCGCCCCCTGCCTGATCATGCCGCTGGTCACGACGGAAGCCACGGTCCTCCAGGCGTTCCCCTACAGTGAGACCAGCAAGATCCTGCGCCTCCTCACGCCCCAGAACGGCGTGCAGAGCGTCCTCGCGCGCGGGGCGCGGCGACCGAAGAGCCGGTACGGCGGCATCCTCGAGCCGTTCACCGACGGCGTGGCGTCCTTCTACTACCGCGAGCACCGCGACCTCCACAACCTCTCGGATTTCGAGCTCGGTCGGTCCCGGCAGCGGCTCGGCCGCGACCTGGTACGGTTCGGCGGCGCCTCTCTCCTCGCCGAGATCATCCTGCGGACGGGCAGCCCCCAGGCCGCTCCGGAGGTCTTCGCCCACATGCGCGCGTCCCTCGGCGCCCTCGAGGACGCCCCGGATGGAGATGTCGAGCCCGTCGCCCTCGCCCGCGCCTGGTCGCTGATCGCCACCCTCGGCTTCGGACCCGCCCTCGACCAGTGCGTCGGCTGCGGCGTCGACCTCGAGCCCGGCACGGCCCTGTTCTTCGACTACACCGCCGGCGGGCTCCACTGCGGGCGGTGCGCCGCGCCGGCCGGCGCCGGGCGGATCATCCCTGGAGCCGCCCGTACCGATCTGCTTTCGTTCCTCGCCGGCGAGGCGACGGCGCTGGATCGCACCGCCGCACACTGGCAGCTCCTCGGCCGGTTCCTGGCCTATCACCTCATCGACGCGGAGTCCCTGCGCTCGCTGGACTTCCTCGCCGCCGCGCTGGCCCCGGCATGAGCGGCGTCATCGGCACGGGAGGGCACATCGACCACGGCAAGACCGCCCTGGTGGCCGCCCTCACAGGTGAGGACACGGACCGGCTCCCCGAGGAAAAGCGGCGGGGGATCTCCATCGATCTGGGCTTTTCGGCCATCGAGATCGGCGGAGTGCGGCACGGCATCGTGGACGTCCCCGGCCATGAGGATTTCATCCGGAACATGCTCGCCGGGGCGACCGGCATTGACGTCCTCCTGCTGGTAGTGGCCGCGGACGAGGGCGTGATGCCCCAGACCCGGGAGCACATCGCCATCGCCCGGCTGCTCGAGATCCCCGCCGCCGTCGTCGCCCTGACCAAGGCCGATCTCGTCGAGGAAGAGTGGCTGGCCCTCGTCCGGGACGACGTCGCCTCCTTCCTCGCCGACACCCCGTACGCGGACGCTCCGCTGGTCCCTGTCGCCAGCCCCGGCGGCCAGGGCGTGGAAGCGCTGCGCGTCGAGCTGGGGCGCGCCCTCGGCGAGCCGAGACGGGCTGCCGACGACCTCTTTCGCCTCCCCGTCGACCGGGCCTTTACCGTAAAGGGCACCGGCACGGTGGTGACCGGAACCGTATGGTCGGGCACGCTCGATCGCGAGGCCTCCGTCCGGATCGAGCCGGACGGGACCACCGCTCGCGTCCGCGGGCTCCAGGTACACGGGACCGATGTGGATCGGGTGAGCGCGGGCGACCGCGCGGCCGTAGCTCTCTCAGGGGTGGACCGCACCGCCGTCATGCGGGGAACCACGCTGGTGACCGACCCCGCGTGGCGAGCCGCCTCGATCCTCACCGCGCGGATCCGCGTGCTGGAGGGAAGCGAGTGGACCGTGGAGCAGCGGCAGCGTGTCCGGATCCACGTGGCCACGGCGGAGGTCATGGGCCGCGTCCGCCTCCTCGATGCGACGAGACTGGGGCCGGGCGAGGAGGGGTGGGCACAGCTCCGTCTCGAAGCCCTGCTGGTCGCCCGGGCGGGCGACCGGGTCGTGATCCGCTCCTACTCCCCCGTCACCACCATCGCCGGCGGCGTCATCGCCGAGCCGGCGGCTTCCAAGCGCAAGCGCCTGGACCCGCAGGCCGTGGCGTGGCTGGCCGCCCGCGCCGGTGGTGACCCCACCGAGGCGGTCCTCGCCGCGGTCCGCCAGGCCGGTCCTGCGGGCATCCCGGTCGAGACGCTCCCCCTGGAGACCGGTGTCCGCCCGTCCCTCTCGGCGGCCGCCCTGGAGCGGCAGGAGATCATCATCACCGCCGGGCGTGCCTTCCCCGCCGCGGCCGGAGAGGCCGCGCTGCGAGACCTCACCGACGCGGTCGACGCACATCATCGCAGGTGGCCGCTGCGCGTGGGGATGGAGATGGAGGAGCTCCGGCGCGCCGCCGCCGGCGCCGCCGCGCTGGTCCAGTGGGGTCTCGACCGGCTGATCGCCGACGGCATTCTGGAGAGCCGGGATGGCCTGATCGCTCGCGCCGGGTTCCATCCCGACCTCGATCCGGAGCAGCACCGACGTGTGGAAGCGGTCCTGACCGTCCTCGAGCGGGCGGGCGCGGCGCCCCCGGACGCCGCCGAGATCGCCGCGGCCGCCGGCGGTGGCGGAGACCCCTTCGAGGAGCTGCTCCGCTATCTGGAATCCGAGGGGCTCGCCGTCCGCATTCAGCCCGGCCTCTACCTCCACAGGAGGGTGGTCGATGGCCTCATCGCGGCCGTCCGCGAGGGGCTCCGCGGCCGGACCGCCCTGGGACCGGCCGACTTCCGCGGCATCATCGATGTCTCCCGGAAGCACCTCATCCCCATCCTCGAATATCTCGATCAGGCTGGCGTCACCGTGCGACACGGAGATGGCCGCTCGGTGCCCGCAGCGCCCGCGGAGGTCTGATCTTTGCTCCATTGCCGAACCGATGGAATTCTTGACCGGGGGGTGAGTGCGACGTATCATGCCACACGGAAGTGCCCCATATCGTGAGGAATCCCGGAGGGCGATCGAACACTCGGTTACACCACGAAGGGTCGTGGGGAGGAAGCAATGAGACGCCGCATCATGTCTGGCGTCTCCCTCCTGTTCGTCCTCGCCTTCGCGCCACACGCGCTGGCGGCTCAGGACGCTGGAGGCGACGCGACGCCCCGTACCGATCCAGGCTTCGAGCTTCAGCAGAACTATCCGAATCCATTCAATCCCACGACACGGATCCCCTTCACGTTGAAGCCGGGACTGTTCGAGAGTGGATCTTCGGTAGCCGTAACCATGCGGATCTTCAACATCTTGCTGCAGCCCGTTGCCGTCCCGACGGCGCTGAATCATCCGGCGGGGAATCGGGTGCGGGTCGAGAGGTTGGAGTTCACGGCACCAGGGCAGTACGAAGCCTTCTGGGATGGCTTCGATGACGACGGCCGCCAGGTCGCTTCGGGGATGTATTATCTCCAGGTGATCGTCGGCGGAGAGCGTCAGGTCATGAAGATGATCGTGGCCAAGTAGGTGCCCGTGGTCCTGCACGAAGCGCCCGCTCCCTCACGGGGGCGGGCGCTTCGCTTTCCCTCCTGTCGCCTCCAGCGCAGCCGTCAGCTCACGAAGTAGAGGAATCTCCCGCAGTTGTCGCAGCTTCGGAGGCTGTTCCGCTCGGACCGGTCCGATGCTACCGACGTCGCGACGGAGACGAAGCAGCCGTAGCACGTGCCGTTGATGGCGGGCGCCACGACGCGGGTGATCCCCGAGGCCATCCGCTCGTACCGCCGGCGAACGGGCGGGTCGAGATCCCCCTCCAGCTCCTCGATCTTCCCATCCAGTGCCTCCAGCGCGGCGGGCACATCCAGCTTGAACTGCTCCTCCTGGACCTGCCGGCCTCCACCGGCTTCCTCCAGCTCCCGTTTCTGCGCCTTCAGGTCCTGGATCTGGAGAAGGACCTCGAGCTGTGGATGCATCGCCCCCCCTAGACCGACTTCTCTTCGAGCAGCGCCAGGAACTCCTCCGGCGTCTCCAGCTTCGCGAGGCGCTCGGGAACCTGGGGCTCCTTCGCGAACTGCGCGATCTTCCCGAGAACCGGAAGGTACTGGTTGCTGACCTCCAGGGGCGGGGCGACGATCAGGAAGAAATAGTGGACCGGGTGGTCGTCGATGGCCTTGAACTCGACGCCCGCCTTCCTCCGCCCGAACGCGATCCGCAACCGGTTCACCACCAGTGACCGGCAGTGGGGGATGGCGATGCCGCGGCCGATCCCGGTGGACCCCAGGTTCTCGCGCCGCTTCAGCATCTTGAAGAGAATCCCTTCGCTCTTCTCATCCAGAGCGAGCAGCGCGATGAGCTCCTTCAGGATCTCGTCCTTGCTGTCCCCCTGGAGATCCAGGGCGACCACATCTTTATCGAAAAACTCTCTGAGTACCATACGTTTGCTCCTCCTGTACCACGCGTGTAACCCGGAAACATACCGGCGCCCCGAAAGAGTGTCAAAAATTGGACTTACGGGTGATTGAACCGCTCCGTGACCGCGGTTAGATTGACCTCCATGGATGTGGTGCAGAAGGTCTTCGCGGGGCGCGTGCCCCTCTTCCTGGCCCCCCAGGCGGGCGTCAGCGAGTCACCGTTCCGGCGGCTCTGCCGGCGGTACGGCGCGGACGTGGTGGTCAGCGAGTTCGTCAGCGCCGAAGGGATCCGGCGTGGCAGCGAGCGCACCCACGAGTACCTGTGGTTCGACGAGGCCGAACGCCCCATTGGTGTCCAGATCTTCGGCTCCGATCCCGGCGGGATGGCGGAGGCGGCGGCGCTCGTCGAGGAGGCGTACGCCCCGGACTTCGTGGACATCAACTTCGGCTGCCCGGTGAAGAAGGTGGTCAAGCGGAACGGCGGCTCCGGGTGCCTGCGCGACCTGGGGCTGGTCGAGTCCATCATTCGAGCGGTCGCCGGCGCGATCGGCGTGCCCACGACGGTCAAGATCCGGAGCGGGTGGAGCGAGGAGCTGCGCGACCCCGTGGGGATCGCGCTCCGCTGCCAGGAGGCCGGAGCCCGCATGCTGACGCTGCACCCGCGGACGCGGACGCAGATGTACTCGGGCGAGGCGCGCTGGTCGGAGATCGCCGCCGTGAAGCGGGCGCTGGAGATCCCCGTGGTGGGGAACGGGGACATCCGGACTGCGCAGGACGCGGTCCGCATGCGGGAGGAGACCGGGTGCGACGGGCTGATGATCGCGCGCGGCTCCCACGGCCGCCCCTGGCTGTTCGCCCAGTGCCGGGCCGCTTTGGACGGCCTGCCGATCCCGTCGGAGCCGGATGTCCAGGAGCGGTTCGAGGTGGTGGTCGAGCACGCCCGCAACGCCATCGCGTTCGAGCGGGACGAGGAGCGGGCCATGCTGGAGTTCCGGAAGCACCTCGGGTGGTACACGAAGGGGCTGCCCGACGGCCGCACGCTCCGACAGGAGCTCTTCACCGTCCGGACTCTCGCGGAGGCCGAGTCCATGCTGGAGGGCTACCGGGCCCGACTGGAGCCGGTGGCGGCGTGAGGGACCGCGTCCTCCAGCTCCTCGCGGAGGTCGCCCGGGGGGCCGCCACGCCCGCCGACGCCCTCGATCGTCTCGCCTGGCTGCCCGTCGAGGACGTCGGCGACGGGAACGGCGAGGACGTCTTCGCGCGCCTGGACCATCATCGGGGCATCCGGCAGGGCCAGCCCGAGGTCGTCTTCGGGCCCGGCAAGACCGTCCCGCAGCTCCTCGAGATCTGCCGCCGCTTCCGCGACCGCGGCGACGGGTTCCTCGTCACCCGGCTCACCGAGGAGGGGCGCGACGCCCTGACGGCCGAGTTCGAGCGGGGCCAGCGCAACGACGCGGCGCGCACCTTCCATCTGCCCGGCGCGGAGCACGATCCCCCGCAGGTGCGCGGCCCCGTGCTGGTGGTGACCGGTGGGACGGGTGACATCCCGGTCGCGGAGGAAGCGGTGGTCACGGCCGCCGCCTTCGGCAACCCGGTCGAGCGGCTGTACGACGTGGGCGTGGCGGGGCTCCACCGGATCCTGGGGCATGTCGAGGAGCTGCGTCGGGCGACCGTCGTGATCGTGGTGGCCGGGATGGAGGGGGCGCTGCCGTCGGTGGTCGGCGGCCTGGTCGCCTGCCCGGTGGTGGCCGTCCCGACCAGCGTGGGCTACGGCGCCTCGTTCGGCGGCGTGGCGCCGCTCCTGGGCATGCTGAACAGCTGCGCGGCCGGGATCACCGTGGTCAACATAGACAACGGCTTCGGCGCCGCGTGCGCCGCGACCCGGATCAATCAGCTATCCGGAGCGCGCCACCCGTGAGCGCCACGGGACGGCCCTTCCGCTATCGGCGGTGGGCCGTCCCGGCCGCCCTCGTCGTCGCCGCCCTGTCCTGGCTCGCCGCCACCTCGTTCGGCGGCCTGGGCGCGTCCGACATCCTGGCCGCGGCGGTGGCGGCCGCGGCGGGCGCGTTGATCGCCGCTCCCGGCAGGGTGCGGAGGTGGGCCCTCGGGCCGGACCGCCGCCACGCCGGCAGGGCGGAGGCCTCCCAGACGCCCGAGGATCCCTCCGCCGCTCGTGAGCGCGAGATGCCGGTGCTCCTGCGCCGCCTCGCGCCGACCGTTTCGGCCGCCCGACTCGTCGTCTGGGAGCGGGACCGCGACGAAGGACGCCTCCGTCCGCTCCACTCTTCCGACGACCTGCCACCCTCCGTCCCCGCCGCCGGTGACCCGCTGGCCTGGGCGCTGGACCAGGGGCAGCCGCTCCGGCTGGACCGGACGCCGGTCTGGTCCACCGGTCCGACGACCGCCGCGCCGGTCCCCGGGGGACTGGTCCTCACCGCCGAGGGCGACGATACCACCCCCGCTCCCGACGCCGTGGCGAACGCCGCCGCGATCGTCGCCAGCTTTCTGACGGTCCGGGACCGGGAGCAGCGGTCCGCCGCCCTCGCCGGCCGCTTCGACCGCTTCCTCGCCTTCCTGAAGGCGCTGCAGGGCGGGGTGGAGGCCGAGCGCTTCCCGGAGGAGCTGGCGAGCGCCCTCGCCGAGATCGGGGACGCCGAGGGGGCGCTCGTCGCGGCGTGGGCGGACGAGCGCGGCCGTGTCCTCGCCTCCTGGGGGACCGGCGGTGGGCCGGCCCCGGGCACCTACTTCGGCGTCGGCGACGGGGAGCTCGCCATGGCCGCCAGGGCGGGCGCGCCCATCCGGCGGACCCCCGAGGGGCGGAGCCCGGTGCTCGCCCACGCGGGTGAGCGCTGGCGGCGCGTTCCGGAGCACCTGACCGTGGTCCCGCTCGTGGACGCCTCGAGCCGCACCAGGGGAGTGGTCGCGCTGTGGGGCGGAGCCCGCCCGGAAGACGGCGCCGTCGAGCTCGTCGTCGCCCTCGCGCCGCTCCTGGCGCTCCAGCTCCAGCACTCCACGGACCTCGTCCGCTTCCGTCAGGTCGCCCACGAGGATGGCCTCACCGGGCTCCGGAATCGGATCGCGCTGGACGAGCGGCTCGCGGACGAGCGCAAGCGCTTCCACCGCTACCGCCGCTCCGTTTCCCTCCTGGTCCTCGACCTCGACCACTTCAAGGCCGTCAACGACACGTACGGTCACGCCGCCGGCGACGCCGTGCTGGAGCGGGTGGCGGAGATCGTGAAGGCCACGATCCGGGACGCCGATTTCGCCGCCCGGTTCGGCGGCGAGGAGCTGGTCGTGGTCCTCCCGGAGACCATGCGACACGAAGCCGGCGAGGTGGCCGAGCGGATCCGCGCCGCGGTCGCTTCCGCGGTCGTCGACTGGAGCGGCAAGCGCATCCCGGTGA
The DNA here is from genome assembly GCA_019347975.1 of Gemmatimonadota bacterium. GTDB lineage: Bacteria > Gemmatimonadota > Gemmatimonadetes > Longimicrobiales > RSA9 > JAHWKI01. The sequence continues at coordinate 8,593 of JAHWKI010000149.1, forward strand.
CCGCCTCCATCGGCGTCAGCTCGTGCCCCGAGGTGGTCCAGGACCCCGCCGAGCTGCTGAAGAGCGCGGACGAGGCCCTGTACGCCTCCAAGGCCGCCGGACGGAACCGCGTAACTGTCGCTCTGCCCGACACTTCCAGGGCTTGAATCCGGCCCCCCATCCCGCTATCTTTCATCCAGCGGGGCCGACACGGTTTCGACGAGTTTAGTGAAGTCGGTGCTGCGTGCCGAGGTGTCCGTTTCCTCGTAAAACCGCGGAAAAACTCACAAGTGCCAACGATAACCTGGCGCTGGCTGCGTAAGTAACCCAGTTACTTAGCTCGTAGCCCGTCTGCAAGCAGGGACCCGGCCCGAGGTCCAGCTTCAGGCGACGATTGAATCGGGCTGGCTCCTCGGTGAGGCCACTGCACCAGGGGCGAGATTTCAGAGTGGCTGGCTCGTGAACGGCCGTCCGTCATGCCGACGATCGAGTGAGAAAAAAACAAGGCGGACTACGCACGTAGATGCGCTGAGGGATCTATTCGCGGACGCGGGTTCGACTCCCGCCGGCTCCA
>JAHWKI010000150.1 GCA_019347975.1 Gemmatimonadota bacterium
CGCGCCATCCACTGGTAGGCGAGGGTGGGGAAATCGAGATCGGCGACGACGACCCTGTTCCGCGCGCCATGGTCCACGGCGGAGGCCACGGTGGCCAGCGCGGCGGAGACCGAGGCGGCGAGGGCGACCTCGTCGGCGTGGGCGCCGATCATCCCGGCGACGCGGCCGCGCAGCTCCGCGAGGCGGCCCATCCAGGTCTCGTACCAGGCCGAGGCGCCGTGGGTGTGCCACTCCTCCCGGAAGCCGTCGAGGCGGGCGTCGGCGCGCTTCGAGAGGGCACCCAGGGAGCAGGAGTTCAGGTAGGTCTTGCGGGCGAGGATGGGGAACTCGCCGCGCCACCGGTTCCAGTCCGCTTCAGCCATGGCGGGCAACCTAAAGGAACCTGGATGCCCGAACAACGAGATCGCCGGCGAGGCGATCACCTCTTCCTACTGCGTGATCGTGACCGGAATCGGGGTCGCCTCCGGAGTCCTGAAATCGCAGTGGCCGGCGTGGAGCAGGCAGATCTCCATGGTGGTGCTGCCGGCGGCGAGCGCGTTCAGCTCACCGTGGAACTCCTCCGTCTCGTGCACCTCGCCGGGGACCTCGGCCTCGGGCGTCCAGGTGAAGATCGACTCGTCGGCGATCGTGAGAATGAGCTCCTCTTCGTCCTCTCCGCCCTCGTGGGGCAGGGGCTCGCCATCATGATCGAGGAGGACGATCGCGACGTCGTGCCTGCCGACGGTTAGCGTCAGTGGCGAGGGCGTTCCCTCCTCCAGCATGTAGCGGTACAGCTCGGTCGTCCCGGAGACGATCGCCAGACCTTCGGCGTCGACGTGCCCCTCGATCTGTGTGGGGTCGTCACAGGCGCCGACGACCAGGGCGAGAGCGGCCAGGGGCAGGAGCAGGGCGCGAATCGAGCGGGTCATTATTGCTTTCCTCTGTCGTATGCGTTTCAGAATGTCATCCTGTAGGACGCCGTCGCGCCGAACCCGGGCTCGGGGCTCAGCTCCTTGATGCGCGACAGGTGGTTGCGATACACCTCGTCCGTCAGGTTTTCCAGCCGGACCGTCAGGGAATGGACCTGGTGGCCGGGGAACCAGCGATACCCGCCGCCGACGCTGAAGGTTGCATAGGCGTCGGTGGGGATGAACTCGCCGGGGACCGGCCGGCACGGGTCGCCCGCCGGGACCTGGTCGCAGTACCCGGGGCTTCCGGCCGGGAGCTCGGGTCGCCCGGGGACCCGGTCCTGCTCCCCGGAGCCGCGCCAGCCGGCTTCGAGGAAGACGCGCTCCCGGTCCCAGCGCAGCGTGGTACGGCCGTTCAGGGGCGGGATGAGGGGAAGCGGCTCATCCTCGGCCAGGTTCGTGGCCCGGACGTAGGAGAGGTCGGCGTCGAGCACCAGGGATCCGGTGATGCTCCACCGGGCCGAGAGCTCCCCGCCCATGAACCGGGCATCCGTGTTCTGGTGGCGGTAGACGTAGAGGTCGCCGCGCCGGTCCCCGGTGTTGACGGGAAAGCTGTAGTCGGAGATCTCGTTCCAGAACGCGGCGGCCTCGGCGCTGATCCCGGGGCGGTCCACGCGCAGGAAGAGGTCGACGCCGAGGCCGGTCTCCGCCTCGAGCTCCGGGTTCCCGACCTCGAACGTGTAGGCGGCCAGGTGCGGCCCCTGGGAGAACAGCTCGTCCGAAGAAGGGGACCGGAAGGCGCGCGACACGCTCGCCCCGAGCCGCCATCCGCCCCTGATCTCGTACAGGGCGGCCAGGGAGCCCGAGATGTTGCGGAACGTCCGCTCACGGACCGGGACCCCGCGCACGGCATCGACGCCGCCGGGGGTCACGCGGTGGAGATCGAAGCGGGCGCCGCCCTGGATCCTCAGGCGATCGAGGTCCAGCTCCTCCATGGCGTAGATCGCGGCGCTGACCTCATCGCTGTTCACCGTGGTGCGGCCGTTGTCGGAGATGTAGCCCTGCCACTGCCCGCGCACGCCGACGCCGCCGCGGTCGAAGGGTCCCAGCGCTGCATGGCGCGCCACCACCTCGCCGGCGCCCGTGTTCTGCCCGAACGCGGTCCCGATCACCCCGGCGGCCTCGATCTCACGGTGGTCGTAACGGAGGAACGAGCCCGTGACCGCGACTTCCTCGAAGGGCCCCGGTCGGATGAACACCGCCTCGCCTCGGTAGGCATCCCGCTCCATCTCGACCGTGACGCCCTCGGCGTGGCCGGACACCGAGTCCGGCGGGATGCCGTATGCGTTGCGATAGGCCCGGATCGCGCCCCCGGCGTGGCCGAACTCGGAGACCCACGCCGCGCCCGCCGCGCCGCCCCACGTCTCCAGTCCCGTGTTGACGAGCGTCCCGATGGGCGTACGGACGTCGCCCGTCGTCCGGCCGTTCACCTCGAACCGGTAGCCGACGGGGCCCACACCGTCCCGGAACATGGCCGCCCCCGTCCCGCCCTCGTTCACCGACTGCCCCTGGAGGAGCACCGTGCCCGTGGGGTGGTCGGGGAGGGCTACGGGGATCTCCTCCCGCACCACGTTGATCACGCCGCCCAGCGCGTTGCTCCCGTAGAACAGCGCTGCAGGCCCGCGCACGATCTCGACCCGCTCCGCGGAGGAGGCTTCCACGGCGACGGCGTGGTCCGCGCTGGTCGAGGAGACGTCCCCGACGCGGCCGCCGTCCTCCAGGATCAGGATGCGGTCGCCGCCGAGGCCGCGGATCACCGGGCGGGCGGGCGCCGGTCCCATGGACGCGGACGCCAGCCCGGCCTCGCCTTCCAGCGTCTCGGCGAGGGTGACATCGAGCTGCCGCTGGAGGTCGCGGCCGCTCACCACCTGCGTCGGACGGAGCGACTCCTCCCTGGACCGGGCTCCCATGGTGGCTGTCACCACGAGTCCCGGCAGGTCGATGGCGGAGGTCCGCATCCGGATGACGAGCGGGGGGAGCCCCGTGGGCGGAATCCTGACCTGCCGCTGCTCCGTGCGGTACCCCAGGTGCTCGACGACCAGCGTATACGTGCCGGGCGGGATCCTCCGGAGGTGGAACACGCCATTATCGTGTGTGAGGTCCTGGCGATCGAGCTCGACCATGCGGACCACCGACGCCGGGAGCGGGTCGCCCGTGAGCGAGTCCACGACCGTCCCGGACAGGCTGACGCTGTCCAGGGCGGGGGCGGGCGCCGGTGGCCCACTGGCGGCCTGCTGCGCCCATGCCCCGGCCGGTACCATCCAGGCGAGCGCGGCGAGGGCCATGAGAAGCCTCCGTGCGCGCTCTGCCTTGAGGCCGCCCGTCCCCGTGGAGGGGAGGGTGGTGCGATCTCCGTTCATGCACTGACTCCGTTTACGACGAGACGGACCGGCGCGAGCCGGTCGAGCTACGCGAACGCTTACGCGGGAGTCAGGCCGTCGGAGGGGCGCGGGCGCGGGGCGGGGAGTGAGCGGGGCGGTCGGGGGCGGTGTCGCCGGCTGCGAACAGCGTCTCCGGCGACGGCGGTGCCGCGAGGGGGACCTCGGCGACGGGCGCGCCGCCCGCGGCTTCGCCGGTGAGGACCCGGCAGAGGACGCAGTGGTCGGCATGGTAAGTCTGACAGCCGCCAGCGGACTCGGCCGCGAGGTGGTGCTCGTGCGCGGCGGGTGCGGGCGCCGGATCGAGAACGGGCGCGAAGCCGAGGATCCCGAGATGGGCGGCTCCCAGCAGCACGACCATCAGGCGTCGTGCAAGGACTCCGGCGCTACCGCCGGCGGCCGGTCGGGCACGTAGGAACATGAATGGAAGGAAACCCCGTCCCGGCGCCGCTGTCAACCTGAGGTCTACAGCGCGCCGTCTTCCCACGGGCCCCAGATGGCGAACGTCGCGCCCGGGTCGTTCTGGAGGTTCACGAAGAGCGTGTCGCCGTCCGGGCTGAAGGTGGCGCCGGCGAACTCGGCGTACCCGAGGCCCTTGATGTTGCGGGCGAAATCGAAGATGCGGCCATCGCTGGTGAGCCCGCGGACATGGTTGGGGGCGTTGCCGTCCTCGCACAGGACGATCCCGCCGCGGGGGCTCACGCAGACGTTGTCGGGGTGCTGGAGGACGGCGGCATCGGGCGACTCGAAAAGGAGCGTGAGGGTGCCGGTGTCGTCCCCGGAAGGGCGGTACTCCCAGACCTGGCCGAGGCGGAAATCGCCCCCGTCCGTGGACGTGAAGTAGATCGCGCCGTCGGCGTACCAGCACCCCTCGACGCGGCTGAAGCGGGCGCCTCCCCGATCCCACCCCTGGATGAATACGGCATCCTGCCGCTCTTCCGCCTCCTCCGGGTCCGGGTCGGGGATCTCCACCCACCGGGCGGGGAGCGGCTCACCCACGGTCTGGTTACGGGAGCAGTCGTAGCGGCGGCGACCGGCTATGGCCAGCATTTGCAACCGGCCGCCGCGGGTCAGATCGGCGGCGCGCTCCGGACGGCCCGGCGCCGCGGGGATGAACCGGTAGAAGCCGCCGCGCGTCTGGTCCTCGGTCTCGTAGATGATCCCGCTATCCGGGTCGACGGCCACGGCCTCGTGGACGAAGCGGCCCATGGCCCGGAGCGGGACCGGCTCCACCGCCGACTCCGCCGCGGCGGGGACTTCGAACACGTAGCCGTGGGACTCACCGAGTCCCTGTCGGGTCCCGGCGGTCGCTTCCTCGCAGGTCAGCCAGCTCCCCCACGGCGTCACGCCGCCCGCGCAGTTGCGGACCGTGCCGCCGAGGCTGGAAAAGGACCGCACCAGCTCGCGACTCCGCGGATCCACCTCCAGCGACGTGGTTCCCCCGCCGGCCATGACGTCATAGGGGCGGGGATACGGCCGCGCCCCGGGCAGCCTTCCCAGCAGCTCGTGGTTGCGGATCAGCCGTATGTTGCCGTTCGGCAGCGGGAACGCCCCCATGCCGTCGTGGGCGGGAGGGGTGGACAGCCCGTCGTCCATGGCCTCGCCCATGGCGCCGAACCGGACGTATCGGAAGCCGCGCGGAAGCGCCAGCTCCGCCCCCGCGACGCTCAGCGGGCCGTAGCCGCCCTCTCCCGCCCCGGCGACGTGGATGGCGCGGCTGGACGCGGACGCGAGCCGGGACAGCGTCTGGAGCGCGCTGAAGCCAGCCAGGGCACCCCCGCCGAAGCGGAGCGTTCGCCCGAGGAACGCACGCCGGTCGAGTGGGTCACGCATGCGATACGATCGCCCCGCGGGGTGTACGCGGCAAGATGCGGGTGGAGGCGGCTCTCTCGAGGCGGAGCCCGGAGCCCGAGTACCGGACATGGGGGTGATTCGTCGGCCACGCGGGCGGCGAAGCACCCTCTTCCTTCATCCGTGCCGCAGGGGAGTGGGGGACGTGGGGGTACGGCCGTTCAGCTTTCGGTGGCGCCTGCGCTATCCGCAGCCGCAGGCTTCCGGTACCACCCGCGGCTCGATGGGTCACCCCCACTCCCCCACTCCCCGCCGGGCGTGAGCGCCGGCCGAGAGCCCGGAACGAGAAGCACCCGCGGATCACCCCACTCGCCCGCCTTGCCCGAACAGCGGGCCGAACGGATGATCAGACTGGTTCATTCCACCGGGAGGTGAGCAGATGGCGGATACGATCTTCGGGAAGATCGTCCGGGGCGAGGTGGAGGCGGACGTCGTCTACCGGGACGAGCTGGTGACGGCGTTCCGGGACATCAACGCCCAGGCGCCGACGCACGTGCTGATCGTCCCGAACGAGGCGATCCCGACGGCGGCGGACGTGGAGCCGTCGCACGAGCCGGCGCTGGGGCGGCTGTTCACGGCGGCGCGAAAGATCGCGGAGGCGGAGGGGATCGCCGAGGAGGGCTACCGGCTGATCGTGAACGTGCGCGGGCACGGCGGCCAGGAGGTGTTCCACCTGCACATGCACCTGTTGGGGGGGAAGCGGCTCGGTCGGATGCTGAGCGGGTGACATCGCGACCTCAGGCGGATTCTCGAGGGCGACCTGCCACGATCGGTACGACGCCTGGATTGGCCCGCCGCTCCGGAGCGGCAGGGGCAAATTGCAGGATCCTGCCCTGCCCTTGCCTCCGCGGGGCCCGGATCTTTGTTTCCGTCGCTCATCTCATCGAAAACAGGGGATCCAGAATCCATGCCCATCAAACGACGGACGCGGCTCGGCACCCTCGCTGCTCTCGCTGTGGCCACACTCGCGCTCACCGGCCTCGCCGGCCCCCTCCACGCCCAGGACGAGGAGGAGCCGGAGCGCGTCCAGGAAGCCAAGCTCGCCAGGACGGGGGCCGGACTGCGCGCCTCCTGGTGGAACCTGAACGACCTGCCCGAGGTGCAGAACGGCGAGGAAAGCAGCTGGCCGCTCCTCGAAGGATACTTCCAGCGCGGCCTGGACCGTCACATCGCCATCGAGAGCAGCATCGGCGTCTGGCGCCGGCGGGCGGAGACCGAGAGCGGCGGCGGCGTGCTGGGCAGCGGGACCGGCAGCGCGGTGACCACGTATGTGGTCCCGGTCCTGACCGCCATCAAGTTCTACCCGTTCACCGGCCCGGACGCGGGCACGGAGCCCTTCATCGCGGCGGGCGGTGGGATCGCGCTGGGCATCGAGGACTCCGAGTCGGGCGGCACGCTCACCGGCGGTGGCACCAATGCGGCGACGGGCTTCGCGCTCAAGGGCGAGACCGGCGCCAGGACGCGGCTGAGCGAAGCGTTCGGCCTCAGCCTGTTCGCCGGGTACCAGTGGGTCCGCTTCGGCAGCGACGTCGGGAATACGCGCACGTACTCGGGGTTCAACTTCGGGGGCGGGCTGACGTACCGGTTCCAGTACTGAAGGCAGCGACGCGCTCTGTGGAAATCAAGAGAACGATGGGTTTCACCACGGAGTCACGGAGAGCACAGAGAACTGCGAGGCTTTTTTAGGGCGTCCGCCGGACTGTTCAAACGTATGCGGGCGGCGAACCGCCCCGCGCGTGCAGGGTACGTACGCAGGATGAACCCAGCCCGCGAGCTCTCCGGCCGCATCCGCGATGAAGCGCGGCGCCTCGGCTTCTACCGGTCCGGGATCACGCCGATCCGGGAGAGCGACCACGCCGGGTTCTACCGCGCGTGGATCGGTCGTGGCCTTCATGGCTCCATGGCCTACCTCGGCCGACCCGACGCCATCGACGCCCGCACGGACCCCGGCCGCCGGTGGCCGGACCTTAAGAGCGCGGTGGTCGTCGCGCACGCGTACGCGGCGGGGGCGCCCGAGGGGGGAAGGGACGGCGACCCGGACGAGGACGTGGGGCCGGACCGCGGTGTCATCGCCCGCTACGCGCGCGGACGCGACTACCACAAGGTCGTAAAGAACAAGCTTATGGAGCTGCTCCGCTTCGTCGAAGCGGAGACCGGCCGGGAGCTGGCCACCGCCCGCGCGTACGTCGACACGGGGCCGGTGCTCGAGCGCGAGCTGGCCCGCCGGGCCGGGATCGGCTGGTTCGGCCGCAACACCATGCTCATCGACCCGAAGGGCGGCTCCTACTTCTTCCTCGGCTCCCTCCTGCTCCCCTTCGAGCTCGACTACGACGCGCCGTTCGAGGCGGACCGCTGCGGGACGTGCAACGCGTGTGTCGACGCGTGCCCCACCGGCGCCCTCCTGGGGCGCGACGAGAACGGCGCGCCGGTCATGGACGCGACCCGGTGCATCTCGTACCTGACCATCGAGAATCGCGGGCCGATCCCGCGGGAGCTCCGGCCGGCGATCGGAAACCGGATCTACGGGTGCGACATCTGCCAGGAACGCTGTCCTTTCAACATCCGGTTCGCCGAGGAGAGCTCGCAGCCGGACTACGCCGCGCGCGGCCCGGGCCAACCCCCGGCGCGGGTTGAAGCCCTGAGCGGGTCGGCGGCCCACCCTGGCACCGATTCGCCGCCGCTGATCGATCTGCTAAAGACGGCGCTGGACGAGGTCGCCTGGGACTCGTTCTCCAGGGGCTCGGCCATCCGCCGCGCCGGGCGCGCCGGCTTCGCGCGCAACGTCTGTGTCGGTCTCGGCAACTGGGGCTCGCCGGAAGCCGTCCCGGTGCTGGTGGCGGCGCTCAGGGACCCGGAACCGTTGGTGCGAGGGCACTCTGCTTGGGCACTCGGCCGGGTGGGCTCGGCCGAGGCCAGGGAGGCGTTGGAGCGATCGGTCGCGACGGAGGATCCGTACGTACGCGTGGAGATCGAGCGAGCACTGGAGACCTCGCCGATCGAGAAATAGCGGGCGCGTCCGGTGCCGCCGCAGATCAGACCTCGATGACCACGCTCCCCACTTTGCGCCCGGTGTCCGCGTGGGCGTGGGCCTCGACGATGCGGTCGAGCGGGTACGTCCGCTCGATGACCGGCCGCAGCTCGCCGGCCTCGGCCCGGGCGCGGAGGAAGTCCATGGAATCGGCGTCCGCCTGGGCGACGCCGCCGATGATCCGGTGATCGCCGAAGAGGTTGGTCGGGATCATCCGCAGGTACTCGGGCACCCCGCCGGCGATCATGAGGAATCGAGCGCCGGGCGCCATCGCCTGCTTCCATCGCGTATAGGAGGTCTTGCCGACCGTCTCCATGACAATATCGTAGCGGGCGTCGGGCGGCGGGATCGTGTCGGTCGTGTAGTCGAGCACAATGTCCGCACCGAGCGACCGGACGAGCTCGATGTTCCTGCTGCTGCACACGGCGGTGACCGTGGCGCCGAAGTACTTCGCGAGCTGGACCGCGGCCGTGCCGACGTCCCCGGACGCCCCGTAGACGGCGACCCGTTCACCCCGCCGGATCCCGACCTTGCGGAAGAAATGCAGCGCGGTGTGCCCACCGAAAGGGAGTGCGGCCGCCTCCCCGTGGGTGAGCCCCTCCGGCCCGAATGCCAGGGGGCCGTCGGCGTTCACCGCTACATAGTCCGCGTAGGCGCCTCCCGGCGTGAGGCCGAAGACCTCGTCACCGGGGCGGAAGCGATCCACGCCCGCTCCGACCTCCTCGACCACTCCAGAGACGACCTGGCCGAGGATCGGCTTGCGCGGCTTCCGCACGCCGATCGCCACCCGGCCCATGAGGCGCATCCCGGCCGGCATGTTCAGCGCCCGCAGCCGGTAGTCCGCCGCCGTCACCGTGGTGGCGTGGACGCGGATCAGGACTTCGCCCTCTCCCGCCGAGGGCCGCTCGACCTCCCGC
>JAHWKI010000151.1:0-2766 GCA_019347975.1 Gemmatimonadota bacterium
CTCGTCCAGCACCTTCTCGAAGAGCCCGTCGTCCATCCGGCCGCGCTGGAACGTGCCCTTGAACAGCGGATAGGGGCACATGGTGCAGGCCGCCTGGCAGGCGTTGATCGTCTGGAGCTGGACCACGCGGGGGAACGGGTGGGCCGCCATGTCGCGCTCCCGGTCGTGCATCCGGGTGACGCGCCGGAGGGATCCGTAGAAGCGGAGCGGATAGGCGATCTGCGCGAGGCGGCTCATGGGTTCTCCTAGACCAGTGCGATCTCGTAATGGAGGGCGCGCTCGTCCAGACGCGGTCCCCGGTAGCGGCCGGCGCCGGCCGTGGCGCAGGCGAGAATGTCGGTGGGCTGGCTCCAGAGCCCCGCCAGCCCGGCCGTCAGCGGGTCACGCGTGTCCAGCCCGACCAGGAGGAGCGCCTCCCTGCCGCGACAGCGGGCGTACGCGTCCCGCACCAGCGCGCGCAGCACGTCGGGGCGCGAGGCGGGGACGCACAGGTGGACGGCGGTCCGCACGCGGAGCGGCTCGCCCGCCGGCGGGACGGGGGTCGCACCGAGCGGCCCCGCCACCGCGTTGATGGCGCGGCGCACGATCCGCATGCGGGGTGAATAGCGCGTCACCCGGAGCGTCTTCATGGACGACTGGTCCCAGAAGGCGACGAACCCCTGGATCCGGCCGCGCGCGTCCCGGGCGATGAGGTAGTCCCACAGCCCCAGCCCGGGCGCCGTCGCGATCCAGCCGGCCAGCGCCTCCGCGTCCAATACCGGCGCCAGCTGACGCTCCGGCGCCACGCGCGCCCACAGCTCGGCCATGGCCTCCACGTCCCGCGGCCCCGCGCGGGAGATGCGCAGGTCGTCCGATCGCCGCCGTCGGTGGAGGAGCGGGATGGCGTGCGAGCGGATCGTCGCGAACGGGTCCAGGCGCGGCAGCCCCCTGGGTCCCGGCAGCCGCTTCTCCATGGACGCGTTCCCCTTCAGCACGGTGAGGAAGAGCAGCCGCTCGGGGTCCTCCTCGGACGCCCGCGCGGCGACCCACCGCTCCAGCGCGTCCGCGGCCTCGCCCCCGCGCCGGGAGGGGTGCACCTTCAGGTCTCCCGCGTAGAACGTCTCCGCGGCGCGGCCGTGCAGGTACACGGTGCGGCGGGACAGGGCGACGCACCCGGCGATCTCCCCGCGGTCCGCACCCGCCACCGCGATCTCCCACGAGTCGCCCTCGAGGCGGTTCATGGCGAAGAAGTCCGGGGCCCTATCGACCAGCAAGCCGACGTCGCCGGCCATGGGGCACGCGGCGGCCAGGTCGATCAGCGCCTGGTTGTCCGACGGCCGGGCCACGCGAAGGGAGGGTCCGCGGGAGCTCGCCGCGGAGAAGGTCTCGACGGCGGCCGGGAGGACGGCCCCAGGCCGGCGGGCGGGGGCCGAGCCCATCATGCCGCCCCCTTCAGGACCACGCACGGCGCGATCCTCCGCTGGAACAGGCTCCGGTCCCCCGCCATGAGCGCTTCGCCCGCGACGCGGTCCTCCCGGATGCTCTCGCGCCAGCGCTCGGGCACCTCGGTCCAGCCCACGAAATTGCGGAGCACCACCCGGGCGCCAGGTCGGGCGGTCCGGTGGATCTCGGCGAAGAGCGCATCCACCTCCGCGGGCGGCATCCACTCGCAGATGTTCGACAGCGCGAAGGCGTCTACGGAGGCGTCGGGCAGCGTCCGGAGACATGCGGCGAACCCGCCGTCCACGATCCGGAGGCGAGCCGTCGCGCCCTCGAGCTCCCCGGCTCCGGCCAGGTAGCGTGGCAGCGCGGTGGAATCGGCCGGGTAGCGCCCCGTCAGGAGCTGATGCAGGAAGTAGTTCCGCGCGACCGGGATCCGCGTCAGCGTGTGCTCGAGCCGGTCGCGGAAGTGGCTCGCGTAGCGCGCCTCCCCCGCGTGGCGGAAGAAGTCCGGACGATAGACCCGCTGCAGGGCCGCCTTGCCGCCGACGAGCGCGAAGAGCGCCCGCCACCGGCGGTTGTTCCACTCGTCGTCGTACAGCGCCCGCTGCTCCTCGATCGACTCACAGGCGAGGAGCCGCTCGATCCGGCGGCGCGGGTGGACTAGGCGGAGGAGCGAGGCGGAGGCCCGGAGGTACCGCTCGGTCTTCCCCGCCTCCAGGACGCCCCGGGCGATGGCGCGCGGCCGCGCGTCCCAGTAGCTCCGCGCACCGGAGCTCAGGCCGTCTCGTATGCGCCGGTAGGCGGCGAGCCGCGCCGTTCCGGGCATGGGCCAGCCGCCGAGGAAGCGGACGGCGCGTCGGTGCCGGAGCCGGGTCACCGCGGCGAGCTTCAGCTCCAGGACGTGGTTCTGGGCGGGATTCACGTCCACCGCCACCACCCGTCCCGCGCCGGCGGCCAGCAGGGACAGGACGGTGCAGCCGCCGGATCCCACGACCACCGCGGTGTCCTCCCTGCCGACGGCGAGCGCCCGGATCTCCAGCTCGGAGTCCTCGCGGACCTGGGCGAAGTGGAGCGCGTCGTCCGCGGCGTCGGGGAGCCGGATACGGCGGGGGGCGCTCATGCCGCCGCCTCGTAGCCGAAGTCGCGGTACATGCGCTCCCACACCAGCGGGTCGACGGCGGCGTAGCGCTCCAGCGTCTCCTCGACGACGCCGGGTCGCTTCACCTTCTGCTCGTCCAGCCAGCGCCTTACCCACGAGAGGTGGCCTTTCTCGTCCTCGATCATCTGCTCCAGCGTCCGCCGGATCCGCGGATGCGTTTCGGGATGGCGCTGACGCTCGACGAA
>JAHWKI010000151.1:2866-5290 GCA_019347975.1 Gemmatimonadota bacterium
CCGGCCATGGTGGCCAGCACCAGGCCGCCGCGGAGCTCGGAGGCGCGGTAGAAGTTCAGGAGGTTCATCTCCGTGGCGGATATGGCCGCGGTGGTGTCGATACGCGTGGTCATGTTCGATGCTCCCCGCGTCAGAGGGTGGACTTGAGGTGGTCGACGAGCCGGACGCCGCAGAGGCGCTCGACGCGTTGCGCGAACGTGCGGATGGCCACGTCGTCCCCGGCCATGGCGATGGGGACCTCCCCCACCGCCTCGGCGCCGTAGTGGCGGAACCCCGCGGCCGCGTCGAGCACGGCGGGGACCACCGCGGGCTCGTGGCGGATCCGCTTCTCGAGGAGGTCGGACGCGGACTGGGCGTGGCGCACCTCGTCCGCCGCGATCCACGCGAGCATCTCGGCGAGGACCGGCTCGCGGGCCCGCTCGCCCAGGCGGCGGAAGAAGTACGCGGCCAGGTGCTCCGACAGCATGAACTCGACGAGCCGCGGGATCACCTCGGTGGGATCCACGTCGTCGGGGGCGTGCCGGCGGACGGCGGCGAGCTCCTCGTCGGTGATCGCGGGCTCGTGCCCCACGGCGTCCAGATAGAGCCGCAGCGCGTGGAAGTGCTTGAACCCCTCGTACATCTCGAGCGAGAAGACCACGCCCGCGTCCACGTCCTCGCGGCACAGCCGGACCAGACGGCAGAGATTGACCGGGTGGAAGGACTCGATGATCGCCGCGTCCCGCAGCGCCGCCAGGATGTCCGGCTGGGTGTCCGCCAGGGTGGGGTCGATCTCGGCCCAGCGGACGTCCCGCTCGACCGACCAGCCTCCCCGGTCCGCGGCGGCCGCGTGCCGCTCGTAGAGCCTGCGTGCCGTCTTCATGTGCCCGCCTCCTGGAGCTGGTGGGACGGGACGCGGATCGGCCACGCCACCGCGTCCGGGCCGTGGGCGACGAGGAACGCGAGCAGCCAGCGCTCGAGGCCGAACGCCACACAGGCGCTGGATGCCGGCGCGCCCGCCGAGTCCCGGATGCCGAACGCGCGTCCGAAGAAGTCCTCGTGGAGGTTCGTCGATGCCACGGCGAGCCGGCGGCCGGCGCCGATGTCGAGCGTGACCTCCCGCTTCAGCCCCTTGAGCCGCTGGACCAGCTCCTTGCCCCGGCCGGTCGGCCGGAAGAACGGGTCGGTGGCCTCGACGACCTCCGGCTCCAGCCCCAGCGCCGCCGCCACCCGCAGCACCGCCGCCTCGCCCTCGGCCCGGAAGGCGGCGACCTCGGCGGGTGTCCCCACCGCGACCGCCTCGCGCATGGTGAACGACCAGCCGCGCTCCAGCGGGAGCGTGGCGGCGCCCTCGTGGCGCCAGCAGGTGCACTGGAGCGTGACCCGGCGGGCAGCCTCAAGCGTGGTGCCCCGGAGCCCCTCGTAGACGTGGTAGCAGGCCGCGGGCGGGAGCGCGGCGGCCGGCGGGCCGAAGCGGTCGCGGGCGGCCGCCGCCGGACGCGTGCTGGTGGCGACGTCCTCGAGAGAGGCCTCGTCGTCCCCCATGTGAGCGGCGGCGGTGAGCCACTGGGGGAAGGAGGCGAAGTAGTCGGCGGTCTCCAGCGTCCGCCACGCCAGCGCCGCCGCCGGGCGCCACGTCTCGCCGGCGAGCCGCCGACAGGCGTCGCGGACCCGCGCCTCGATGGCATCGAACAGGGCCAGGGCGCCGCCCCGGAGCCCCACCGCCCCCTGGACGGGCTCGAGCAGCTCGCCCCGCCGGCGGAGGGTTTCGACCGCGCGCTCAGCGTTCCACATCGGTGTCCTCGCTTTCGGCGTCGGGAATGAAGGTCTCGGCCACGGCGCGGAGCGTCCGGAAGTGGTCCATGCGGATCATCCGGTCGGGGATCCGGCCGCCGAGGGCGCGCTCCGTCCACGCGATCAGCTCGAGGATCCGGATGCTGTCGATGAGCCCTTCGAACAGGGGCGTGTCGGCCTCGAGGACTGCCCCGGGCGCGAACCGGCGGACGATCCACGCGGCGGTCTCGTCGATGAACCGCGCGCGGGCGTCGGGGGCCGAGGTGCGAGGGGCGCTCATGCGGCCACCGCCTTCCGCGTCCCGCCCATGCTCCGGAGCATGCGGGTCCAGAACGTCCGGACGGGCGGGGCGGAGAAGCCGAGCAGCCGGTCCGTGTCCGAGGTGTCGAACCGCTTCGGGTAGGCGAGCTGGGGCGCGAAATGGGAAAGCGCGCGGGTCACCCGGACGAGCACGGCCGAGCCGGTCTCCTCGACCGACCGCTCCATCAGCCGCCACGTGTCCAGATCCACGATCGCCGGCCGCTCGATGCGGCGGCGGCGCCACGCGTCATCGAGAGACCAGTGGGCGTGGGCGTCGTCCAGCAGCTCGCCCAGCGCCATCGCCCCCACGCCCGCGCACAGGTGCAGCGTCCGTCCCGCGGCGTCGGGATG
>JAHWKI010000151.1:5390-7386 GCA_019347975.1 Gemmatimonadota bacterium
GCCTCGTGCTTCGAGCGCTCGTACTCGTTCACCCACCCGCGATCCGCGCGCTCCCCGGGGCGCACCAGCCCGGTGCGGCGCCCGACGGCGAACGCGGTGCTGGCGAACGCCAGCCGCTCCACCTCCAGGGCACCGGCGAGCTCGACGACGCGCTCGGTGCCGCGGACGTTGACGTCCAGCGCCTCGCGGCGGGTCTGGGAGAACCGCGTATCCGCCGCGAAGTGGAGGACCGCCCGGACGTCGCGCCTCAGGAGCGCCCGGCTCGCGCCGTCGAGCCCCAGAGCCGGACGCAGCAGGTCGCCCTGGAGAATGGTCACCCGCGGGTGGCGGAGGCCGGGCGGCACCCGCCGCGGGTCACGGACGAGGGCGTACGCGGTCGTCTCGGGTTCCGCGGCCAGCAGCCGCCGGAGGGAATCGCCGCCGATCAGGCCGGTGGCGCCGGTCACCAGGATCGCTCGTTTCATCACGCCTCCACCGCCAGCGCCGTCCAGTGGGCGCCGTAGCCGTAAGAGAAGAGGAGGAGCCGGTCGCCGGGGCGGATCAGCCCCGCGTCCAGCGCGTCCCGCAGGTTGATCAGGTTGTCGCCCGAGAGGGTGTGCCCCCGCCGCGCGATGTTGTCCGTCCAGACCGTGGCGGCCGGGAGGTTCAGGAGCCCCATGAGGATGGTCCAGCTCCGGGCGCTCACGTTGTGCGGGATGACCCAGCGGACGGACTCGGGGGACCAGCCCGCGCGCTCGAGGGTGCGGTCGACCACGTGACGGGCGGTGGGGAAGTAGGAGGCGACGACCTCCTCCTTCACCGACTCGGCGTCCCAGTAATAGCCCTTGGTCACCTGGACGGCGGCCACCAGCCGGCACGCTGACGCGCCCCGCTCCAGCACCACCGCGCACGCGGCATCGGAGACGCAGTTGTAGATGCGCTCGCGGAGAGCCTCGGGCCCGAAGAACTCGGACGTCACGCAGAGAGCCCGGTCGATGCCCTCCGCGCGCATGAGTCCGGCGGCCACGCGGATCCCCGCCAGGAGGTTCGTGCACGCGACCTGGTCGAGCCCCAGCGTCCAGGCGCCTCCGAGTCCGAGGTCGTGCTGGAGGCGGGTCGATGGGTAGCGGAAGGACGGCCCGCTCTCGCACCCGGCTCCCGCCACCCCCCCTGCCGCGAAGGCCGCATCGCCCGTGGCGCCGCCGTGGATCAGGAGCCCCACCTCCTCCGGATCGGCGCCGGACTCGCTCAGCGCGCGCCCGGCCGCGTCCAGCGCCAGCGCGTAGGGGGTCTCCCCGGCTGCCACGTGGACCCCCTCGAAGCCGAAGCCCTCGAGCAGCTCCGGCGCGCTCTCCAGGCGACCCGCCGCCGCGAGCTCCCGGACCGTCGTGCGCGGCCCGGCGAACGCGTAGGCGATCCCGGTGATCCCCACCGCGTCGGTCATGGTGCCTCCTCCGCCCAGACGAGCGCGAGGACCCACCCCGGCCAGGGCCGGCGGAGGAGGGACCGGGCGGCGTGCGCCCTGCCGTCGACACGGACGGCGGACACCGTCCCGCCCCGTCCGATCTCCAGCTCCAGGGCGGTGAACGGCAGGTCGTCGGGGCAGCCGAACGCCTTCCACGCCGCTTCCTTCAGCGCCCACAGTCCGGACGCGTCCCGCCACCGCGGCCAGGTCCGCCGCTCCGCGGACGTGGCGAACATCCGCTCGTGCTCGCGCGGAACCGCCCGCGCCCGCTCCAGGTCGATGCCGATGCGCACGCCGATCGGAGCGAGGGCGGCCGCGGCGCGGCCGTCCCGGTGGCTGAGGGAAGCGGCGCCCGGAGCGACGGCCGGTCCGGCCGCCCGGAGCGCCGCCCCGGCGGCCATCCGCGCCATGTCGCCGTCGGCCATGCCCCCGCCCCGGGCTAGGGCGTAGGTCAGCGGATAGGGATCATGGTGGCGTACGGTGAGTCGCATGGAACCGGGCTCCGGGCCGAGTGAAAACGTGGCCGGATAGGTAGCCCGGAGCGGTCAGGCG
>JAHWKI010000151.1:7486-9085 GCA_019347975.1 Gemmatimonadota bacterium
CCGCCGAGTTCGCCGCGGTGAGCGTGCGCCGGAGCCGTGTCCGACAGATGGCCGAAGGGGGGGACCGGGCGGCAGTCCGGCTGCTGCCGATCCTGGAGGACGGTCACAGGCTCGACCGCTACATCGCGGCGAGTCAGGTGGGGATCACCATCTCCAGCCTGGTCCTCGGCGCCTTCGGACAGGCGACGCTGGCCGAGCTGTTCACTCCCCTCTTCGAGGATCTCGGCGGGATGCAGGAGGTGGCGGCGCAGTCGACGTCCGCGGCGGCGGTGCTCGTCCTGCTCACCACGTTCCAGATGGTGCTCGGCGAGCTGGTCCCGAAGTCGCTCGCGCTCCAGCACCCGACGAGCGTAGCGCTGGTGACGGCGCTGCCGATGCGCTGGTCGCAGGCGGTGCTCTCCTGGTTCATCGCGATCCTCAACGGCAGCGGCTGGGCGGTGCTCCGCCTGTTCGGCGTGGAGCCGTCCGGGCATCGGCACGTGCATTCCCCCGAGGAGATCCGGTTCCTCATCGCCGAGAGCGGGCAGGGCGGTCTGCTGGACCGGGAGGAGCAGGCCCGGCTGAACCACGCGCTGGGGCTCACGCAGCGGACCGCGCGGGAGCTGATGGTGCCCCGGACGCGGATGGTCAGTCTGGACCGATCGCTGTCCCTCGACGAGGCCGTCGGGATCGCAGGGGAGTCCCCCTACACCCGCTTCCCGGTCCACGACGGGACGCCGGACACGATCGTGGGCATCGTGCACTCGAAGGACCTGGCGCTGGCCCGGCTGAGCGACGAGGGGGCGGACCTCTCCGATCTCCTGCGGCCGATCCTGGCCGTCCACGAGCGGCTCTCCGCGGACCGCGTCCTCTCGCTGATGCGGGACGAACGGGGGGTGATGGCGGTGGTCGTGGACGATTTCGGCGGGACCTCGGGCGTCATCACGGCCGAGGACATCCTGACGGAGCTGCTGGGCGAGGTAGGGGACGAGTTCAAGCACCACGAGGGTGTGCCGACCGGGCTCCCGGACGGCCGCGTGCGGCTGCCGGGCGACCTCCCGCTGTACGAGACCCGGCGCTGGGTCGGCGTCCTGTGGGAGGGAGAATCGGACACGGTCGGGGGGCTCATGACCGAACGGCTCGGCCGGATCCCGGACGTCGGTGAGCGGCTCGACGTGGAAGGAGTGGAGGTGGAGATCGAGCGGGTCGAGCGGCACGCCGTGCGATCCGTGCTGGCCCGTCCCGTCCGACCGGCCGGCGAGCCCGCGACCGGTCCGGTGGCGCCATGATCCCGGCGCTGATCATCGCGGCGCTCATCGTCCTGAACGGCCTGTTCGTGGCCGCGGAGTTCGCCATCGTCGGAGCGCCGCGTCTGGCCATTGAGCGGCTGGTCCGGAAGGGGAACCGTATGGCGCGGTTCGTCCACAAGACGCTGCGGAACGCGCGGGATCAGGACCGGTACATCGCGACCGCACAGCTGGGGATCACGTCGGCGAGCCTCGCGCTGGGCATGTACGGCGAGCACGTGCTCGCCGAGTGGCTGGCGCACCAGTTCGAGTCGCTGGGCGCCATCCGGTGGATCGGCGCCCATGCCCTCGCAAGCATCGTCGCCGTGTCCTT
>JAHWKI010000152.1 GCA_019347975.1 Gemmatimonadota bacterium
GATGCCCTCGTGGAAGCGGGCCAGCGTGATCCGCTCGACGTGCCCGCGGGCCAGAGCGACGACGTGGTCCTGGGTCGAGTTCAGCGCGTCGAAGGAGTCCACCCCCTGGTCGATCCGACGCTTCAGCCGCCGGGCCAGCGAGCCGAGCATCCGCCGCTCGCGGTACTCGAGCGCCGCCGTGTGGAAAGCGGGGTCCAGGAGGTGGTCCCGGTCGGTCCTGCGGGTGACGACGGGGTTCAGCTCCGTCATCCGGGTGGCCGCCTTCCCGCCGACCCAGCGGAGCGCGTCCCACAGCCTGAGGTCCGACATCTCCTCCCTGTATTCCGTGAGCAGCGCCTTCGCGACCAGCTGATACAGCACCACGTTGACGCCCTCGAACGTGGTGAACACGTCCGTGTCGGCGCGGAAGCGTCCGAAGAGGTTCTCCGAGAGGTAGCCGGCGCCGCCGCAGACCTCGCGGCATGCCTGCAGCGTCTCCACGGCGTGGCGCGAGGCGTAGGCCTTGAGCCCGGCCGCCCGCGCCTCCACCTCCCGGTCGTGCTCGCCGTAGCGCGCGGCGTAGCGCTCGGCGAGGTCGCGCAGGGCGAAATGGAGGGCGTAGGAGGTCGCCAGGCGCGGCATGATGCGGCGCTGCACGTCCAGGTACGTCAGGACCGGCACCTCCGGCTCGCCGGCGGGCCCGAACTGGCGGCGGCGGGCCGTGTAGCGGACCGCGGTGGCGAGCCCCACCTTGGCGGCGCTGTTCGAGGCCGCCGCGATGCTGATGCGCCCGGCCACCAGTGTACCGATCATGGTGAAGAAGCGGCGGCCCGGGCTCACGATGGGGCTGGAATAGACGCCGTCCTCCGATACCGACGCGAACCGGTCCAGGAGGTTCTCGCGGGGGACCCGGACGCCGTCGAACCAGATCCGGCCATTGTCGACGCCGTTCAACCCCACCTTGTGCCCGCAGTCCTGGATGCGGATCCGCGGCAGCGTGCGGCCCTCCGCGTCGCGGAGCGGGACCAGGAGCGCGTGCACGCCGTGGGACTCGCCCCCCACCTCGAGCTGGGCGAAGACGGTGGCCATCCGGGCGTGGAGCGCGGCGTTCCCGATATAGTCCTTGCGGGCCGCGTCGTCCGGTGTCGTGACGACGAACTCCCGTGCCGCCTCGTCGTAGCGCGCGGTGGTCCGGATCTCCCGCACGTTCGACCCGTGGCCGGTCTCCGTCATGGCGAAGCAGCCGGGGAGCTCCAGCGACGCGATGGCCCCCAGCCATTGCGCGTGGTGATGCCCGGTGCCGAGCAGGAGCACGCTCCCGCCGAACAGGCCGAAGTGGACGCCGAACTTCACGGTGAGGGACAGGTCCCGCAGCGCCAGCGTCTCGAAGACCGCGATCGCCGCGGCGATATCCGCCTGGCCGCCGTGCTCCTCCGGGTAGCTGAGAGCGCCGTATCCGCGGTCCGTCAGGAGGCGGAGCCAGCCCATGACCTTGCGCCGGTACGCCGCCGTGTCGATCCCCGGCTCGACCCGGAAGGCCGGCTCCCGGAGCATCTCCTTCACCTCCGCCCGTAGCTCCGGGTAGTCGGCCTCGAGCAGCCGCTGGAGGCGAGCCGGGTCGAAGGGCGGGGCACCATCGGGGTCCCGCGGAGACGCGCTGGTCTCCACCGGACCGGGCTCGCCCAGGAGCGCCCGCGCCGCCTCCTCGGGGACGACGCCCAGCGCCTCCTCGATGGCGACCATGGCGGCGACCACGTCCTCGCGGGTCCAGAAGGCCGCCGGGTCCGGCGCCTCGGCGGCGAGAGCCTGGCCCAGCCGGACGAGGGAGCGCCGCCGGTCGCGGGGGATGTCCCGGCCGTAGCTGCGGATGGCCTCCAGGAGCTCCTGCAGCTCGGCCGGGGATGGTGGGTTGCGGGGATCGAGCCACGGCTCCACCGCGCGGGCGGCCGGCGTGTCCCGCCAGCGCGGGTCGTGGACGATGCGGCGCAGCGCGGCGGTCTCGTGCAGGGACAGCTGTCGGTCCGCCCACGCGATGTAGATCATCGGGGCGAGGGGGAGCACGTCGGGGTCGATGGCGCGGCGAGTCGTCTGGGTCATGGTCGTGAATGTGGAGCCGGGCAGCGTTCGGGCCAAGTCGCGTCCGGTTCTGGCCTCGCGGCGTCGGGCGTTGTACACTTGGCGACTTCCAGCCGTAGCAGGTCTGCCGAGTCGCCCGCAGACGGTGCGTCAGCTCATCTAACCGAACGGGACATGGAAGCCATCCTCAGCTGGTTCGTGGACGAGATCGGGTACTGGGTCTGGAGCTTCGGCATCCCCGTCGGCGGGCAGACCATCCCGCTCGTGGTGATCCTGCTCCTGGGCGTCGGCGTCTACCTCACGCTCCGGTTCGGCTTCATCCAGATACGGCACCTCGCCCACGGCTTCGCGGTGACGTCCGGGAAGTACGACGACCCGGACGAGCCGGGCGACGTCTCCCACTTCCAGGCGCTCACGACCGCCCTCTCCGCGACCGTGGGCATCGGCAACATCGCGGGCGTGGCGCTGGCGATCCACTACGGCGGTCCCGGAGCGGTCTTCTGGATGTGGATGACGGCCTTTCTGGGGATGGCGACGAAGTACACCGAGGTGACGCTGGCGCAGCGGTACCGGGATGTCGCCCTCGACCACGACCCGAAGAAGTGGGAGGGGAGCGTCTCCGGCGGGCCCATGTATTACATCGAGCGGGGGCTCGGCCCCGGCTGGAAGTGGATGGCGATCCTGTTCGCCGCCCTCCTCGGAATCACCGCGTTCCTCACGGGCAATGGGATCCAGGCCAACACCGTGGCCGACACGATGAGCACGGAATTCGGGATCCCCAACTGGATCACCGGCCTCGTGACCGCGAGCATCGTGGGCGCCGTGATCATCGGAGGCATCACCCGGATCGGGAGGGTCACCGGGATCCTCGCGCCGCTCATGGCGAGCGTCTACGTGCTCGGCGCGCTGGTGATCATCATCGCCAACATCGGTGACGTGCCGGGGACGTTCGGGCTGATCTTCCGCGAGGCGTTCAACCCGACCGCCGGCGTGGCCGGGACCGGGATCGGCGCGGTGCTGGTGACGATGATGTACGGCGTGCAGCGCGGGCTGTTCTCGAACGAGGCCGGGCAGGGCTCGGCGCCGATCGCCCACTCCGCGGCCAAGACGGATGAGCCGGTGTCCGAGGGCGTGGTGGCGCTCCTCGAGCCGTTCATCGACACCATCGTCATCTGCAGCATGACCGCGCTGGTGATCATCATGACGGGCGCCTGGAACGCCCGCGTGCCCACCGAGATCACCCTCGCCGGCGGCGACCTCACCTACGTCACGGTGGACGAGACCGGCACCAACCGCCCGGTCGGGACGCCACCCGCCGGCATCCGCTACTCCGACGGCCGTCCGGTCGGCGTGGGCGGGGAGCCGGTGGTGGCGTGGCACGAGGTCGCGGTGGAGCGCCTCTACGTGGACCGGGAGATGACGATCCCGTTCACGGGGGAGATCCAGCCGTCGCAGCGGCGGGCCGCCGGCGAGGACGGGACGCAGTACACCTCGCTGTTCGGTGAGGCGGTGGAGAACGGGGCGCCGCTCACGATGCTCGGGTTCCAGCGGGGGCTGCCAGGGGAGTTCGGGCAGTTCATCGTGATCCTGAGCGTGCTGCTGTTCGCCATTTCCACGGCGATCGCGTGGAGCTACTACGGTGACCGGTGCGCCAACTACCTGTTCGGTCCGAAGGCGATCCTGCCGTACAAGGTGGTGTTCGTGATCATCCACTTCATCGGCGCGCTGCTGCCGCTCACGGTCATCTGGGACCTCGGCGACGTCTTCCTCGGGATCGTGATCATCCCGAACCTCATCGCCCTCGTCATCCTGTCGCCGCAGGTGGCGGAGATGACGAGGAGCTACTTCGAGCGGAAGCCGTGGCTGGCCAACGCGGAAGCGCACCGGAGGTATCTGGAGGATCGGAAGGCGGGGCGGCGGAAGTAAGGGGGGCGCTGGCGCCGGTCTCGGTCGCGGGGGAGAGGGTTCATCTCACGCGAAGACGCGAAGAGGGCGAAGACGCGACGGATCGCCAGACCTCAGGGGCATTGGGATCGCCGGGCATCAGCGGGAGGCCCGGCGATCCTTTTTTGGATTTGTTCTTCTTCGCATTCTTCGCGTTCTTCGCATGAGACTCGGCTGCGGGGGCCGCACCTTCGAGGTGCTCAGGTGTCGCCGGCCACCCACGTGGTGATCCCGCCCGCCAGGAGCACGTTGCGTTCGCGGTCGGAGAGGGGGGCGGAGACGGTGAACTCCGTTCCCTTCGTCGTGTTCGTCACCAGGATGGGCGAGCCGCTGCGGATCGCCTCGCGGAGGCCCCGGACGCGCAGGACGTCTCCCTGGTCGATGCCGTGGTACGCGGCAGGGTCATCGAAGGTGGCCGGCACCACGCCGAAGTTGACCAGGTTCTGGCGGTGGATGCGGGCGAACTCCTTCACCAGGACGAGTCGAAGCCCGAGGTAGCGTGGGGCGAGGGCGGCGTGCTCGCGGCTGGAGCCCTGGCCGTAGTTCGTGCCGCCCACGACGATGTGGCCGCCGTCCGCCATCGTGGGCTTCGCCCGCTCCGAGTAGGTCGGGTCCACCTGTTCGAACGTGAACTCGGCGATCGCCGGGATGTTGCTCCGGAACGGCAGGATCCTGGATCCGGCCGGGAGGATCTCGTCGGTGGAGATGTCGTCGCCGACCTTCAGGAGGACCGGGGCCTCCAGAACGTCCGGAACGGGATCGAGGCCCGGGAGACTCACGATGTTCGGCCCCTTGACCAGCTCCCGCGGCGGCCCCTTGCCGTCGGGCACCGGCGGAACCAGGAGCTGCTCGTCCCACCCGGCCCGCTGCGCCGGTGAGGCGATCCGCGGGTACGCCATTCCCGTCTCCGCCGCCCAGTCCCGCGGATCGGTGATCTTGCCTGCCAGCGCGGAAGCGGTGGCGGTCTCGGGGCTGCAGAGGAACACGGCGTCTTCCCTGGTCCCGGAGCGGCCGGGGAAGTTGCGCGGCGTGGTGCGGAGGCTGTTCCTGCCGCTGGCCGGCGCCTGGCCCATGCCAATGCAGCCGTTGCAGCCGGCCTGGTGAAGCCGACCCCCGGCCTGGAGCAGGTGCGTCATCAGCCCCTCACGGATCAGGTCCTGGAGCATGGACCGGGACGTGGGATTCAGGTCGAACGAGACGTGGGAGGCGACCGAGCGCCCCTCCACCATTCGGGCGGCCACGGCGAAATCGCGGTAGCCGGGATTGGCCGAGCTGCCGAGGTAGGCCTGGTAGAGGTCCTGCCCGGCCACGTCCCGGACCGGGACCACGTTTCCCGGGCTCGAGGGCTTCGCAATGAGCGGCTCGAGGCTGGAGAGATCCAGCTCGTCGGTGACGTGGTAGCGCACACCCTCGTCCGCGACCAGCTCGACCCAGTCGTCCTCGCGGCCGAACTCGGCGAGGAAGGCGCGGGTCGCGTCGTCGGAGGGGAACACGGTCGTCGTGGCACCCAGCTCGGCGCCCATGTTGGCGATGACGTGCCGGTCCATGGCGGAGAGCGACGCCAGCCCGGGCCCGTGGTACTCGATGATCCGGTTCAGCCCGCCGTCCACGCCGTGCCGCCGGAGCATCTCGAGGATCACGTCCTTCGCGCTCACCCAGTCCGGGAGCTCGCCGGTGAGCCGGACGCCCCAGATCTCCGGCATGGTCAGGTAGAACGGCTTTCCGGCCATGGCCAGCGCGACGTCGATCCCGCCGGCCCCGATCGCCAGCATCCCGAGCGAGCCGGCCGCCACGGTGTGGCTGTCGGAGCCGAGCATCGTCTTTCCCGGAATCCCGAAGCGCTCCATGTGCACCGGGTGGCTCACGCCGTTGCCGGGCCGGCTGTACCAGACGCCGAAGCGGGCGCACGCGGACTGGAGGAAGAGGTGGTCGTCCGGGTTCCGGTGGTCGGACTGGATGAGGTTGTGATCGACGTACTGCGCGCTGACCTCGGTCTTCACACGATCCAGCCCCATGGCTTCGAGCTCCAGCATGACCAGCGTCCCGGTGGCGTCCTGCGTGAGCGTCTGGTCGATGCGCAGGGCAATGGGCTCGCCCGCGTCGGGGCTGCCTTCGACGAGATGGGAGCGAATCAGCTTTTCGGCAACGGACGGCATTGGGGGGCCTGGCCTTGATTCTTGACGTGTTACAAACGGGCGGCCGCAAGTCGGAGGCCGCGGCGATTTCGGCGGAGGGCCCGTCGGCCCCGAACATCGCGAGCGACAGCGGCCACGCAAGGCGGATCGCCGGATGCCGGCCTCAGCGCCGGAGCGCGTCCGCAGGGTGCAGGCGGGCGGCGCGGCGCGCCGGGGCCCAGACGGCGGCCACGGCCGCGACCGCGATCAGGGCGGTGACGGCGGTGAGGACGGTCGGATCGAGCGGGGTGACGTCGAACAGCAGGGACCGCGCGGTGGAAGCGAGGAGGACGGCCCCCACGAGCCCCAGTGCGAGACCCGGCACGACGAACGCGGCGGCCTCGCCCGCGACCATCCGGAGGATCGCGGCGGCGTCCGCGCCCATGGCCATGCGAACGGCGATCTCGGCGGTCCGGCGGGTAACGCCCTGGGCGATGACGGCGTAGATCCCGACCACGCAGAGCAGCGCCGCGAGGGCCGAGAAGCCGACGAGAACCGCCAGGGCGAAGCGGGTCTCCGCCGTGGCCCGGCGCAGATGGTCCCGCATGGGCGCGTAGGAGAAGATCGGCAGGCGCGGGTCCAGCTCGGCGACCGCGGCGGCCAGCGGCCCGGGTGGCACCGGAGCGCCGTCCCTGCTGCGTACCGCGACGGTGATGCGGCGGGAGGCCTCGTGGCGGTAGGGTACGTAAAGCGTCGGCCGACCGGAGGCCCGGAGGTCCTCGAAGCGCACCTCTTCGACGACGCCTACGATCTCGGCCTCGACCGCGGCGCCGTCCAGCGGGAAGGCGATCGACCGGCCGATCACCTGGCCGGTGGGGTCCAGGACGGTGGCGAGACTCCGGCTCACCATGACGACGCGGCGATCCTGCCGATCATCGGCCGAGCCGAAAGTACGCCCCCGCAGGATGGGCGTCCCCAGTGCGTCGAAGTAGTGGTCGCTCACCACCCGCATGTTCGCCTCGCTGGACCACTCCTCCGGGGACTCGCCCGGCCGACCCCAAGGCTGCGTGAACGTCTCGCCGCTCAGAGGCAGGCCGCCGATGACCCCGGCCGCGGCCACCGACGGCAGCGCCTCCAGGCGCCCCACCAGGTCGCGGACGAAGCCGCCACGATCGGCGGGGCCCCGGTAGCGGTCCGGATAGATGAGCGCCAGGTCGAACGTGCTGACGGGACCCGCCTCGAACCCGGCGTTGACTCGCCCGAGATTCGCGACGGTCCGGATGAGCAGCCCGGCGCCGGCCAGGAGCGCGAGGGAGAGAGCGATCTCGGCGGTGACCAGCGCGCGGCGTGCCCGAGCGGTCTCCCTGGATCCCATCGACCCCTGGGCCCGGATGGCCGGGAGTAGCCTGGTCCCGCCGGCACGCAGGGCGGGGAGCGTGGCCGCGAGGGCGGTCGTCGCCACGGTGGCAGCGAGCCCGAAGGCGAGAACGCGCCCGTCGAGCGCGGGGGTGACGGACCCGACGGACGGCGGGCTGAAGCGGAGGAGGAGGTCGGTCCCCCACGCGCCGAGGAGCAGCCCGAGCAGGCCCGCGGCCGCGCCGATGGCCGCGCTCTCCGCGGCGATCATCGCGGCCAGACGGCCACGTGTGGCCCCCAGTGCGGCGCGGACCGCCAGCTCGGAGCCCCGCCGGGAGCAGCGGGCGAGGAGGAGGGCGGTGACGTTCGCGGTCGTCAGGAGCAGGACGAGGAGGACGGCGCCCAGGAGGAGCAGGAGCATCGGGCGGGCCGCGGCCGTGGCGCCGGCGTGGAGGGGCGTGAGGCGGAGGCGCTCCTCTTCGCCGGGCTCCTCCCCCCACTCGTCGGCGAGGCGACGACGGAGCGAGCGCAGCTCGGCGGTAGCTTCGGCGACGCCGGCGCCGTCCGCGAGCCGGGCGACCACGATGCCGCGGTTGTCGCTGTCCTGGTCCCGGAGCCGGTCCGCGCGACGGAACCCGGCCAGCGGGAGTCGCAGCGGGATCCAGACCTCGGCCCGATCCGGCAGCGCGGCGGATGGCGGCAGAACGAGACGGAAGCTCGGCGGGAGCACGCCCACGACCACGACAGGGAGGCCGTCGACGTCCAACACGGCTCCCATGGCGCCGCCCCCGAGCCGATCTCTCCAGAACGCGTGGCTGACGAGCACCGGAGCCGCGCCGGGGTTCTCGGGGTCAGCGGCAAGGGCTTCCTGGGGATCGATGAGCCGACCGGATGCCGGGCGCACGCCGAGGATGTGGAAGAGCCCTGCGGAAACGACGCCCACGCGGATCGCCGCGGCGCCATCGGGGCTGGCGAGCGCGCCCTCACGAACCGATCGGACGTAGCCGACGCCCTCCAGCGACTCCGCCCGGGCATAGGCGGCGGCTTCCGGTGCCGCGATCGGCGCCGCCCGTCCATCCGGCCCTGCCCGCTCCACGAGGACGAGCCGGTCCGGGCGCTCGTACGGCGGCGGGGCGAGCAGGACGGCGTCGACCACCGAGAACACGGCCACGGCGGCGCCGATCCCGAGGCCGAGGATGCCCGCGGCGGTGAGCGGCGTGCCGGGGCTGCGGAGGAGCCGTCGCAGGGTCGGCATGAGATGGGCAATCGGGTTCATGAGCAGGGGGAGGGAAAGGAGCGTGCCGGGATCGGCGAAACGTTCCATGTGGCCGCGGCGCCTTCGCTTACGAGGAACCGGTCACCGCCTCGGGGAAGCGGCCGTGCCCGGAACCGAACGCTCGGGGTGCAGGACCGGACGCTGCGACGCCGTCGCTAGCCTATGGTCAGGCCGACCAGCGCGAACCCGATGATGGCGACGGTCCCGCCGATCAGGGCATAGGGGAGCTGGGTCCGGACGTGGTCGATGTGGTCCGTGGCGGCGGCCATCGACGAAATGATGGTGG
>JAHWKI010000153.1:0-3119 GCA_019347975.1 Gemmatimonadota bacterium
ACGCGCTCGTGGCTCTCGGCCGTGGAGTGCAGCTTGTCGATCGCGTCGGACGCGGTCTGCACCGCGGTGTGGAAACCGAACGTGACCTGCGTGGCGGCCAGGTCGTTGTCGATGGTCTTGGGCACACCGACGACCGGCAGCCCCTTCTTGAACAGCTCGTTCGCGATGTGGAGCGAGCCGTCGCCGCCGATGGAGATATGGGCGTCGAAGCCATGGCGCCGGAACGCCTCGACGACCTCATCCGAGCGGTCGACCACCTCTACGGTTCCGTCCGCCTTCCGGAGCGGCCACTGGAACGGGTTCCCGCGGTTGGTCGTGCCGAGGATCGTACCACCCAGATGGGTGATCCCCCGGACGGCCTCCTGATCGAGGGGCGCGATGGAATCCTCACCCAGGAGCCCCGCGTAACCCTTCCGGATCCCCCAGACCTCCCAGCCCCGATTCAGCGCGGCCAGTACGACGGCCCTGATCACCGCGTTGAGCCCCGGCGCGTCGCCGCCGCCGGTGCTTATGGCGATCCGGAGGCTCATGGGTGATCGCGCGCTTCGATCACGCGCGCTCCCGCAGCCGCTCCCGCACTTCCTCCCATTCGGGATGGCGACCGGTGGCCTTCTTCGAGTACACCAGCTCTCCGTTCACCTTCACCTCGTACAGTCCACCGGCCGCTTCGACCAGCGTAACCTGCGTGCCCGGAAACTCCTCCGCGATCCGCGCCTCCATCCTGGAGGCCCTCGGAAGGTAGTTTCACATCCCGCAGTATTCGATCTCCACCTCCATGCGCTCCTCCTCCCGGTACAGGAGATTCGCGACGGCTCCCCCGACGGCAAGAAGCGTACGGGCTCTTCGCGCGCTCTTACGACGTTCTCTCCTGAACCATGACTTCCTCACCCTCGGCCGCCACGCCGAGGTCGAGGGTCGATCCGCGGCGCTCCACGTCCGCCCGGACCTCATCGAGGATCCGGAGCAGGTCGGCGTCGGTCCGCTCGGGCGCGTGATGAAAGAAGAAGAGGCGCTTCACGCCTGCATCCTCCGCGAGCGCTACCGCCTGGTTGAACGTGCTGTGCCCCCACCCTTCGACCTCCGGATACTCCTCGTCGGTGAACATCGCGTCATGGAAGAGCACATCCACGTCCGCGAGAAAGTCCACCAGCCCTTCGTACCATGCAGGCCCGTCCACCGGATAACGGGCGCCGACCAGCTCGTTGTCCGGGATGTAGGCCACGGAGGCGCCGGTCGTCCGGATCCGGTAGCCGTACGTGTGCGCGGGGTGCCGCACCCGGTACGCGGCCACTTCGATGCCGTTGTCGTGCCACGCCCCGCCCGTCAGGTGCTCGAAAGAGAGCCGGGCCGCCAGCGTTGCGTACGGGACCGGGAAGTACACCGGGCCCATCTGCCCCTTGAGGAGCGTCTCGATATCGAGATCGCCCTGCCGCGCGGCGTGGATCCGGATGTAGGTGTCCTCCGCGTGCAGGGGCGCGAAAAACGGGATGCCCTGGATGTGGTCCCAGTGGAAATGGGTCACGAACAGGTCCACGTCCGTCGGCTGCGGGTTCTGGGCCAGCCTGTTCCCGAGTACGCGGATGCCGGTACCGGCATCGAAGATGTAGCACCGATCCTCACGCGTCCGCACCTCCAGGCACGACGTGTTCCCGCCGAACCGCGCAGTGGTGGGCCCGGGACTCGGAATGGAGCCCCGGGTGCCCCAGCACGTCGCGCGCAGCGGGGGCGGCGCTTCGGCGCGCGAGGGGGTATTGCCTTTGGCGGAAGGCACCGCCGAGGGGTTCACGTCGCCGTGCATTGTCGAATGGTGGAACGGGTGATCGCGACCGCGGGACCTGGAGAGGATGCGGATCGTGCGACCGGTCGTGCCGGTCGGGTTACGAACAATGGGCGTGGAACCGGAGCCGGGCAAGTCTTTTTCCCTTTTCCTGACCCGCCGTGAAGGCGTAGATTCGGGAGACCCTCACACTCCCAATCCGCCGGAGACGACGAATGGGCACAGGAACGGCCACGGAGCACGTCGTGGAAGTGCTTGGCAGGGTGCCGCTCTTTCAGGGGCTTCCGCGTGCGGACCTGGAGCGGATCGCAGGGCTCGTCAATCCGCGGGAGCTGCAGGAGGGGGAGTTCGCGTTCCGGGAGGGCGATCCGGGCGACCGTTTCTATATCGTCCACTCCGGGGCGGTGGAGATCCTGAAGGAGCGCCCGCTCGGCGATCACGAGCGGCTCGCCGTCAAGCGGGCCGGCGAGGCGTTCGGCGAGATGTCGCTCCTGAACGACGCGCCCCGGTCGGCCTCGGTTCGGGCGGTCGAGAACACGCGCCTCCTCTCGGTCGCGCGCCAGGAGTTCGACGAGCTGCTGGGCGGCGAGTCCATAAGCGTGCGCCTGCTCCGGGGGCTGGCCAGGGCGCTGCGGGCCTTCGACGTGCGGTTCGCCGCCCGAGAGGCTGGCGGCGGGGCCGACACCTTCCGCCAGTTCGGCCGGCTCGTGCTGCATGGCCTCGAGCCGCGGAGCTCGCCGCAGGTGGAAGGATTCCAGGTCGCCGCCGCCACCGCCCGCGACGACTCCATCGGCGGCAGCAGCCTCTGGGATTGCCTCACCACGGAGGACGGGCGGACGATCCTGGCGCTCATGGACGTGAAGGGGACGGGCCTCCCGCCCGCCTATCTCATCGCGATCACGCGGGCGCTGCTCCACGAGGTGGCCCCGGAGACCTCTTTCGACGACCTCCTCCGCCGTCTCAACGCCGCCACGTTCCGCAACCTCTTCGAAGGGCTGGATGAGTGCGTCGAGGCCGCCCTGCTCGAGATCCGGGAGGGCACCGTCCGATGGTCCTGCGCCGGAGACCAGCCGGCGGTGATCCTCCGCGCCGACGGCACCACCGGGGAGGCGTCCGCCCACGGGCCGCCCCTCGGCATCCTTCCACAGTTCGACTACGGTGTGACCGAGATCGCCCTCCAACCCGGCGACACGCTCCTTGCGTTCTCCGAGGCTCCGGCCGGTCTGGTGAAGGGGGCCCTCGAGCTCGCCCGCGGTCGGATCGACGCCGACGCCGCACAGCTCGCCCGGCTGTTGCAGTCCGCTTACCAGCAGGTGCAGGCGCGGGGTGCGGAGGCGGACCT
>JAHWKI010000153.1:3219-8976 GCA_019347975.1 Gemmatimonadota bacterium
GGAGAGCGCGCGCCTTCGGCGCGGCGCGGAGGAGGAGCGCGTGAACCGATGTGGGCGGCTAGGGTAGGGGCTGGGGGTAGCTGAGGTGAACCAAGGGCGGGGATGATGGATATGGCTGACGAGAAGGACGTTCGGAAGGCGCTCCGGAAGGTCAAGGACCCGGAGCTGAACCTGGACCTGGTCGTGCTGGGTCTCGTGTACGACGTGGACGTGCAGGGAGACCACGTGCACGTGCTCATGTCCCTGACCACACCCATGTGTCCGGCGGCGGAGCAGATCGTCACGGACGCGCGGGGTGCGGTCGAGGCGATCGACGGAGTGGAGAGCGCCGAGATCGAGCTGACGTTCGACCCGCCGTGGTCGCCGGAAAAGATGGATCCGCTGATCCGGGCCTCTCTCGGGATCTGACGTGGATCTCCACGTTCGGACGGCCGGATCCGCGGACGACGGGACCATCGTCTTCGTTCACGGGTTCCCTTTCGACGGCTCGATCTGGGACCTCCAGCTGGAAGCGCTCCCGCCGGGGTGGCGCGGCATCGCGCCCGATCTCCGCGGGTTCGGACTATCGCCCCTGGGTGTCGGCGACCTCCCGTCCGGGCGAAAGGGCGGCGCCGGGGTCGCGTACCCGGAGGAGGTGGTCCTCACGATGGACGCCGCCGCCGAAGACGTGGCCGAGCTCATCGAGCGGTACTCCGAAGGCCCTGCCGTGGTCTGCGGCATGTCCATGGGAGGATACGTGACGTTCGCGCTCCTCCGACAGCGCCCCGAGCTCGTCCGCGGCGTCATCCTCATGGACACCCGCCCCGGACCGGACAACGACGAGGGACGGGAGAACCGCCGCCGGATGGCGTCCACGGTTCGTACCGACGGGAGCACCCCCATCGCCTCCGCGATGCTCGGCTCGCTCGTTTCCGACGCGACCCGCAAGCGTCACCCGCAAGTCGTCGAGAAGCTCCGCACCATCATGGAAGGGACCGCCCCGGAGACCATTGTCGCCGCACTCGCCGGCATGGCCGCCCGCCACGACTTCACCCCCGAGCTCCCCGGTCTCAGCGTCCCCGCCCTCGTCATTGTAGGTGCCGAGGACTCCATCACCCCACCCGACCAGGCCCGCGCCATGGCCGCCGCTCTCCCGCAGGCGCGCCTCGAGATCGTCGACGGCGCGGCCCACCTCCCCGGGCTCGAGAATGCGCCCGTCGTCAACCGCCTCATTTCGGACTTCCTCGACACGCTCTAGCGCGTGGTCTCTCGCGACCAGCCGATCCTCCACGCCTTTCCCCTTGACCTTCGACAGGGGGGCGCCTACCTTGTTCCTGTCGAACATCTAGGAGAGAGCGCATGACGCGGAGTGGAGCGGACGTCCTTCAGGGGACGCTGGACCTGCTGATCCTGAAGGCGCTATCGCTGGAGCCGATGCACGGGTGGGGGGTGGCGCAGCGGATCCAGCAGTTCTCGAGAGACGTGCTGCAGGTGAACCAGGGCTCGCTGTATCCGGCGCTGCACCGGCTGGAGCACCGGGGTTGGATCGCGGCGGAGTGGGGGACGAGCGAGAACAACCGGCGGGCGAAGTATTACCGGCTGACGGAGACGGGGCGAGGGCAGCTGGAGGCGGAGCGGGCGCAGTGGCGGCGGTTCTCGGCGGCGGTCGAGCTGGTGCTGGAGGCGGACTGACATGGGACGCGCCAGGGATCTGCTCGGGGCGGTACTGCTGCGGGTGCGGGAGACATTCCGCCGGGGCACGGTGGAGCGGGAGCTGGACGACGAGGTCCGCTTCCACATCGAGCTGGAGACGCGCGCGGGGATCGACCGGGGGCTGACGGCCGAGGCGGCGCGGCGAGAGGCGCTGGTGAAGTTCGGCGGCGTGGAGCGGTTCAAGGAGGAAGCGCGGGACGCGCGGGGGCTGGCGCCGCTGGAGGATCTGGGTCGGGACGTCCGGCACGCGGGTCGTCTGCTGCGGAAGAGCCCGGGGTTCGCGGCCGCGGCGGTGCTGACGCTGGCGCTGGGGATCGGCGCGAACACGGCGATCTTCAGCGTGGTCGACGCAGTCCTGCTTTCCGAGTCGCCGTTCCCGGAGCCGGACCGCCTGGTGATGGTGTGGGAGACGGATCGTGCGAGCGATACGCACCACGAGCCGGCATCGTGGCCGGACGTGGTGGATTTCGATGAGCGGAGCCGGACGCTGTCGGAGATCGGTGCGGTGGTGGGGCAGGACTTCACCCTTGGCGGTGATGGCGAGCCCGAACGGGTCACCGGCCTGGCGGTGACGCCGAACCTGTTTCAGCTCCTGGGGGTGCGCCCGATCGCCGGGCGGCTGTTCCGGGAGGACGAGGGCGATTTCGCCGCCGGGCCGGTGGTGCTGCTGGGGGAGGAGTTCTGGCGGGGGCGGTACGGCGGCGACCCTGGCGTCGTGGGGCGGCCGATCACGCTGAACGAGCGTACGGGGATCATCGTGGGTGTTGCCCCGGCCGCGGCGGACCTGGGGATCCGGCAGGTGCACGAGCGGGCGGATTACGCGCCATCCTTCAGCGGCGACGAGGTGGACGTGTGGCAGGCGTTCAGGCCCACGGCGGACGCCTTTCCGCGGGAGACGCATCCGTTCCTGACGCTGGGGCGGCTGGCGCCGGGCGTGGCGCTCGCGGCGGCCCAGGAGGAGCTGGCTTCCATCGCCGCGGACCTCGAGGAGGCGTACCCGGAGAACGCGGCGCGGGGCGTGAACCTGGAGCCGTACTCGGACGTGGTGTTCGGCCCGGTGCGCCCGGCGCTGCTCGTGCTCCTGGGCGCCGTGGCGCTGGTGCTGCTGGTCACGTGCGCGAACGTGGCGAACCTGCTGCTCGCGCGGACCACGGCGCGATCGCGGGAGGTGGCGGTGCGCCGAGCGCTGGGCGCGGGCAGCGGACGGATCCGGCGTCAGTTCCTGGTGGAGAGCCTGGTCCTGACGGTCCTGGGCACGGCCGTCGGAGTCGCGCTGGCGTTCGCGGGGCTGGAGGCGCTGGTGGCCCTCGCCCCGTCGGACATCCCGCGGCTGGCGGAGGCGGAAGTGGACGGCAGGGTGCTGGCGTTCACCGCCGGCGTGGCGGGGATCGTCGCGCTCCTCTTTGGGTTGCTGCCGGCGCTCCAGACCCGGCGGATGGACATCCACGAGGCGTTGCAGGCGCAGCCGGGCCGGCGCGTGTCGGAAGGGCGGGCGGCGCGCGGGTTCCGGTCCGCGCTGGTGGTGGCGGAGGTGGCGCTCGCGGTGATGCTCGTGATCGGCGCCGGGCTGCTGCTCCGGAGCTTCTGGCGTTTGCAGGCGGTGGACCCCGGTTTCCGAGCGGCGGGCGTTCTGAAGGCGGAGTACCAGCTCCCGGGGACCCGCTACCCGCGCGACTTCTCCCGGTGGCCGGACATCCCGGAGATCAACGGGCTCCATGTCCGCTTCCTCGACGCCGTGCGGTCGATCCCGGGCGTGGAGGCGGCGACCATCGCCGGCGGTCACCCGCTGGATCCGGGCTTTACCAACTCGTTCCAGATCATCGGCCGGGAGGCCGAGTCGGCGGACTTCCCGGAGATCCGTGTGCGCTTCATCAGCGCCGGCTACTTGGAGGCCGTGGGCGGCGAGCTGCTGGAGGGCCGGACGGTGTCGGATGCGGACGACGCGCGCTCGACCCCCGTCGTCGTGATCAACAGGACGGCGGCGGAGCGCTACTTCGCGGAGGGCAGCCCCCTGGGGCAGCAGATCCGCTTCTGGGGAACGAACCGGACGATCGTGGGCGTGATCGGCGACGAGCGGTTCAAGGGAATCGATCAGGCCACGGACCCGGCCGTGTACGCGCCGCTGCTTCAGAACCCGCAGCAGGTGGCGACGCTGCTGGTCCGGACGGTCGGTGCCCCGCTCTCCCTGGCTCTCGAGATCCGGCGGCGGCTCTCGGAGCTGGATCCTCAGCTCGCGCTGTTCGGGATCGAGCCCCTCCAGGCGACGCTCTCGGGCACGCTCTCGAAGCCGCGCTTCACCGCGACGCTCCTCCTCCTCTTCGCCGCCGTGGCGCTGCTGCTGGCGCTGGTGGGGGTCCACGGGGTGCTGAGCTACGCCGTCGCCCGCCGTGCCCCGGAGGTCGGGATCCGGATGGCCCTCGGCGCCAGCCGCGGGGAGGTGATCCGCTCCGTCCTGGGCGAAGGGCTCGCGCTCGCCGGGATCGGCACCGCCCTCGGGCTCGCGGGCGCCTTCCTCGCGAACCGGCTGCTGGCCAGCCTCGTCTTCGGGATCACGACGACGGACGCCGGCACCTTCGTCGCCGTCCCCGCCGCCGTGCTCGCCGTCGCCGCCGTGGCCAGCCTCGCCCCGGCGCTGCGGGCGAGCCGGCAGGACCCGATCGAGGCGCTGCGGGCGGAGTGAGGGCCACGGGCTCGCGGACCGGGGGCAGGGTTTTTCCCCCTGGGGGATGGCTCGGTTCCTGCACGCCCCCGGACGGCATGCCCCCGTCAGAAAGCCCAATGCGTCGCGAGCGAAAGACCATCCCCCTCGGAATCGAGGGTCTCTCCGTCGAGACCGGCGCGCACGTCGCGTACTTCTGGGAGACACGAGAGGACTTCGAGAGGGCCGTGGACTTCCTGGAGCATGGGATCCGCCGCGGCGAACACGCGGTGGTGTTCGGCCATCAGGACGCCAATGCCCGGATCTGCGACGTGCTCGAGGCGCGGGGCCACTCGTGCGGGGACCTGCAGCAGGACAACCGGCTGTCGGTCCTGGGGCCGGACCAGACCGGCGAGCGGATCCTGAACCGGATCGGCGAGACCTTCCAGGCAGCGCTGGACGCGGGCGCGCCCATGATCCGGCTCCTGGGCAACATCGGCTGGGGGAAGCTGGACTGGCCGGACGAGACGGACCTGCTGCGCTTCGAGGCGCGCGTGACGCAGGCGGCGGCGAGCTTCCCCTGCGTCATCGTCTGCATGTACGACCTGAGCTCCCTCAGCGGGTCGGTCGTCTTTCATGGCGCATTCTGCACGCACCCGCTGACGATCTACCGGGGCAACCTGGTCCGCGAGAACCCCATGTGCTTGAGCGTGGAAGAGTTTCTCGAGAGGATGGAGAAGCACGTCTCCGGGCCGGCGTGAGCACCGGCGCGGCCGATCGCGCTCCGGTGCGCGGCGTCAGTACTCCGGGGGCACGTAGACGTTGAGCGTACGGAGCGGCTCATCGCCCGTGCAGCGGATCTCATGCGCCTCCCCGGCCTCGATGAGCAGAAGCGTGCGGGGGCCGAGGTCCACGGTCTCCCCCTCCACCACGGCCTCGCCCGTCCCCGCGACCACGTAGAGCCACTGGGCGCTCGCGGCGTGGCGGTTGTCCGGCCCGCCGGTGGACTCCCCCTGCCCCAGCGTCATCACGGCCGCCTGCGCGTCGGCGGTCTCGAGCACGACGTCGAAGTGGGACTCGAACGCCAGGTGCGTGTGCTTCACTCGGCTACTCCTCTCCGTCGGTTTCGGCGGCGGCGACGAGCTCGAGCTGATCATCGTCGTCACCGTCGCGTCCTGCGGCGTCCGCGGCCTCCGTCCCCTTCCTCGCGCCCCCGCGCTCGGACGCCACGCGCGAGACCTCCACGACCCGGTCCCCCGGCGCGACCCGTATCCCCTGCTTCCCCTGCGTGGCGCGTCCCTGGATGGGGATCTCCGACGCGGTGAGCCGGGCGGCGTGGCCGGCGGCGGTGATCACCATCAGCTCGTCGTCCGCGAGCATCTCCTTGGCGCCGACCAGCGGACCGGTCCGCGCGCTGACGCTCAGGG
>JAHWKI010000349.1 GCA_019347975.1 Gemmatimonadota bacterium
GTACGTCCAGCCCTTTCCGGTGCTCCGCGCCTCCATGGCATCGCCTCCCTCCATCAAGCTAGCCCGCGACCACGGCGGCGCCAACGATCACCGTAGCCGCGGGGCAGGAGAATGCCCGGATGGATCAGGGTGGCGGCCTGCGCCGGGGGGCGTTCCGGCCAGAAATTTTTTCCGTCTTGGTGACGCCGCATGACCTCCGTCGTCGACACTCGGGTTCTGTTCGCGGGAACTGTTGCGGACCCTTTCCGGCCGTGGCTCCAGAGTAAGGCACGCCCCGGCTCCACAGGACTTCCGGCGGGGGCCGGTTCTGGAGGCCATACAGTCGGCGGCCGCGAGGTAGCCGGCATGATCGACACCAACGTCCACTTCCAGGACGTCGATCCGGCGCCGGAGATCGCCGGCCGAGCCGGGGCCGGCCGCGGTGAGCTGCCGGTTGCGCGACCTGCCCTTCTCCCCCGAAAGCGGGGTGATGAGGCTGGACTCCAGACGATCCGCGGCTGTACCGTGAGCCCCGATCGGCGCGTCGGTTCAAGGCGCCACTCTCACCTGGGGATCCCATGGCAATGCGCTCGCGGTCGTGCATCCGGTCCGCTGCCCTGGCAGCTTTGCTTCTCTCGGCGTCCGCCTCCGCCCAGGAGCATCCGATCTGGGGCGAGCTGGAGCCGGGACCCTTCGCGGTAGGGTTCCACGTCGCGTACGACCGGGATCACTCGCGCCCGGAATGGCCGGAGCGCACGCTCGATGGATCTCCGGAGACCCGGCCGATCGCGCGGCATATCCAGATCGCGAGGTGGTATCCCGCCGGACCCGAGGGAGGGACCGCCGTAACTCTCGCCGATTACATCCAGCTCCGCCGCCGGACCTTCGTGGCGGCAGATTGGATGGAGGAGGGTCCCCCCACCGCCACGCAGCGGCAGGAGGCTCTCCGCGACTGGGCCACGTGGGGCATCATGGAAGGCATCCCCGAGGACGCCTGGCCGCCGTTGCTGAGGACCGTGATGCGGGCTCGGCTAGACGCCCCTCCCGCGGAGGGGAGATACCCGCTCGTCGTTCTTGCCCAGGGTGCGGGCGGATCTCCGACCGACATGGCCCTCACCGGCGAGTACCTCGCCAGCCACGGCTACGTCGTCGTCTCGGTCCCATCGAGATCGATCGACCTGGCGGCCACCCTCGATTACGGAGACCGCCGGCTCCACGAGAGCCACCTACGGGACATCGAGTTCGCCCTGGACCGGGTCAGCACGCTCCCCTCCGTGGAAATCCGGGATCTCGGGATCATCGGCTTCAGCCGCGGGGCAATGGCGGCCGTGCTCCTGGCCATGAAGAACCCAACGGTGGATGCCGTGATCACCTTCGACGGCTCTGGGATGCAGGGACCCACGCCGAGCCCGCTCCTGGAGGGCTCTCCGTACTACGATCCCTCACGCCTGCACGCTCCGCTCCTCGCGCTGCACACGGGGTCGTTTCGCAGCGGGTACGCGTTCCTGGATAAGGTGCGGTATTCGGATGTCTACATTGCTCCCGTGGCGCACATGCACCATGTGGATTTCAGTGTGCTGGCGATGATCCACACCGCTCTGGGGGCGAAGAACCAGCACGTACGGGGAACGCCAGAGCAGGTTCGCGCGGGTCACGCCTGGACGAACCGGTACGCCCGGCGCTTCCTCGACGCGCACGTCAAGCGGGATGCCGAAGCGCTGGCATTCATCCGCTCGGAACCGGCCGCTGTCGGGGTTCCCGAAGGACTCATCGAGACGCGCTGGCGCAAGGGGCACCGCCCGCCTCCTTCGCGGGCGCAGCTCGCGGAGCTGATCCTGCGCGGGGATGTCGCGGAGGCAGACTCGCTGATCATGGCGGCCAGGTCCGCGGACTCTTCGTGGGTGCCGTTCAGGGAACCGGTCCTGAACGGGATCGGCTACCGGTTGATCGAGC
Source organism: Gemmatimonadota bacterium (assembly GCA_019347975.1). Taxonomy (GTDB): domain Bacteria; phylum Gemmatimonadota; class Gemmatimonadetes; order Longimicrobiales; family RSA9; genus JAHWKI01. The sequence goes on from JAHWKI010000349.1 coordinate 1,933, forward strand.
TCGGCCAGCTCGAGAACGCCCGAGCGGTCTTCGACCTCAACACCCGCCTCTATCCTGGCTCGGCCAACACGTTCGACAGCCTCGGCGAAGCGCAGATGCTGCTGCGCCAGGACGCGGCGGCGATCCGGAGCTATCGGCGCAGCCTCGAGCTGAATCCCGAGAACGCGAATGCCCGCGAACGGCTCCGGCGCCTGATTCCACGATGAGCCCGTGGACGGGAGAGCTCCGGCTGGG
>JAHWKI010000350.1 GCA_019347975.1 Gemmatimonadota bacterium
CCGACGGGGAAGGCGTACGGGCTGGACATGACGGACGAGATGCTGGAGCTGGCGCGTCGCAACGCGGCGGAGGCGGGGGTGTCGAACGTGGAATTCCTGAAGGGTGAGATCGAGGCGATCCCGCTGGCGGACGAGAGCGTGGACGTGATCATCTCGAACTGCGTGATCAACCTTTCGGCGGACAAGGCGCGCGTGCTCGCGGAAGCGTTCCGCGTGCTGAAGCCGGGCGGTCGGTTCGCGGTGTCGGACGTGGTGCTGCGGGGGCACCTGCCCGCGGAGGTGCGGCGCAACATGGAGCTGTGGGTCGGGTGCGTCGCGGGCGCGCTGGAGGAGAACGAGTTCCTGACGCTGCTGTCGCGGTCCGGCTTCGAGGAGGCGAGCCTGGAGGTGACGCGCGAGTATCACCCCGAGGATGCCCGGATCTGGCTGGAGGAAGCCGGGCTGGACGTCGACCATCTGTCCGCTGAGCTGGATGGGCGGGTGGTGTCGGCGTTCGTGCGGGCGAGGAAGCCGGCGCAGGTCGCGGCGGGGGTGACGCCGGAGGGGGGCTGCTGCGCCCCTGGCTGCTGTGGCTGACGGAGTGACGGTCCGCGGGGCGTCGTCCGCCGACATCGCGGCGGTGCTGGCGCTCCTGGAGAGGTCCGCGCTGCCGACGGACGGAGTGGCGGAGCACCTGGGCGATTTCGTGGTGGCGGAGCGGGACGGCGGCATCGCGGGTGTGGCGGGGCTTGAGCGTTACGGCGACGCCGCGCTCCTGCGCTCCGTGGCCGTCGCCGAATCAGCCCGGGGCACCGGTCTCGGAGCCCTGCTGACGGCGCGGGCGCTGGAGTCCGCGGCCGCGGCCGGTGCGCGGTCGGTGTACCTGCTGACGACGACGGCGGAGTCGTACTTCCCGCGCCACGGCTTCCGACCCGCGGACCGTGAGTCCGTCCCGGCCGCCGTGCGGGAGAGCGTGGAGTTCACGACCGCGTGCCCCTCGAGCGCGGCGGTGATGGTGCTGAACCTGGAGGAATCCCGATGACCGACACGACCGCGGCGGCGCCCCCTCTCGCGATGCTGGCCGCGCTGTCCGAGGAGAAGCGCCTGCGCATCCTGGAGATCCTGCGGAGCGGGGAGCACTGCGTGTGCGACCTGACGGCGGAGATGGACGCGGGGCAATCGCTGCTCTCGCACCATCTGAAGGTGCTGCGGGAGGCGGGGCTGGTGACCGATCGGCGGGCGGGGCGGTGGTCGTATTACAGCCTGGTCCCGGACGCGCTGGCGGAGCTCGAGACGTTCGTGGGCGGGTTGCGGCGCGACGCCGAGGCGGCGAGCACGGGCCCGCACTGCTGCTGACCACATACGCAGGGGAGGTTTCATGAGTCGGGATCCAGCCGGAGGCCGCGCGCGAACGGGCGAAGCGGAAGGAGCGGACGCGGCGGCGTGGCGGGACGATGTCGCGCGCATCCGCGAGGCCGGGCCGCGCCACATCCTCTTCCTCTGCGTGGCCAACTCGGCGCGGAGCCAGATGGCGGAGGGGATCGCCCGGTCGCTGGCTCCGGCCGATGTCCGGATCGCCTCCGCCGGGTCACAGCCGACGCGGGTGCGGCCTCAGGCCATCGAGGCGCTCCGGGAGATCGGCATCGACATCACGGGGCAGTCGGCCAAGGGAATGGACCAGATCGAGGGGATCCCTCCGGAGGTGGTGATCACGCTCTGCGCGGAGGAGGCCTGCCCCACCTGGCTGCAGCCGACCCTGCGCATCCACTGGCCGCTGCCGGACCCCGCCGGCGCCGGCTCCACCCCGGGAGAGGAGATGGAGGCGTTCCGGGCGGTGCGCGATGAGCTGCTCGCGCGGTTGCGGGCGCTCTTCGAGGGGCGCGAACCGGCCTAGGAGATGCTCACCTTCTCCATCCGCACCTCTTCCTTCGGCCGATCGGAGCGATCGGTCTCCAGCCCGCCGATCTTCCGCACCACGTCCATGCCCGAGGTCACCTTGCCGAAGATGGCGTGCTTCCGGTCGAGCCAGGGGGTGGGCGCGAGGGTGATGAAGAACTGGGAGCCGCCGGTGTCGGGACCGGCGTTGGCCATGGAGAGGAGCCCGGCCTCGTCGTGGCGGAGCTCGGGGTGGAACTCGTCCTCGATGGTGTGGCCGGGGCCGCCGCGGCCGGTCCCGGTCG
>JAHWKI010000351.1 GCA_019347975.1 Gemmatimonadota bacterium
CGGCGGCTCCAGCAGCACGTTGTCCACCGCGCTCCACACCACCGCGAACGCGCCCAGCCCCACCGTCAGCGTCCCCACCGTCGCCAGCGTGAACGCCGGCGCCCGCACCAGACGACGGGCGGCTCGCTGGGCGTCCCGCCCCCAGCTCCCGCGCCGCCGCCACGTCACCGCCGGACGCAGCCGCTCGCCCACGCCGTTCCGCACCGAGTCGGCGACGGCACGCGCCCAGAAGCCCAACCCGATGCCCCCGGCCGAAGCCGACGCGCGCCGGCGGTACGCCTCCAGCCAGTCGTCCCCCATCTCGTCCCGGAAATCCTCCGGGTACAGCCGGAGCAGCAGGCGGAGCAGACGATCCCCCCCGGGGCCGATCTCCCGGCCGCTCACGCCACACCCTTCAGCAGCCCGCCGGCCCGCGCTGCCCGGGTCAGGCTCTCCAGCCGCCGCGCCTCGGCACGCCCGACCTCCAGCCCCAGCGCCGTGAGCCGGTAATAGTTCCGCCGCTCGTCCGTGGACGACTCCGACGACGGGGCCGCCGCCTCCGCGATCAACCCCTGCTCCCGCATCCGACGGAGCGCACGGTAGAGCGTCCCCACGTCCAGTGGCGACGTGTCGCCGCGCGCCTCCGCGTCCTGGATGATCCCGTACCCGTGCCGCTCCCCCGCCGCCAGGCTCAGCAGGACATGGAACTCCACCGGTCGGAGGGGGAGGAAGGAAGAGGTGTCGCGGCGTCGCCGGTCCATGATGATGCGCTCCAGGATGTGTGGTGCATATATGCGTAACGCATGTATCGGGCGCGCGCAAGTCGGGGGCGACGCGGGCGGAAAATCACCACGGCGGTCGCGGAGCCTGATGTGCCGACTTCACGGCCCTATTCGCCGCCAACCGACCACGTCCCCCGGGGAGACCCCATCCCTGGTGGGTTACCAGAATTATTTGTCGCCAGCCCACCGGTCCGCGCCGGGAAAGGCGTTATGCGTGGTGGGTTGACGGCGGCGGCGGCCATAGGGAGTCGTCCAAATCCCTGTCAGCGCCGGCACCACACATCAGGAGGTGCCGTACACGCCTGCCCGGTCGCGCATCCCGGAACTCGGTTGGCGTTTCTCGGTGGCCTCCGTGACTCCGTGGTGAAATAGCTCTCCCTCGCGCCCCGGGCCGTGCCGGTCGCCTTACTGAAGCAGCACGGTAGCGTCCCGGATCGCCGCGGTCACGGCGCGGAGCCGGTCGGCGATGTGCCCGGCGAAGGCCTCGGCCTCGTCGTAGCCTTCCTCTTCCAGCCCCTCGCGGACGCCCGGCAGGGTTTTCACGCCGTAGCCCGTGTAGAAGCCCGGCGCGTAGATCATGTGACGGAACCACGGCCGGCGCGGGAGTCCGTCCTCGCGGGTCATGAGCCGCTCGGTGCGGATCAGCAGAGCGTTCACGCGGTCGGCGGTGGCGGCATCGATGCCTCGGTCGAGGGCGGCGGCCGCGGCGTCGTCGTACGCGGCGGCGGCGCGCTCGAGGGCGTCGACGGCGTTCTCGAGCGGGGCGAAGTTGATGTGCGGCACCGGTACCAGGGAGTCCGGTGCGACGTAGGTCTCCTTCGGGTCCGCGGCGAGGCGGTAGGCGTCCATGGCGACGAGGCGATTTCGCCGGTCCGCGTCCGTCCGCACCCGCTCGGCCAGCGCCTTCACCTCGTCGAGGTATCCATCGACGCGGTCGGCGAAGTTCGTGAAGCGGAGCGGGATCACGTCGGCGTTGGCGAGCCGGAGGGTGGCGCGGCCGGCGATCTTCGCGAGGGTGACGCCGTACTGGAAGCCGGGGTCGCCGAAGCGCGTGTAGTGCTCGAACGAGTCGTACTGGGAGTGGTAGGATCCGCCGCCGCTCTCGCCGCCGAAGCCCAGGTTGAGGGACGCGATGCCCAGGTGCTGGAGGAAGGGCGTGTAGTCGGAGCCGGAGCCCAGTGGCGCGATGGGGAGGTCGCCGGAGCCGAGGACGTCGTCGCCGCCCACGGCGCGCGCGGCGCGGAGCCGCTGCTGGACGGTGACGCCCGTCTGCGGGTCGCCGACGTCGGCGGCGATGTCGTTGATGAAGCGCTCGAGGGTGTGGGAGCCGCCCACCCCCAGGAAGCCGCGCCCGCTCGCGTCGGTGTTGATGTA
>JAHWKI010000352.1 GCA_019347975.1 Gemmatimonadota bacterium
GGGTGGAACTCGTCCTCGATGGTGTGGCCGGGGCCGCCGCGGCCGGTCCCGGTCGGGTCGCCGCCCTGGATCATGAAGCCCTCGATGATCCGGTGGAAGACGACACCGTCGTAGAAGCCCTTTTCAGCGAGGTCGATGAAGTTCTTCGTGGTCTTCGGGGCGCGATCCTCGAACAGCTCGATCTCGAGGGTGCCGTGGTTGGTCTCGACGGTGGCGGTACGGTTGGGCATGATCTCAGGGGGCTCGAGTCGCGATGGTGACGGTGCCGCTCCGGGGGTCGTACGTGCTGCCCGGAGGGAGGATGTGCAGCTTGATGCCCGCGGCGCCGAGGACCTCGGCATCGCGGGCGGATACGGTGGCTTGGCGCGCGTCGTAGACCACGACCACGCTGGCTCCGTGGACGCGCCAGCGCCCCGCGGCGCTCACTTCCAGGGCAGTGGATTCGTCGATCCCGACGCCGATATGGTCGGGCCGCTCGAGGACCGCGCTGATCAGCCGGTTGTGGCGCTCCCGGCGGACGAAGTGCTGATCCACGATCACGCGGGGGAGGAGCGAGAAGCCGGGGACCACCTCGATGGCTTCGCGGGCGATCCGCGAGAAGGTGTCCCCGTGATAGCCGATCGTATCCTCGCCCGCGAGGACCTGGCTGCCGGTGATCATCAGCGGCGACATGATGGCCGCTCCCGCGGACGTCCCGCCGATGGGCACGCCCCGGAGGTTCCACTCCCGGATCGCCGCCAGCAGCGCCGTCCCGTCCAGCGCGGCGGTGATGCGCGACTGGTCGCCGCCGGTGAACCAGATCCCGGTCGCGCCGTTGAGCCGGTCTCGGATGGCCGGATCGGCGGCGCTGTCGCCGGAGGTCAGGAGCACGAACGCGTCCGCGCCGAACTCCCGGAGGTGCTCGACCTTTCCGGCGCCGGACCGGGCGGGGTCCGAGCTGGCCAGCGGGATCACCGCGATCCGGGCCGCACCGGGACCGCCGGCCATGTCGATGAAGGCGGTGACCAGGGCGTCCGGCTGGCTGCCGCCGCCCACGATGAAGAGAGGCCCGGCCGGAGCGGACGGGCCTCCCTGTGCCGCGACCCCCGCCGGGATCGCGGCCGCCACCACGGCGGCCGCGACGAGCCGGCGGAACCGCGGAGCCTCCGCCGCGGGCCTCAAGCCTTCAGAGGCTCCGGGCCGTCCAGCAGGCGGATCGACAGCGCCTCGAGCAGGATCTGCCGCGACCGCTCGGCGACGTCGTCGATGGAAACCTCGGGCACGTGCGAGAAGCTGTTCTGCACGCGCTGCCGCATCTCGTCCATCGTCGGGACGTGGGGGAGGTGCATGGCGGCAAGCCGACCCGCCAGGTACTCCCGGGCCTCGCCAGCGCGCAGCTTCGCGCTGTCATAGCGGCCGGCGAGGTCCTGGCGCACCTCCTGGAGGTCCGGCACCTGGTCCCAGGCCGCACGCAGCTGCGCGGCCATCCCTTCCACCGGGAACGTCTCCGCGAGCTGGAGCGCCACCTGCTCGACGACGCGCCGACCGAGACGCCGCTCGTTGTTGACGATCTCCTCCGGCGGAGAGCGCAGGTCCCAGACGATCCGGAACCAGGACAGCACCTTGAGCGTGTAGTATGTCAGGTCCCACTCGTACCACCGGAACCCCTGCCGCGTCGAGCTCTGGTAGGCGTGGTGGTTGTTGTGCCAGCCCTCTCCCATCGTGATGACCGCCAGCCACCAGTTGTTCCGGGAGTCGTCCCCCGTGACGTAGCGCTGGTTCCCGTGCACGTGCGCCAGCGAGTTGATGGAGAAGCTGCCGTGATAGAGCAGCAGCGTGCTCCAGATCCAGCCCACCACCAGCGCCTGCCAGCCCCCGAAGATCAGGAACAGCGCGGCCACTATGACCCAGGGCAGGTGATGGAACCGCTCCAGGAAGCGCAGCTCCGGGTACGCCATCAGGTCATTGACCGTCGAGTAGTCCGGCGTGTCGTCCCGCTTCGCGAAGATCCAGCCCACGTGCGAGTACAGGAAGCTGCGGTGCACCGGCGAGTGCACGTCCAGCTCCGTGTCCGAATGCTTGTGGTGGTGGCGGTGGATCGCGGCCCACCAGATCACGCCCCGCTG
>JAHWKI010000353.1 GCA_019347975.1 Gemmatimonadota bacterium
GCCGCCGTTCCGGCAGGCGGAGTTCGACATCATGTACAACGAGGGGATCAGCCACACCGGGCTGTTGATCGACCTCGGCGCGGAGCTCAACATCGTCGACAAGTCGGGGGCGTGGTACTCGTACGGGGAGACGCGGCTGGGGCAGGGTCGGGAGAACGCGAAGGCCTTCCTGCGTGAGAACGCGGAGCTCGCGGCGGAGATCGAAGGGAAGGTTCGGGCGGAGCTCGGGATGAAGAAGGCTCAGGCGGCGTCGGAGGAGGACGAGGAGGCGTCGGAGGACTGAGCGGGATTCAGGGGGTGGACCGATCAGGAGCGCCGCCGGGCGAGCCCGGCGGCGCTCTCCTGTGTGTGGGGACGGAAGGGTCCGCTAGTCGCTCGCCGCCTGCTGGATCTCCGGCCGCGAGACGCGCATCCGCGTGGCATACTGGATGTCGAGGTCATCGCGGAGGACGCCGTAGATGTGATCGTCCCGGAAGAGCAGCGGGGTGAAGCGCGGCGGCATGCGGACCACGCCCAGGAGGCGACCTTCAGCGTCGAAGATCTCCCATTCGGGCCCGCCGATGTCCTGGAGATCGAACGTGGCGCCGCTCTCGCGGACGTCCTCGGGGGACTGTACGCTCTGGACCCACACGGAGCCCGCCGGTCCGCCGAAGAGGTTCGCGTAGGCCGGGTAGTACTCGGCGAACCGGAGCGCCTGGCCCATCATGTCCATCGCCTGGGGCGGCATTCCGGCCTGCTCCCACGCCTCGCGAATGGCACGGCGGAACTCCTCCTGGTCGGTCTCGGTGATCGGATTCCGCTCCCGGTCCTTCGAGATGACCCGCTCGAGCTCGCCCCCGGGACCGAAGATCTCGAGACGGTAGACGGAGTTGTTGCCGTAGACGAGGTGTCCCTGGGGTCCGACGGCCCACATGGGCTCGGGGGCGAAGAGCGTCATCCGCGGCTGACCGCCGCTGAAGTCCATGGTCTGGCCCGCCGGCATGATCATGAGCGTGTCGGTGATCTCGCCGCGGGGGTCCCGCCGAAGGAGGAGGTTACGGGGCTCGACGCTCGGCTGGTTGGGGAGCGCCATGATCATCGCCTGCTGGACCAGGTCGCCGTCCGGCGCTTCCATCCATTTCACGGCGATGCCGTCGGCCATGGATACGGGGAAGCTGCCGGCAGGCTCGCCCGCCGCGGTGTAGCGGGTGACCCTCTGCTGCCCGACATCGGGGACCGAGACCGTGTCGCCCGGCCCGACGAAAACGGGGCCCGCGCCCTGCCCGAGCTCGCCCGGCCCCGAGCCGGCCTTGCCCATGCGGGCGATGAACCGCCCGTCCTGGTCGAAGACCCGGACGTCGCGCGCCTGCTGATCCAGGATGAAGATGCGCCCGTCGGATGCGACATCGATCCCGGCGATCTGGCCGAACTGGTACTCCGCCTCTCCCTCGGCCGAGCCGATCCGGAGATCCTCCTCGACGGTCCAGCCGGCAGACGGAGCCCACAGGCCGCCGCCGGTGTTGGTGACGATCCGGACTCCGGCGCTGTCCGTGACGCTGCCCTGCCACTCGCCGCCGCCCTCGGCGCAGCCGGCCAGCGGGAGCAACATCGTGAGGGCCAGACCGCGCCACGAGGGGGAAACCCTGAGCTGCCACATCGCATTCTCCTCCTGTCGGGGGAACCCGGGCTCCATACGAGCGCGAATCCGAAGACCTTCACGGCGGAGCTCGCCGCCGGAGCGGCCGCTTCGCGCCGGTCCGTCGCGCATCCTATATTGCGGCGCCCGGGAGGAGAAGGGCGGCGCACAGACGAAACGAGCATGAAGTCCGACGACATCCGCAGCAAATTCCTGACGTTCTTCGAGCGGCACGGTCACGAGATCCGACCGAGCTCGCCGCTCGTTCCCAGGGACGATCCCACGCTCATGTTCACGAACGCCGGGATGGTCCAGTTCAAGCGCGTGTTCCTCGGCGAGGAGCCCGCCGGCGTCCCGCGCGCGACCACATCGCAGAAGTGTCTCCGGGTGAGCGGCAAGCACAACGACCTGGAGGAGGTGGGCCGGACGGCGCGGCACCACACCTTCTTCGAGATGCTCGGGAACTTCTCCTTCGGCGA
>JAHWKI010000354.1 GCA_019347975.1 Gemmatimonadota bacterium
TCGTCCGGCAGCGAGTGCTTCTCCCCGGCCGCGATCCGGATCTGCTCCTTGATCAGGTCCACGCCCGTGACCAGCTCCGTCACCGGGTGCTCCACCTGGATCCGGGTGTTCATCTCCATGAAATAGAAGCTCCCGTCCTGGTCCAGCAGGAACTCGATCGTCCCGGCGCCGCGGTAGTCGATCGCCTTCGCCCCCTTCACCGCCGCCTCGCCCATCTTCTCCCGCAGCTTCGGCGTGAGCGCCGGCGAGGGCGATTCCTCGATCAGCTTCTGGTGCCGGCGCTGGATCGAGCACTCCCGCTCCCCCAGGTGCACCACTCGCCCGTGGGTGTCCCCGAGGACCTGGATCTCGATGTGCCGCGGCCGGGCCAGGTACTTCTCCAGGTACACGGAGCCGTTCCCGAACGCCGCCTGCGCCTCGTTCTGCGCCGCCTGGAACGCCTTGGCGAACGTCGTCTCGTCCGGCGCCACCCGCATCCCCTTCCCGCCGCCCCCTGCCGCCGCCTTGATGAGGACCGGGAAGCCGATGTCCTTCGCGACCTCCAGCGCCCGCTCCGGGTCCTCCACCGCGCCGTCGCTCCCCGGCACCACGGGCACCCCCACCTCCATCATCGTCTCCCGCGCCCGCGCCTTGTCGCCCATGCGCCGGATCTGGTCTGCCGTCGGACCGATGAAGACCAGCTCCGAACGGTCGCAGATCTCCGCGAACTCCGCGTTCTCGGCGAGGAAGCCGTATCCGGGATGGATGGCATCCGCACCGGTGATCTCCGCCGCGGCGATGATGCGGGGGATGTTCAGATAGCTGTCCCGGGCGGGCGGGGGGCCGATGCAGACATCCTCGTCGGCGAACCGCACGTGAAGCGACTCCCGGTCCGCCTCCGAGTACACTGCGACGGTGCGGATGCCCAGCTCGCGGCAGGCGCGGATGACCCGGAGGGCGATCTCCCCCCGGTTCGCGATGAGTACCTTTCGAAACATCAACGGCCCGCGTTCAGCCGCTGGGGTCGATACGGAAGAGCACCTGGCCGTACTCCACCGGCTCGGCGTTGTCGATCAGGACCTCCCGGACCACCCCCTCCACCTCGGCCTCCAGCTCGTTCATCAGCTTCATCGCCTCGAGGATGCACAGCGTCTGACCCTTGCTCACGCGCGTCCCCACCTCCACGTACGGCGGGGCCTCGGGCGCGGGCGCGCGGTAGAACGTCCCCACCATCGGCGACTTCACCTCGAGCAGCCCCTTCGCCGAGGCCGACCCGGTCTCCTCCCCACCGTCTGCCGACGCCGCCTCCGCTCCCGCCGCCGGCGCGGCCGACGGGGCGGTCTGCGACTGCTGCGCGGGCGCCATGGGCATGGGGGCCGGGCCGCCGTACACCATGGCCGGCGCGGCGGCGGCGGGTGGCGTCTTGCTGATCTTCACGCGCGTCCCGGCCCGCGTGATCTCCAGCGAGTCGATCCCGCTCCGGTCCACCGCCTCGATCAGACCGCGGACGAAGTCCAGGTCGACCGCCGTCTGACCCGTCGACGCGACCGCGGCGGCATCGCCTCGGCCGGCACGGGCCTCGCCCCCCGCTTCGGGGTTCCGCTCCTTAGCACCCAAATCCGCCTCCACTGTCGCCGGCTGTCCTCTGGCCACGTTTACCCCCGATCCAACCGCTGCAGGTGCCGGACCAGCCCTCGCAGCGCCAGCAGATAACCATCCGCGCCGAACCCCGTGACCGTGCCCACGGCCATCGGCGCCAGCAGGGACTCCCGCCGGAACGGCTCGCGCGCATGGATGTTCGTTACGTGCACCTCGACGAATGGCCGCGCCACGCCGGTCAGCGCGTCCCGCAGCGCCACGCTCGTGTGGGTGAAGCCGCCCGCGTTGACGACGTACCCGTCCGTCTCCGGCGCGGTCGCCTGGACCCGGTCCACCAGCGCGCCTTCATGGTTCGATTGGTACGCGGCCACCTCCGCCCCGAGCTCCGTCCCCAGCCGCTCCAGCCGCTCGTCCACCTCCGGGAGCGTCGCCGTGCCGTAGAGCGCCGGCTCCCGCGTCCCGAGAAGGTTCAGGTTCGGCCCGTGCAGGACCTCGATCCTCACTGCTTCAGGCT
>JAHWKI010000154.1 GCA_019347975.1 Gemmatimonadota bacterium
CAGCACGCCGCGCGGCGTCTGGACGAACTTCTCGTTCGTGACCCGCGAGACCGTGGACTCGTGCATCTCGATGACCTCGGCCACCTCCCGCAGCGTGAGCGGCTTGAGGTACTGGACGCCGCGCTCGAAGAACTCCCGCTGCCGGTCGACGATGAAGTTCATCACCTTCAGCATCGTCTGACGGCGCTGCTCGATGGCCTGGATCATCCAGTTGGCGCTGTTCAGCTTGTTGCTGATGAACTCCTTGTTCTCGCCCTTGAACTTGCTCTTGTCCCGCGCGATCTCCCGATAGGTCCGCGAGAGCTTCAGCCGCGGCAGGCTCGTGTCGTTCAGGAAGACGTGGTACTCGCCATCGATCTTCTCGACGATCAGGTCCGGCGTGATGTAGTTGTCCGGCGGAGCCGCGTACTTGAGCCCGGGCTTCGGATCCAGCTTGGCGATCTCGTCCGCCGCGGTCTGGACCTCCTTCGGCGTGATCGAGAGCTCCTTCGAGATCTCGGACCAGCGGTGGTTGATGAGCTGGTCGAAATAGTCCCGGACGATCCGGTACGTCAGCGTGTCTTCGAGCTCCAGGTCCTGGAGCTGGAGGAGGATGCACTCCCGAAGGTCCCGGGCGCCGATCCCCGGCGGGTCGAAACGCTGGATCATCTCCAGGCTCTTCTCCGCCTCCTCGACCGTGAACTTCTCCAGCGGCTCGCCGTCGACGGCCCACTCCTCGCCGGCATCGTCCACCCACTCGTTCAGCCGCTCCACCACTTCCTCGAGCGGGCACACCAGGTAGCCGTCGTCGTCGATGTTGCCGATGATCTCCTCGCCCAGAAGCACCTCGCGCGGGGACAGTCGCATCAGCTTGAGCTGATCGGCCAGGTGATCGGCCAGGTCGCGGGTCTCCACCCGCACCGGCTCGTAGTACTCCTTCTGCTCGTACTCCTGCTTCCGGCCACCCGCGTCGAACCCGTCCAGGAGGATCTCCTCCCAGTCGATCTCCTCGTCCTTGTCCTTCTCCTTCTCCTCGTCTCCCTTGAGGTCCTCGGCGTCGACGAGCGGCTCCTCGAGGTCGAGGAACGGGTTGTTGAGCATCTCCTGCTTGATGTGCTGCTGAAGGTCCATCAGGGGCATGTAGAGCAGGTCCATCGCCTGGTACAGGCGAGGATTGATCTTCATCTCCTGCTTGAGGTGGGTGCCCTGATAGAGGCCGGTCTTGATGCTCATACGGTCTCCGGCTTGAGATATCTTTGCCGCATCCGGCCCGTCAGTGTCGGGCCGAAGTAGATTTCAGCGACGTCGTCGTTCCAGACCAGCTCGGCAACGGTGCCGGAGACCCGAACCCGCCCGTCGTACATGATGTATGCCCTGTCCACGATCTCCAGAGTCTGCTCCACGTTGTGGTCACTGATGATCACGCCGATCCCCCGGTGCCGGAGGTCCGCGACGATCTGCTGAATGTCGTGCACGGCGATCGGGTCGACCCCTGCGAACGGCTCATCGAGCAGCATGAACTTCGGCCTGCTGACGAGAGCGCGGGTGATCTCGAGCCGGCGCCGCTCGCCGCCGGACAGCGAGTAGGCTTTGGCCTTCCTGAGGGGCTTGAGCCCCAACTCGTCCAGCAGCGCATCCAGCCGGGCCAGCCGCTCCTTCCTCGGCAACCCCATCGTCTCCAGGATGGCGAGGATGTTGTCCTCGACCGACAGCTTCCGGAAGATGGAAGGCTCCTGCGCCAGGTATCCGACGCCCACCTGCGCCCGCTTGTACATCGGCGTCTCGGTGAGCTCCCGGTCGTCCAGGAAGACCTTCCCGCGGTCCGGCCGGATCAGTCCGACGACCATGTAGAAGGTCGTCGTCTTCCCCGCCCCGTTGGGCCCGAGGAGGCCGACGATCTCCCCCTGCGAAACCTTTATGGTGACCTCGTTTACGACCTTCCGCTTCCGGTACACCTTAACGAGCGAATCGGCTCGAAGGGTGCTGTCCGTGTGGCGGCGCGGCGCGTTTTCGGGTCTGGCCTGTGCGGGTGGACGCGGGTCCTCTCTTAACAAGAACTGTACCATCGGCTCCAACTGCGCAAGGACGGCGTCGCGGTTGGGCGCGACCTCGGCCCAGACGGCGGAGTAGATGCGGACGCGCTGCCACGGCTCCGCGCCTTCGGGCTCGACGCGCGCGATCCCCTGAGCCGTGGTGCGGGAGAGCACGTGGTCGCGGAGGTAGCGGGCGAGCTGCTCGGACGCGTCCATCTCCGTCTGGGAGGAGGGAGCGATGACGCCGCGGTCGGGCGAGAGGCGCGCGTGACTGGCGCGGACGGCCATGACCCAGTCGCTGCGATCGGCCACGCCCGCGTCGTTGGCGACGCGGAAGAGCTCCAGCACGGCCAGGGCGACGGAGCCGTCGTGACGGGGGATCTCGGAGACGAACCGCCGGAGGCGCTCGACTCCGCTCATCGGTCGCGACCGCCGGCTGCGGTGGGGGGAGCCGCCGGCGCCGGTGTGCGGCGTACGTTCACCGGGTCGAGGTAAACGCCGTCCATGGGCCCGTCCGCCTCCACTCTGTCCACGTCGCCCTCGGTCATGAAGAGGATGATCCGTCTCGCTTTCATGAAGTTGATGGCACCCCGCTCCCCGTCGGCGCCCGGCTCCATGCGGTAGAGCGAGAGAGCCGGGGAGCTGCCGCCGATGACGACGACGCGCTCGAGCACGACCTCGACCGAGTCCCCGCTCTCCGCCTGGGCACCCTCCGGCCCGCGGATCCGGGACGGGTCTGCGAAATCGTCGGAGGGGGCCGCGCCATCGACGGCGCTGTCTTCGGGCATGGCCCGTGAAACATCCGCGAAGTAGCCGATGATGGTGTCGCCCTGGATCCAGTCGCGGGCGACCATGGCGGGAACGTCGACCGCGAGTGAGTCGAGGCGCCGCTCGCCGTAGCCGTGGCCGATGGCGCGGACTTCCCGGATCCGTCCCGAGTCGGCGATGGCGTCGATGGAGTCCGCCCTGAGGCGGAAATCCTCGGCGAGGGCGACGGCGCGCTCCGCGGGCGGTGCGGCGGAATCTCGGGGAGCGGCCATGGCCAGTGGATTCCAGGCCTCGAGCCGGTCTAGGGCGCCTTCCACGAAGCCGATGCGGAGGCGCTCCGAGCGGACGGTGAGCTCGGCGGAGACCAGGCTGGTGCGCACCTCGGCGCGGACTTCCCGCAGCACCTCTCCCCGGACGAACGCGTCGATCCGCTCGCCTTCGAGGCGGTAGCGGTCGTCCCGGACGTGGGCGCGCCCGAGGAGAGTGAGCCGCTCGGAGGGCTGGTCGTAGCGCGCCGAGTCGGAGGCCCCGGTCGTCGCCCCGCGCTCGATCTCGACCCGTCCGCGCGCGAGGAAGAGGCTGTCCCCGAGGAACTCGAGCCGGTCCGCCGTGATCTCGACGGGAGCGGCGGTATCGGCGGCCGGAGGAGGAACCGCGGGAGCCCGGCCCGACGGCTGCGGCCGGGCTTCCCTCAGGACCGCGCGTGGCCGGCCCCCGCGCATGACGACCTGGGACAGGGGCCGGGTGGGCATCTCCCGCAGGTACTGGAGCTCCTGTCCGGTGACCACGGAGCCGTCCCGGAGGTCGGTCAGTACGACATTGCCGCGGGCGAGCAGCTGCTCGAGCCGGCCGACGTAGTTCGCCCAGTCCGCCGTGAGCTGGTTCGCGCTGTCGCGGTATGCGACCGCCCCGATCAGCTCCATCTCGCCCTGACTGCGGTTGTAGACCGCGCTGTCGGCGGCGAGCGTCACATTGCCGGTACAGCGGAGGCGCACGGGGTCGCGGAAGTACCAGACGCTCTCGCCGCTGGCGTTGGTGATCTGCGCGTAATCGGCGGCCTGTACCAGATCGCAGACCCGTGCCTGTGCCGCCGCAGCCACGGGGGCCGCGAAGACCAGGAGCGCGCCGAGGACGAAGCCGCGCCAGCCGCGCATGGTCAGAACTCGATGCGGATGTTCTCGCCCGTGCCCTTGAAGACCTCGATGTTCTGCATGTCTTCATCGGACGAGAAGCCCTGCCCCTCGAGGCGGGTCTCCCCTTCGAACACCACCGTGGGCAGGTCGCTCCAGATGCGGCCGGTGCGGGGGTCGTAGTGGAGCTCCTCGGTGAGGATCCGCCGGTCCCCCTGCGTCGTGACGAGCACCACGTTGCCGGTGGCGACCATCATGTTCGTGCGGGTGTCCAGCGTCCCCTCGCGCGAGGTCAGGTGGGCGGTCTGGGCGCCGTCGGTGTCGAAGAGGTTCAGGTCGACGGGGCGCCACAGGATGCGGGCGGAGTCCTCGAACACGTATGCGGTGTCGGAGTTGAGCCGTGCCCGGAGCGTTCCCATGTCCTTGATGTCGTACGCCGCGTCGAACATGACCTGGTCGGCGGGCAGGTCCTGGAAATCCCGACCGGACACGGGACCCTCCTCGCCGCAGGCGGCCGTCGCCACGATCGCGGCGGCCAGGATCCAGGGACGCGGGCTCATACCGCTCCCGCCCGCATGAGGTCGTGGAGGTGGACGATGCCACGGAGGCGCCGCTCGGCGTCGACCACCGGGAGCGCCATGATGCCGTGGGTCTCCATCTGGAAGACCGCGGCAGCCGCCAGCGTATCGGGCGCGATCACTTTCGGGTTCTCGTTCATGACATCCCTCACTGGCACGTCCAGCACGTCATCGCGCCTCTCCATGAGCCGCGTCAGGTCCCCCGCCGTCACGACGCCGATGACCCGTCGTCCGGCGTCCGTGACGATGACGGTCCCGCGCATCTCCGCGAGCAGCACCACGCACCGCCTCATCCCCTCGTCCTTGCCGATCGTCGGAAGGAGCGCCTCGTCGGCCACCATCACGTCGCGCACCCGGAGCGTGAGCTTCCGACCGAGGGTCCCCCCGGGGTGGAGCCGGGCGAAGTCCTCGCGGCTGAAGCCCTTCCTCAGCAGCAGCGCGACCGCCAGCGCATCGCCCATGGCCAGGGTGACGGTGGTCGAGGTGGTGGGCGCCAGGTCCATGGGGCACGCCTCCTCCAGAACCGAGCAGTCCAGGACCACCCGGGCGGCACGGGCCAGCGCCGAGTCGGCCCTGCCGGTCATGGCGATCATGGATACACCGGACCGGCTGAGAAATTCCACCAGCCCGGCCAGCTCGTCCGACCCGCCGCTCTTGGAGATGAGGAGAGCCACGTCCTCCCGACCGACGATCCCCAGGTCGCCGTGGAGCCCCTCCACGGGGTGGAGGAACATGGCGGGCGTGCCCGTGGACGTGAGCGTGGCGGCGATCTTCCGGCCGATGATCCCGCTCTTTCCCACCCCGCTGACGATCACGCGGCCGCCCGCCTCCGCGATGAGCCGGACCGCGTCGAGGAACGTTCCATCCACCCGGTCGGCCAGGCTGGTGAGAGCCTCGGCCTCGGCACGGATCACCGCGCGGGCCCGCTCCAGCAGCTCGGCCTCGTTATCGACACGGGTGCCGGGGTCGACGGCGTTGCCGGCGGTGCTCACAGCGACACCAGGTGCTCGGGCACGTCCCCACCCTCTTCCCGCGACCGCCGGTACGCCTCCACCAGCCGGTCCCAGTCGCCCCTTGCGTGCAGGAGGGCTTCAGCGAAGTCCCGTACGGCCCCGTCCCCGCCCGACCTGGCGGTGACCCACAGGGCCTGCTCGCGGATCTCGGGCGCCGCGTTGGCCACCGCGACCGGGAGTCCCGCCCGCTGCATGACCGGGAGGTCCGCGAGATCATCGGCGACCATCGCCATCTCGGCCCAGTCGGCGCCCTCGCGGGCGAGGATCCGGGCGACCACGGGCGCCTTGCGGGAGCCCTCCTGGAAGCACTCCACGCCGAGCTCACGGGCGCGGACGGCCGTGGCCTGAGACTCCCGCCCGCTCACCAGCACCACCCGGAGTCCGGCCCATCCGAGCATGCGGATCGCGAGGCCGTCCATGATGTGGAAGCGCTTGAGCTCGATCCGCTCGCCGCTCGCGTCCTGGCCGAGGTAGACGCCGTTGTCGGTGAGGACGCCGTCCACGTCCAGGACCACGACCCGGATCCGGCGGGCCAGCTCCGCGGGGATGGCGTCACCCATGGCGCGCGGCTCCTGCCGGCGGGGCCGCTACCACGTCCCTGAGGGCCAGCACCTGCTCGAGCAGCGGGCGGAACGCGTCGAGCCGGAACATGTTCGTGCTGTCGGAGGGGGCGGTCTCCGGCGTCGGGTGGACCTCCATGAACAGCGCGTCCGCGCCGGCCACTACGGCCGCCCGTACCAGCGGAAGGATGAACTCCGGGTCGCCTCCGCTCACCCCCGCCCCGAGGCCCGGGCGCTGGACGGAATGCGTGCCGTCGAAAACGACGGGCGCGCCCGTCGCGCGTCTCATCCGGACGAACGCCCGCATGTCGACCACCAGGTCGCCGTAGCCGAAGAAGGTCCCCCGCTCGGTAACCGCCACGCCGCCGCCGGCCGGGCCGGCCGCGCGCGCCTCCCTCACCTTGGCGGCGGCGCCCTTCATCTCCTCCGGCGCCATCCACTGCCCCTTCTTGACGTTCACCGGCCGACCGGTCGCCCCCGCGGCGACGAGGAGATCGGTCTGACGGCAGAGGAAGGCCGGGATCTGGAGCACATCACAGACCTGGGCGGCGGCCGCCGCGTGGGCCGGCTCGTGGATGTCCGTGAGGACGGGCAGCCCGCTGGCGTCCCGTACGCGACGGAGGCGCTCGAGCCCCTGGTCGATCCCCGGGCCGCGGGGCGAGGCGCCGCGGCTGCGGTTCGCCTTGTCGAAGGACGCCTTGAAGACGAGCGGGAGGTCGAGGTCGTCGGCGATACGGGCCAGCGCCTCGGCGACGCGCAGGTTCAGCGCGTCATCCTCCAGCACGCAGGGGCCGGCGATGACGAAGAAGGGGCCGTCCTCCGCGAACAGCCCCTCCACGGCTGCCTGCCGTCCGCTCATCTGCGCCCTCACGCCCGCGTCGACACCGGCTCGGCGCCGGTCCGGGCGGCGCCATTGGAAGCCGCGGCCTGGCCATTCCGCCGGTCGCGGGCCGCCGTGATGAACGCGGAGAACAGCGGATGGGGACGCATGGGGCGGGATTTCAGCTCCGGATGGAACTGGCACCCCAGGAACCACGGGTGGTCCGGCAGCTCGAGGATCTCCACCAGGTTGCCGTCGGGAGAGAGGCCGCTGAACACCAGGCCGTTCTCGGCGAGGATCTCACGGTAGTTGTTGTTGACCTCGTAGCGGTGCCGGTGCCGCTCGCCGATATCGGTGGTGCCGTAGGCGGCGTAGGCCGTCGTGCCCTCCCGGATCCGGCAGGGGTAGGCCCCCAGGCGCATGGTCCCGCCCATGTCCGTGATCTGCCGCTGCGAGTCCATCAGGCAGATCACCGGGTCGCTGACCTCGGTCAGGAACTCGACGGAGTGGGCGCTGAGGCCGCAGACGTTGCGGGCGTACTCGATCACGGCGCACTGGAGTCCCAGGCAGACTCCGAAGAACGGCAGCTCACGGGTGCGAGCCCACTCGATCACGCGCAGCATCCCCTCGATCCCCCGCTCGCCGAAGCCGCCGGGGATCAGCAGACCGTGGTAGTCGTTCATCCAGTCCAGCGACTCGCCGTTCTCGAAATCCTCGCTGGACAGCCAGTCGATCGAGACGCCCACGTCGTTGGCGATCCCGCCGTGGATCAGCGCCTCCTGCACCGACTTGTAGGCGTCCACGAGCGCCGTGTACTTCCCCACCACCGCGATCCGCACGCTCCCGTCGCCCGGGTGGCGGATCCGCTCGACCATCGCCTTCCACGGACCCAGGTCGGGCTCGGCGGCCTCCAGCCCCAGCTTCCGCACGGCGAGCTGGTCGAGCTTCTGCCTCTGGAACGTCAGCGGCACGTCGTAGATCGTTTCGACGTCCCGGGCCTCGATGACCCCCGCTACGTCCACGTTCGTGAAGAGCGCGATCTTCCGCCGGAGGTCGTCGGAGAGCGGACGGTCGGTCCGGCAGATCAGGGCGTCGGGCTGGATCCCGATCTCCATGAGCTCGCGCACGGAGTGCTGGGTTGGCTTGGTCTTGAGCTCCCCGGCCGCGGCGATGAACGGGATCAGGGTGAGATGGACGAACATCGTGTGCTCGCGGCCCACGTCCTGTCGGAACTGGCGGATGGCCTCCAGGAAGGGCAGCGACTCCATGTCGCCCACCGTTCCGCCGATCTCCGTGATCACCACGTCGTGGTTCGGCGCGAGGCGCCGGATCGCGGTCTTGATCTCGTCCGTGATGTGCGGGATCACCTGCACGGTCGCGCCCAGGAAGTCCCCCCGGCGCTCCTTGGTGATCACGTCGCGATAGATCCGCCCCGTGGTGATGTTGTTGGCCTGCGAGAGCGACTCGTCGATGAACCGCTCGTAGTGGCCCAGGTCCAGGTCGGTTTCGGCGCCGTCGTCCGTCACGAACACCTCGCCGTGCTGATACGGCGAGAGCGTGCCCGGGTCGACGTTGATGTAGGGATCGAACTTCTGAATCGTCACGCGGAGGCCGCGCTCCACGAGCAGGCGGCCGAGGGAAGCGGCAGCGATCCCCTTCCCCAGGGAAGAGACCACGCCGCCGGTGATGAAGATGTACTTCGTCGGCTGACGATTCTGCT
>JAHWKI010000155.1 GCA_019347975.1 Gemmatimonadota bacterium
GCAAGGTGATGGCCGTGAGCCGGTCGTCGTAAAAACGCGCGGGACACCGGCCGCGACGCCGGCTCGGCCAGCCCGCCGGTCCCCCAGGACGTGGTCCGGGACCCGCTCAACGGATGGCTCGCGAGCCGAATGGGATCCAATCTCGCCCCGGCCGAGCCGGGAAACGCAGGATTCCCGGCGCCTCACCTCATCAGGATCAGCCACACCGCCACCGCGGCCACGATGCTCAGCGCGAGCCCGAGGACGGGGAGGATGCGGCGCCTGAGGGAGAGGGGCCGGGCGGGGTCCCGGGCGGCATCCGGATTCACGTCGAAGGCCCAGCTCAGGACCAGCGCGATGGGGAACCCGGCCACCGTAATGGCGGCGACGACGCGGAACCAGAAGCCGGGATTCTGGCCCGTGAGGAGCGGAGCCACGAGATCGGCGGCCTCGAGGACCAGGAACGCGCCGGCCACGTATCCGGCGGCCACGCGGTAGACCCTGCGCCGCTTCAGCTCGCTCAGGAAGTCCCGGAGCGGGCCGGGGAGAACGTCACCCGCCGCGCGGGCGGGCGCGGCGTTCGCGAGCACGGCCGAGGGAGCGGGCGCCGGGCGGCGCAGCTCATCCAGGACCTCGCGGGCGCGGGGCCGGTGGGCGGGCTCGCGGGCCAGGCACCGCCGGAGGAGGACGGCGAGGCGGGGATCCGCGTCGGGGCCGAGGTCGTCGAGGAGCGGCGGGTCGTTCTCCAGCACGGACGCGAGCCGTTCGGCCAGGGTACGCCCGCCGAAGGGCCCGCGCCCGGTGAGCATCTCGTACCCCAGCGCGCCCAGCCCCCAGATGTCCGACATCGGCGTGACGGGGTCGCCGCGGAGCTGCTCCGGGCTCATGTGCTCCAGGTGACCCAGCCGTACGCCGGCCTCCGTGAGCCTGGTCACCGCCTCCGACCCCGTCTCCAGCACCGCGGCGATCCCGAAATCCATGAGCACGACGCGGCCGGTTTCGGCTTCGATGATCACGTTGGCCGGGCGCACGTCGCGATGGACGACGTTCCCGTGGTGCGCCGCCGCCAGCGCCGCCGCCAGCGCGGTGAGCACCCGCGTCGCCTCCCCCGGCGGGAGGGGACCCCGGGCGACGAGGAGGTCCCGGAGCGTACGGCCGTCCACGTGCTCCATGACGATGAACGGCCGCCCGTCCCGAAGCTGGCCGACGCGGTGGATGGCGGTGATGTTCCGGTGCGGAATGCTGGCCGCCGCCCCGGCCTCGCGCTGGAAGCGGCGGCGGGCGACTTCGTCGCCGGCGAGATCGTCACGCAGGACCTTGATGGCGACGAGGCGCCGCAGCGCGGGCTCGCGACCGAGGAAGACCCGACCCGCGGATCCGTCGCCGATGAGCCGGAGGACTTCCAGGTCCGGGGCCAGCTCCCGGTTCAGCGCACCGAGGGTGGCCTGCACGTCGGCGGGGGCGCTCACGGGCTGCTGGCGACGGTCGCCCGATCTCCCGCGGTGCGGAACCGGCTGTCCAGCCAGTCGCAGGCGATGCGATGGGGGCCGAGGATCTCGCTAGGCCCGAAGCGTCGTCCGGTTTCGAGAGGCATGTGCCAGCGGGGGGAGCGGGAGAGGAAGGGCGGCCCCGGACCGATGGGCTCGGGTCTACGATAGGATCGAGCCGCCCCGGGTACAAGGCTGGAGCCGGGCGCGGGTAGTCACCTGTCCGTGGCCGCGGGACGAGCTCGAGCCGGGGCGGACTCGGAGGGCTTGACCGAATCGGCCCGCCCGGCGTCCGCCGTCGTATGCGGAATACGAGGTCCGCTCCGGCGGATCGTCGGCCGACGGGGACACCGCGGCGCCCCGTCGACCGACCACGGATCGACTCCGCGCTATTGCCGGCGCGCGTGCAGGACCCGGTAGATCCTCCCACCCCTGTCGTCGGTGATGTAGAGCGATCCATCCGGCCCCTCGGCGAGACCGGTCGGACGGTGGTCCGCATCGCGCGGGAGGCTCTCGGCGTCCGGGCCGATGAAGCCATCCGCGAAGACCTGCCCGTCGTGTGACGGCATCCCGTTCCGGAACGGAACGAACGTCACATTGAAGCCCTCGTCGCGGAACGGATCGGGGCGGTTGAACCCGCCATGGAAGGCGACGAACGCGCCTTCCCTGTACCGCGTCGGGAACCGCGTCCCGGCGTAGAAGTGAAGCGCGTTGGGCGCCCAGTGAGCGGGGAAGATCTCGATCGGCAGCTCCCTGTCCGCGCACCGACCCTGGATCGTGCCGTCCCCGCCGTACTCCGGCCCCAGGACCTTCCGCTCCATCCGGCCATCGTAGTAGCAGTACGGCCAGCCGTACTCGCCGCCTTCGACGAAGCGGAAGAACTCCTCCGCCGGCAGCTCCGCCTGGTCCTCCGGCGTGAATTGGTCCGGCCAGTACCGGTTCAGGTTGTCCCGCCCGTGCTGCACGCCGTAGAGCTCACCGTTGAACGGGTTGAGCGCCAGCGCCACCATGTTGCGCGTCTCGGTCGCGAACCGCGCCGCGGGCGAGTGCACCTGCCCGGGCAGGTTGGCGTCGTAGCGCCAGATTCCAGAGCGGATCGGCAGCTCCGGGCACGGATCGACACCCGGCGATCCCGGCTCGCGGTTCTCTTCCTGACACACGTCCGACGCCGAGCCCAGGTTCACGAACAGGGTGCCGTCCTCCGTCACGACGATGCTCTTTGAGCGATGGTCGCCATCGTCCGGCATGCCCGACACGATCACCTCCGGACCGCTCACCGGCGTGAGGCTCTCCGGCGACATCAGGTACCGCTCCACACGGTCATCCGGCGCGAAGTACAGGAACGGATCACGGAACGCGATGCCGTGGCCCTGGTCGGAGCCGAACATCGCCCTCTCGTCCGGCTTCCCGTCGCCATCCGTGTCCCGCAGCGCCAGCACGCCGCCACCGTCCGAATCGACGGCCACGAACACGTCTCCGTTCGGGGCGACGACGATGTGACGCGCCCGCGCCGGGTCCCCCGCCGGCGTCGTGACGTCGTGGACCACCAGCGCGCAGAAGCCGGCCGGCAGCGTCAGGCCGGCGTTGCCCGCGTCGCAGATCGACCGCACCTGCGAGGTCCCCATGCGTGCCGCCTCCATCGCTTCCGGCGTCGGGGCCTCGGTCACCTGCTCTTCACAGGCGATCCCCGCGACCAGCAGCAGCGCGAACGTAGTTTGAAGAGCTCGGGTCATCACCGCCTCCTGGAATAAGATTTCGCCTGACCTGCATGGCGGATTTTGGAGGCCCTCAATCCTTATGCCGCACGGACGAAGATTACGCGGGTTTTTGCGGGGATTTGCAACGATTCGACACGCAATCGGTCTCTACTGTTCCGCGGTGCACGGCGAGGGCTCGAGGACGTGGGCATCGCTCCGTGAACCTCCGGTCAGCTCAGAGCCACACCGCGTCCGCGTAGCACCAGCGCCAGTCCTCGCCCGGCTCGAAGCTCCGGACGATCGGGTGTCCGGTGGCGTGGAAGTGCTTCGTCGCGTGCCGATTCTTCGAGGAATCGCAGCAGGCCACGTGACCGCAGGCGAGACAGAGCCGGAGGTGGACCCAGCGGTCGCCGGTCTCGAGGCACTCCACGCAGCCGGCGGCGGTCGGGACGACGTCGCGGATGGTGTCGAGGTGCGTGCAGGCAGCCATGCCCGAACGATAGCATGATGGCCGCGCGACAGCTTCACCCTCCTCCGAGGCACTCGGCTTCTGTTCGCGGGAATTGTTGCGGAGACGCGCTCAACAGTTCCCGCGAACAGACCGCCCCATGATAGCGGGCCCGTGCGGGGTCCTATTTCCAGCGGACCGAACGGAGCGAGGGCCTGGTACCGGCCGGGGTCGGTAATGGCGACGGTGCCGATCACGTCACGCCGACGCGCACCCGCTACAGGCCGCACCGACAACGCCCCGCGGCAGGACGGCCCCGACGCGGTGTGCGGGATTGTCGGCGACCAGTGCTGAAAAAGCCCCGCGGAGGAGCCGGGGCCTGGCCCACCCCGGGGTTTCGGCTGTGCCTCGTATGGACAAAGCCCCTCAAGGGCCACGAACCACCCGCCCGTGGGCGGCTCACCGCAGAGGACGACGCGATTTAACGCGCGGGGGGCTGGCGTGGTCCGATGGACAGAGCACCTCGTTCAGGAGGGTCCCGTGGACCATGCGCTTCACGCGTTGAACCGGTTCGGCCTCGGCGCCGGCGTCGGGGAGTCGCGCCGGATGGCCGACCCGCGCGGCTGGCTGCGGGCGCAGCTCGCCGGGGGATCGCCGCTGCTGCCGGGTGGCGGTCTCCCCGACGCGCGGCGGGTCGGCGAGGCCCTGCGGGCCCTCCGCGGGGCCGCCGGCGACGCGGCGCGCGCCGAAGCCCGCCGGGCGCTCCTGGAGATCGCGCGGGCGGAGAGCCGCGCGGCGCTCGTGGCGCGGGTGACGAGCACGCGGCCGTTCGTCGAGCGCCTGGTCGCCTTCTGGTCCAACCACCTGTGCGTGTCGGCCGCGGGGAAGCTGCCGATCGTGCCGCTGGCGGGCGCCTACGAGCGGGACGTCATTCGCCCCCACGTGCTCGGGCGCTTCGAGGACATGGTCCTCGCGTCGGCGCGCCACCCGGCCATGCTCCTGTACCTGGACAACGCGCGCTCGATCGGGCCGGGCTCCGCCGGCGCGCGGCTGGCGAGCCGGCGCGGCGCCGCCCGCGGGCTCAACGAGAACTACGCGCGCGAGCTGCTGGAGCTCCACACGCTCGGCGTGGGTGGCGGCTACACGCAGGCGGACGTCCAGCAGCTCGCGCGGATCCTCACCGGGTGGACGGTGGCGGGGGTGGGTGGGCGCCGTGATGCGGGCCCCATCGGCTTCGCGTTCGTGGACGCGCTGCACGAGCCGGGGGCCAAGACGCTCCTCGGCGAGCGCTACCCCGAGAGGGGCGTCCGTGAGGGCGAGGACGCGATCCGGGCCCTCTGCCGCCACCCCTCGGCCGCCCGGTTCGTGGCGACGAAGCTGGTGCGCCACTTCGTCGCCGACGATCCGCCCGCGGCGGCGGTCGAGCGGGTCGCCGGGGTCTTCCGGAGCAGCGATGGGGACTTGCGGGCGGTCGGCGGCGCCCTCGTCGAGCTCCCCCACGCCTGGGCCCCGGAGCACCGGAAGTTCCGGACGCCCCAGGAATGGCTGATCGCGGCGCTGCGTGCGCTGGGCGCGGGCGACGTCGACGACCGCGTCCTGCCCGCTCTCCGCCAGCTCCGCCACCCCCTCTGGGCTCCTCCGTCGCCCGCGGGGTTCGGCGACCGCGCGGCCGGGTGGGCGGACCCGGACTCGCTGCTCAATCGCGCGGAGCTCGCCCGTACCATCGCCCGCACGGTCGCCCGGGCCGCGGAGGGGCGCGCCGACCGCGCCCTGGACCCGCGGCTCCTGCTCGAGACCGTCCACGTCCCCGCGGGCGATCCTCTGCCGTCGCTCGTCGGCGACCCCTCGATCCCGGCGGAGGAGCGGATCGCCCTGGCTCTCGCCGGCCCCGCATTCCAGTGGAGGTGAACATGGAGCGCCGTGACTTCCTGAAGACGATGTGCGCGGGCGGGATCGCGACGTTCGGCTTCCCGACCGTCCTCTTCGCGCACGTCCGGCAGCCGGGCCGGTTCGTGTTCGTGCTGCTCCGCGGCGGCTTCGACGGGCTCGCGGCCCTGGTGCCCTCCGGCGACCCGGCGTATCGCGCCGTCCGCGGCTCGCTCGCCTTCGACGACGCCGATCTTGTCCCGCTCACCGGCGCGTTCGCCCTCGCGCCGGGGCTCGCGCCGCTCCGGACCTTCTGGGACGCGGGCGAGCTCGTGGCGCTGCATGCCCTGGCCATCCCGTACCGGACCCGCAGCCACTTCGACGGGCAGGCCGTCCTCGAGACCGGGCTGGAGCGGCCGGTGGGCGCCTCGGACGGCTGGCTCAACCGCCTGCTCCAGGTGATCCCGGGCGAGCGGTCCGGGATCGCGATCGCGGCGGGGATGCCCCGCTCCATGACCGGATCGTTCCCCGTCCAGACCTGGTCGCCGGCGCGGCTCGGGGTGGTCAGCGACGCGTACCTCGAGCGTCTGGCCGTGCTGTACCGCGCCGATGGCACGCTGCACGGCCCCTTCGAGGCGGCGCTCCAGCAGCGGGAGGTGGTGGGCGAGGAGCCGATGGCCCGGGGGGGCGGCCGGGGGCGGGGCGGAATCACGCCCCTCATGCAGGCCGCCGCCCGGATCCTGCGGCAGGCGACGGGTCCCAACGTCGCGGCGGTGGAGCTCAGCGGCTGGGACACGCACGCGAACCAGGGCGTCGCGGGCGGCGCCCTGGACCGGCTGCTCCGCCAGCTCGCCGACGCGCTCGTCGCCTTCCGCACGGAGATGGGGGACTCCTGGACGGACACCACGGTCGTCGTGATGACGGAATTCGGGCGCACCGCCCGGCCGAACGGGACCCGCGGCACCGACCACGGGACGGCCGGCGCGGGGTTCGTGATCGGGCCGGGCGTGGCGCGCTCCGCGGTCCTCGCCGACTGGCCGGGTCTGGGCGAGCGCGCGCTCTACGAGGGGCGCGACATCGCCCCGACGCTCGACACGCGGGCGGTGCTCAAGGGCGCCACGGCGGCCGCGTTCGACCTCACGGCCGCGCAGGCGGACCGGGTATTCCCGGACTCGAGCGGCGTGCGCGGACTGTACGAAATGATGCGTTGACCTCGGCTGGGCCCCACGATCGCCCTCTCCCCATACATTGAACCGACGGGAGGACCCATGCGAAGCAGGACCACAGTGCTCGTGCTCTGCGCCGCCGTCGCCGGTTGCGGCGGCGGCGTCACCGCGCCCACGGACACGGATACCACCACGCCGGTCGCGCTGGACGCGGGGGCGCTCGGGGGGGACGGCCCGACGACGTACAAGGGGCTGCCGCTCGCGCTCGTCGACAACGGCGCCCCGGCGGTGGAGCCGGTGGCCGGGGTGATCGGCGTCGTCTGCATCGGCATGAGCAACGGCAACCAGGAATGCGCCGATTACCAGCAGCGGGTCGGCGGGGAGTACGCGGCCTCGATCGCTCCGGGCGTCCGCGTCGTCAACTGCGCGGTGGGCGGCCATGCGATCGAGCGCTGGAGCGATCCCGCGTACGACGACGTGCTGTGGCGGCGGTGCATCGACGAGCGCCTGCCGGCGGCGGGGGTCCGGCTCGACCAGGTGCGCGTGATCTGGCACAAGGCCGCGAACCAGTTCACGACGCTCCCGGGCGGCGGCGGCGCGAAGCCGCTCTACCCGGCGGCCGGGAGCGACTACGAGGCCTTCCTCGAAAACCTCGCCTCGTTCGCCGCCCGCGTACGCGGGTGGTTCCCCGACGTGCAGGCCGTCTACACGTCGTCGCGCAGTTATGGCGGCTTCGCCCTCTCCGCGGGTCGCGGGGAGCCGCTGAGCTACGAGGAGGGGCACGCGCTCAACACGTGGCTGTCGAGCCGGCCGGAAGTCGAAGGCGTGTGGTACGGCTGGGGACCTTATCTGTGGGCCCCCGCGTGCGCGTCCGGGGAGACGAACGGCTCCGGGATCTGCTACGACCGCGCCGACTACGTGGACGACGGCGTCCACCCCTCGCCCTCCGGCCGGGCGAAGGTGAGCGCGCTGCTGCACGCACGCTTCCTCGAGGAGAGCTGGTACGCCCGGCCGTAGCGGCTGCGGTGGAAGCCGGTACGCCAGCCTTCCGCGATCGCGGACCGTTCCGTAGATCTGTGGATGCGCAGATCATGGGGGGAGTTCCGGGACCGCAAGGTGGTCCAGTGGTCGCTCGGCTACCTCGCCGCGGCCTGGGTGCTGTACCAGGTGCTGAGCCAGGTGGCGGAGAACTTCGCGTGGCCGCCCGCGATCATGCGCGGAGCGACCGTGCTCCTGGCCGTCGGGCTCCCGGTCGCCGCCGTCCTCGCCTGGTACCACGGCGAGAAGGGTCGCCAGAAGGTCGGCCTGGCGGAGGTCGTGCTGCTGGGCGCGTGCGGTCTGCTCGGGGCGATCGCGGTCCGGGCCGTCACCGTCGGGACGGGGCGTGAGGCCCCGCAGGCCGAGGCGCCGCCGGCGGTCCTGCTCAACTCGATCGCGGTGCTCCCGCTCACGAACCGCGGCGAAGCCGATCAGGAGTACTTCGCCGACGGTCTGACGGAGGAGCTCATGGGGGCGCTCTCTCGCGTCCCCGGGCTCCGGGTCGCGGCGCGCACGTCCTCGTTCGCGTTCAGGGACCGGCGGGTGGGGATGGACTCCGTGGCCGCCGCGCTGCGCGTGCGGCACCTCCTGGACGGCAGCGTGCAGAGACGCGGCGATAGCGTCCGGGTGTCCGTGGCGCTGATCGATTCCCGCAACCATTACGAGCTCTGGAACGCCTCGTACCGCCGGCCACTGGCCGACATCTTCGCGCTCCAGCAGGAGATCGCCCGCGCCGTCGTCGAGGCGCTCCCCCTCGACCCGGTGCTCCTCGCGGGGGACTGGACCTTCCAGCCCCATACCGCCGAGCTGCCCGCGTACGACCTGTTCCTCCTGGGCCGGCAGGCATGGAACC
>JAHWKI010000355.1 GCA_019347975.1 Gemmatimonadota bacterium
CTTGTCGCCGGCCAGCGCCAGCCCGGCCAGGCTCGAGCCGGTGTAGCGGAGCCCCAGCAGGTTCAACAGCCCCGCCACGCTGGCCTCCAGCGCGCTCACCCCCGCGAAGGATTCGGCCAGGTTGAAGACGAGGTCGGGGGCGGTGCGCTCCAGCTCGGCGGCGACCTGCGCGGGGTGTGGCTCCACCGGCAGCACCCTCGCCGTGTGCCCGCCCGCCTGCAGCGCGCGGGTGACCTGCTCGATGACCGGGTCCTCCGCGGCGTCGTCGGCGTGCAGCACCGTGATCTTCATGGCCGGATCTCCCCGCTCGCCCGGCCCATGGCGTCCGTGTGCCGGTAGTTCATGACCACGGCCGTGCCGAAGGCGACCAGCTCGATCAGCGTCGACGCCTCCAGCGAGCCCACGCGCAGTCCGAGCTCACCGGCGCGGTCCGCGAGGAAATCGACGAACGCCCGGACCACCGTCGTCGGCTCACCCGTCCAGTACGCGATCCGGCGCACCACCTCCCTGCGGTGGCCGCGCAGGAACGCGGCGGCGGGCTCGTCGCCGTCGCCGCCCGGGAAGATGGTCCGGAGGTCCCCGTCGAAGTGGCGCTCGTCCGGGATGGGGATGCCCATCTCGGCCTCGGTGTAATGCTCCGCCACGGTGTAGTGCATGGCGTCCACCGGCAGGTGCTCCGGCCGGGGGATCGGCGCCTCCGGCGCTTCACCGCCCACCTCCGCCATCACCCGCTCCACGTACTCCAGCTTCCGCAGCGCGCCCCACCCGGCATACTCGGCCTTCCAGTCCCGCTCCGGGGTCAGCCACACCGCGAACGATTCCGCGAAGTCCTCGTCCGGGTGCTTCTGGGCGTACCACGCCAGGATGTGACGCACGTACTCGCGGGAGAAGGGATCCGCGCGGAACCGCTCGCGGTAGGGACGGGAGTAGGGACCGAACGTCGCCCGCCAGTCCGCGCGGTCGTACAGGCGGTAGGCGTAGTTGAAGGCGTGCCCCGCCTCGTGGCGGAGGAACTTCATGGCGTCCTGCGCCCCCTCCACCTCGACCGCCACCTCCTCCTCGATCCGCGACAGCCGCGGATCGGCCAGGTAGAACGGCACGCCGATCAGGGGGACGCCGCTGGGGCACCCCCACTGGTCGCTCAGGTAGACGGGGGGTCGGAACACCAGCCCCCTCGCCCCGAGCTCGTCGTACAGCTGGCGGACGAGCGGCTGGAGTGGCGAGTCGTCGATCCGAAGCCTCAGATCGCTGATCCGCCGCCCCAGAAGCGACCGGCGCTCCTCCTCCCAGCCGTTGCTCTCCACGGCCATGCCCGTCACCGGGGCAAAGCCCGGACCAGCGCACTTGGTCTCGAGCGCTCCGGAGGATAAGATGCCGCCATGTCCCGACCCGATCCCCTCGACGAGCTCGCCCTCCTCGTCCGCTCCAGCCATGGCCTCGTCCTCCTCGAAACGGATGACGAGGACCGGGCCGAGAGCCTGATCCTCCACCTCGCGGACCGCCTGGGCATCCCCCACTTCGTCTGGACCCGCTCCCGCGGATTGCGGCGCGACGACGCCGACGGCCCCGTCTATGGCACCCAGCAGCCGGGCCCCGCCCTCGCCCACATCGAGCACGCCGCCTTTCCTGCGGTCTATCACTTCCGCGGCCTCGGCGACTTCCTCCAGGACGCCGCCGTCGTGGATGGTCTGGCGGGCGCCGCTCGCGCCTACGAGAAGAACGACGGGATCCTCGTCATGACCGGCGGCGCGGGCGTCGAGCTCCCGGAGCGTGTACGGCTCAGGGCGGCCACCGTGCGCCTGGCCCCGCCGGCGGACGAGGACTACCAGGAGCTCCTCGGCCACATCCTCCGGGACGTGCGAAAGCGGCAGGCCGTGGAGGTGCAGATCGGGGCGGACGAGCTGCGTCGCCTCTACGCCAATCTCCGCGGGCTCACGCTCCTCGAGGCGGAGAAGATCCTCACCAAGGCGCTGGTGGAGGATGGCGCCCTCACCGCCGCGGACATCCAGGCGGCCCTGGAGCACAAGCGGAAGGTCGTCGAGCGGGAAGGGCTGCTGGAGTACTATCCGG
>JAHWKI010000156.1 GCA_019347975.1 Gemmatimonadota bacterium
GAGCCGCTCTTCGTCATCGACGGCGTGCCGCTGCCGCAGGGCGGCGGTCTGTCGGCGGGGCGGAACCCGCTGAACTTCCTGAACCCCGAGGACATCGAGACCATCACGGTCCTCAAGGACGCCTCGGCGACCGCGATCTACGGGTCGAGAGGCGCTAACGGGGTGATCATCGTCGAGACCAGGTCCGGCTCGATCGGCGACCCCCAGTTCACCTACAGCGGCTCCCTGTCCGCCTCCCAGATCAGCGGACAGCCGGAGATGCTCACCCCGGATCAGCTGCGGAACGCCGTCGAGGCCGTGGCCCCGTCCCGGGTCCAGTACCTCGGCTCCGACAGCACCGACTGGCGCGGCGCGGTGCTCCGCTCCGGCGTCGGCCAGGAGCACTCCCTCGCCGTCGCGGGCGCGGGCGACGATATGAACTACCGCCTCTCCCTCGGGTTCCTCGAGCAGGAGGGGATCGTCCGCGGGTCGCTGACCGAGCGCGTCTCGGCGGCGCTCAGTACCACCCACCGGCTCTTCGACGACCGGCTCAACGTGCAGGCGAACCTGCGGGGCGCCCGCACGGACGATGAGTTCACCCCGGGCGGCGGGCTGGGCGCGGCCACGGTGTTCGACCCGACGCAGCCCATCGAGACCGAGTCCGGCTTCTTCGAGCAGACGGAGTTCGATCTGGCGCCCAACAACCCGGTGGCGGAGCTGACCCTCGGCCACATCGACGGCACGACGTACCGCGGGCTCGCGAGCCTCGAGGGCGAGTACCGCATGCCGTTCCTGGAGGCGCTCACGGGCACCGCCCGCCTGGGCTACGACGTCGCCGCGTCGGAGCGGAGGACGTTCTTCCCCACGACGATGTACGCGGAGCAGAAGAGCTCCCGCCCCGGCTACGTCAGCCGATCGAACCCGCGGGAGACCACCGGGCTCCTCGACCTCTTCTTCAACTACGACGCCCGCGTCCGGGATGGCGACGACCTGAACGCCACGGCCGGCTACTCCTACGAGACCAGCCGCGGCGACTACCCGTTCTTCCAGGCGGACAGCCTCACCAGCGATCTCCTCGGGCCCAGCGGGATCCCGCCGGCCGGGGAGTACGTCTCGCAGATCTTTGTGCGCGAGAACAAGCTGGCCTCCTTCTTCGCCCGGGCCCACTACACGCTGAACGACCGGTGGCTCGCCAGCGTGAGCGTGCGGCGGGACGGGTCGTCCCGGTTCGGCCCCGGGAACCAGTGGGGCACCTTCCCGGCGGCCGCCCTGGCGTGGCGGATCTCGGAAGAGAGCTTCATGGACGGGACCGAGTGGCTGTCCGACCTGAAGCTTCGCGCCTCGTGGGGGATCAACGGCAACCAGGCGATCGGCGACTACCTGTGGGCCGCCGACTACCGCTACGGCGACGCCTTCACCCAGGCCCAGTTCGGCAATGAGTGGGTGACCACGATCCGCCCCACCGCGGTCGACCCGAACATCAAGTGGGAGGAGACGACGTCGTACAACCTCGGCGTCGATTACGGCATCTTCGGGGGTCGCGTCTCCGGCTCCCTCGAGTACTACTTCAAGGATACCGATGACCTGATCTTCCGCGTCCCCGTCGCCGCCGGGACGTACCTCTCCAACTTCGTCACGACGAACATCGGCAGCGTGCGGAACCAGGGCCTCGAGCTGAGCGTCGACGCCCGGCTCATCCAGGGCGATCGCGACGGCGGCCTCACCTGGGACGCGTTGTTCACCGCGGCCACCAACCGGAACGAGCTGCTCCGGATCAACCCGTTCGCGGGCGGGAGCGAGCAGATCCCGACGGGCGGGATCGCGGGCGGCGTCGGGAGCAACATCCAGGTGCTGCAGCCGGGCCACCCGGTGAACTCGTTCCTGGTCTACAGGCACAAGTACGACGACAACGGCAAGCCGATCCGCACCGGCGGCGACCTGGGGATGTACGAGGACATCAACGGGGACGGCGTAATCAACCAGAACGACCGGGTGCCGTTCGAGAGCCCGCAGCCCGACCTGATGCTGAGCCACACGTCGCAGCTGGGCTACGGCCCGCTCGCGCTGAGCCTCAGCCTCCGGGCCCACCTGGGCAACTACGTCTACAACAACCTGGCCTCCAGCCAGGGCTTCTACAATCGACTGCTCGAGGCCGGCGGCGTGGTGAACCTCCACCGCTCCGTCCTCCTGTACGGCTTCGCCGGGCCCCAGTATTTCTCGGACGTCTATGTCGAGAACGCGTCGTTCCTGCGCATGGACAACATCACCGTCGGCTACACGCTCCCGGCCGCGCTGGGCGTTCGCCAGATGCGGCTGTTCGGCTCCGTCCAGAACGTGTTCACGCTGACTCCGTACACCGGTGTGGATCCCGAGGCGGGATTCAACGGCATCGACAACAACATCTACCCGCGGTCCCGGACGTTCACGACCGGGGCGAGCTTCGTCTTCTGAGCCACATGCAAAGGGACAGCGTCATGAGAAAGAACGCCTGGGTGAGCCTTGCCGCGCTGGCCGTGCTGCTGGCCGCGGGCTGCACCGACGTGACCACCGAGCCGCAGAGCACGGTGTCGAGCGCGAACATCTTCGATGACCCGTCGGCCTACCGCTCCTTCCTCGCCAAGCTGTACGCGGGGCTGTCGGTGACGGGGCAGCAGGGGCCCGCCGGAGCGGCGGACATCGAGGGGATCGATGAGGGCTTCAGCCAGTACATCCGCGGGCTGTGGCAGCTGCAGGAGCTGCCCACGGACGAGGCCGTGATCCAGTGGGGCGACGAGAGCCTCCCCGAGTTGAACACCATGGCGTGGGGCTCCGCCAACCGGTTCACGACGGCGTTCTACGCCCGCATCTTTTTCCAGGTGTCTCTCGCCAACGAGTTCCTCCGGGAGACGACCGCCGCCAAACTGACCGAGCGGGGCGCGAGCGCCGCGCTCCAGGCCGAGGTCGACGCGTACCGGGCGGAGGCCCGGTTCCTCCGCGCCCTCAGCTACTGGCACGGGATGGACGCGTTCGGCGAGATCCCGCTCCTCACCGAGGATCACCCCGTCGGACAGAAGCCGGGGCAGGCGTCGCGGGCGGAGATCTTCGAGTTCGTGGTGGACGAGCTGAACGCGATCCGCCCCGAGCTCCCGCAGGCCGGCGCCGGGCAGTACGGCCGCGCCGACCAGGGCGCCGTGATGATGCTGCTGGCCAAGCTCCACATGAACGCCGAGGCGTACGGCGTGGGTGACCAGTACACCGAAGCGCTCGCCGCGACCGAAGCGGTCATCGGCTCGGGCGCGTACCAGCTCGCCGACAGCTACATGCTCAACTTCCTGGCCGACAACCACACGTCGCCGGAGATCATCTTCCCGGTGACCTTCGACGGCCTGCACACCCGCACGTGGGGCGGCACCACCTTCCTGGTCAACGCCGCCGTGGGCGGCAGCATGGACCCGGCGGAGTACGGGATCCCGGGCGGCGGCTGGTGGGGGCTCCGCGTGACCCCCGAGTTCGTCGCGCTCTTCCCCGGCGGCGCCGGCAGCGCGGACGAGAGGTCGGACGTCCTCTACACCGACGGCCAGACGCTCGAGATCAACACGCTCCTCGGCGACTTCACCCAGGGGTACGCGGCGCCGAAGTACCGGAACATCACGTCCACCGGGGCGCAGGGCTCGCACGGCACCCATCCGGACACGGACTTCCCCATGTTCCGGCTCGCCGACGCGTACCTCATGTACGCCGAGGCCCACCTCCGCGGCGGCGGCGGCACGGCCGCCCAGGCGCTGGACTACGTCAACGACGTCCGGCGGCGCGCCTACGATGGTGGAGGCGGGGAGATCACGGCGGGGGAGCTCACGCTGGCGTTCATCCTCGATGAGCGCGCCCGCGAGCTGTTCTGGGAGGCGCACCGCCGCACCGACCTGATCCGCTACGGCCTCTTCACCGGCGGGGACTACCTCTGGTCGTGGAAGGGCGGCGTCCAGGACGGCGAGGCGACGGAGCCGTGCAAGGCGCTCTACCCGTTGCCGGCATCGGAGCTCCTGTCCAATCCGAACCTCACGCAGAACTTCCCGGAGTGCTACTGAGCGGGACGAGCGCGCGTCGCCGACGGGGCGGCGCATCCTCGTAGCAGCCGGCCCTGGCTGCACGAAAAAAGAGAGGCGGCATCACTGCCGCCTCTCTTTTTTTCCTGCTGGCCGATCAGCTTCAGTCGATCACGAGAATGGCGTTGTTGTTGTCGTCCGGATCACACGTCGTCAGTCCGGGCACGACCGGCCCGCCGGGCGGGTTCCCCCACGTCGGGTCGGCGCACATGTTGCTCGCCCACCCGTTCGGGTCGTTGAACACGTACTTGTACTGGTACGTCCCCGGCTCGAGCTCGAGGGTTACCTCCCACGAGCCATCTGCCTGCTTCGTCATCGCGAGGTCCTCGCCGGTCCAGTTATTGAACGTGCCCCGCACGAAGATCGCCGAGATGTCCGGCGTGTCGGCGTGGGGCACGTATACGAACGTGTGATCCTGCGGGGCGAGCGGATCGACGAGGTCGTCATCTTCGCCGCAGCCGGCCACCACCATCAGGGCCAGAATCGCTACCAGGGAACGACCGAACCGGTTCATGGAATCCTCACTTCACCTAAGGGTTGTCGGGGACCGGAAGGTCCCGGGGGTCCTCTCGAGAGGTCCTCTAAGTATGTGTGCCGCATCATAATACGGCAAGCATCCCAGCCCGCATCAGCTCCGCCGCAGGTAGCGCCACCCCAGCTCCGGGATGGAAACGCTGCCCGTGAACACTTCCCCGCTCACCGCGTCCGTCCAGCTCCCGTCGGGCAGCGTCAGCGCCTGCGCCGTCGTGCCGTTGTTGAACGCCGCCAGCATCTCCCCCGGTCCCGGCTCTCCGCGGTAGAAGGAGAGGAGAGTCCCGGCGCCGGTGTGGGACCGGACGATGGGGGAGCTCGACGCGTCCAGGGAAGCCTTCAGCCCGCCCAGCAGGTGATAATGGGCGAGCATCTCCGCGTCGCAGCGGTCCCACTGGAAGGGGTAGCGGTTCTCGGCGCGCGAGCCCTCGCTGGTGCCCAGGAAGGCGCACTCGTCCCCCTGGAACGTGACCGGGATGCCGGGCAGCGCGTAGAGCAGGGCGGCGGCCAGGCGGTGCCGGGCGAGTGGCACCGCGCCGGGCGTGCCGCCCAGGGAGCCGCCGCCCATCTTGGTGAGCAGCCGGGCGGTGTCGTGGGACGAGATGAGGTTGAACAGCATGGCCGCGGCGGCCTCGGGATAGTCCGCGTAGAGGAGCGCCATCTCGTAGGCGGCGGCGCTCCCGGTGATGTACCCCCGGGCGAAGCGCTCCACCATCCCCTCGCCGAGGGCGTAGTTCATGAGCGCGTCGAACTGGTCGCCCTGGAGCCAGCTCGGGTCGCGCTGCCAGACCTCGCCGATGAGGTAGACCTCCGGGTTCACCGCCTTCGTCGCCTGCCGGAACGCCGGGAAGAACTCCTGGCGGTTGTCGATGTCGAACGGCACGTCCACGCGGATGCCGTCGAAGCCGAACTCCGTCCAGTGCGTCGCGACGTCGAGAACGTGGGCCATGACCTCCGGGTTCTCCGTCTGGAGCTCGGGGAGGCTGCCGAAGCCCCACCAGCCGTCGTAGTCGTCTGGGTCGCCCGCCTGCAGGCCGTTGGCATCCGGGTGGAAGTTGAACCAGTCCCAGTACGCGCTGGACGGTCCCTTGGCGACCGCGTCCTGGAACGCCCAGAAGCCGAGGCCCACGTGGTTCGGCACGAAGTCCCACATCACCCGCATCCCCGCCCCGTGCGCGAGATCCACGAACGTGCGCAGCATCGCTGAGTCCCCGAACTCCGGCGCGACCTGCATGTAGTCGAAGGCGTCGTAGCCGTGGGCGGACCCCGAGTGCCAGATGGGATTCAGGTAGATGAGCGTGACGCCCAGCGCCTCGAGGTGGCCGATCCGGTCGACGATGCCCTGGAGGTCGCCTCCGAAATACTGGTGGCAGCAGTGCCGGTGGTCCGGCGCGCCGCTCCAGTCCTCGCTCAGCGTCGGGCCGTCGGAGACCCACAGCTCGTTGTAGACGAACTCGTCAGTGGTCAGCGTCAGCGAGTCGTTCGTCGGGTCGCCGTTCCAGAACCGCTCGGGGAAGATCTGGTAGCCGACGCCGCTCCCCACCCACGGCACTGCGCTGAAGAGCTCGCCGGGGACCGTGAACGGCCCGAAGGTCTCGGGGCCGTCCGTCGTCTGCAGGGTGAAGCTGTAGGTGCCGGTGCTCTCCGGCAGCGACGCGCGCCAGACCTCCTCCATTCCGGTCGCCAGCTGCACGTGCATCGGGTGCTCGACGCCGTCCGCCGTCACCGTCGCCGACTCCGTCCGGTCCTGCCGCACCCGGAACCGGACCGACACCCGCCCACCGGCCAGCGAGACGTCCGCGGGGCGGGCCGCATCGTGGGTGAAGCCGATGCCCAGCGTTCCGCCCGGCGTGATGACGGCGTTCTGTCCGCCGTGCCCATCGGGCACGCACCCGGCGGCCTCCGGGTCGATCCAGTACTGGCTGGCGGGGTCGCCCCACGTCTCGTCGTGGCACATGTCCGTCGGCCAGACGCCGTTGATGAAGAACTTGTACTCGTACGTCCCGTCCTCCAGCTCGATGGCGGTCCGCCACGAGCCGTCCGACCGCCGCTCCATGGCGGTCTCGCCCCAGTCGTTGAACGCGCCGCGGACGCTGACCGAGGTGATGGCGGGCGCGCCGGCGGGGGGCGTGTACGTGAAGACGTGACCGTCCTCCAGCGGCGGGTCCGTGGACGCGTCGTCGCAGGCGCTCGACGCCAGGGGGATCAGAAGCGCGAGAAGGAAAATCCGCTTCGAACGCATGCGTTTTCGGCTCCGGGATGCGGCCGCTCATGCCCCTGCCGTTGTGGCCGAAGGGCGGCCGCAAACATAATGCAGCGGCGAGGTGGCCGAGAAGGCCCCGCCGAAACCCCGTAGCAAGGACGAGGTCCCGATGCAGCTCCGGTCGCCGTCCCGCGCCCGACTCCTGGTCGCCACCGCCGTGGTCGCCGCCCCGCTGGCCTGCGCGGCCGCCCGCCCCGCCCCGCTCGAGACAGCGCCCGTGCCCGCCGCCGCCGGGCAAGCCCAGGACCCGGTCACCGTCGCGTCTCCCGACGGCCGGAACAGGGTGAGCGTCGGCGTGCAGAACGGCGCGCTCTTCTACCGGGTCACCCGCGACGGCGCGAACGTCCTCATGCCCTCCCGCCTCGGCCTGGACCTCGCCGGCGCGCCGCCGCTCCGGGACAGCCTCCGGATCGCCGGCACCGCCCGCGACACCCACGACGAGACCTGGACCCAGCCGTGGGGCGAGGTCGCGCGGGTGCGGAACCACTACAACGAGCTGCGCGTCACCGTCGAGGAGACGACGGCGCCCGCACGCCGCTTCGACGTGGTCTTCCGGGCGTTCGATGACGGCGTCGGGTTCCGCTACGACGTCCCCGCCCAGGCGGGCCTGCGGGATGTGGTGATCCTGGACGAGCTGACGGAGTTCTCGCTGGCCACCGACGCGAAGGCCTGGTGGATCCCGTCGGACCGCTCGCGCCTCGACCGCTCGGAGATGCTCTATTCCTCGTCGCCCGTGTCCCTGCTGGACAGCGTGCAGACCCCGCTGACCATGCAGACCCACACCGGGACCATGGTGGTGATCCACGAGGCCGACCTGGTGGACTATCCGCGCATGTTCCTGGCCGGCCCCGGCATGGAGGGACGGACGCTGCGCGCGGCGCTGGCCCCCATGGCGGGCGGCGTCAGGGCGCGCGTCAGCACGCCGTTCCAGACCCCCTGGCGCACGATCCAGCTCGCCGACCGGCCGGAGGACCTGGTTCCGGCGGTGCTGGGGCTCAACCTGAACCCGCCGAGCCGCATCGCCGACACGGACTGGATCGAGCCGATGAAATACGCCGGGATCTGGTGGGGGATGCACATCAACACCATGACATGGAGCTCCGGCCCGATCCATGGCGCGACCACCGCCAACGCGAAGCGCTACATCGACTTCGCCGCGGACAACGGTCTGGGCGGGGTGCTGGTGGAGGGGTGGAACGTCGGCTGGGACGGCGACTGGATCGCCAATTCCGAGCTCTTCTCCTTCACCGAGTCGCACCCGGGGTACGACTTGGAGGAGGTCGCCCGCTACGCCCGCGAGCGGGGTGTCGAGCTGATCGCGCACAACGAGACCTCGGGCGGGATCGAGAACTACGAGGCGCAGATGGAGGACGCCTACTCCCTCTACGCGTCGCTGGGCATCAACGCGATCAAGTCGGGCTACGTTGCGGACGAGGTCGGCGACGGCCACTCCCATTACTCGCAGTGGGCCGTTCGGCATCACCGCCGGGCGATCGAGACCGCGGCCCGCCACCGGATCATGCTGAACGTCCACGAGCCGATCCACGACACCGGCGAGCGCCGGACCTGGCCGAACATGATGACGCGCGAGGGGTCGCGGGGTCAGGAGTACAACGCCTGGGGCGGCGAGGGGGGGAACCCGCCGGAGCACGAGAC
>JAHWKI010000157.1:0-3558 GCA_019347975.1 Gemmatimonadota bacterium
GCCACCCCCAGAACATCGACGTGGTCCGCACCCGTGCGGCGGCCCGGGGGTGGGAGGTGGTCGTGGCGCCCCACGACGAGTGGGAGATCGGCGAGGAGGTGTTCGGCGTCCTCCTCCAGTACCCGGCCACCGACGGCGCCCTGCACGACTACGCGGCGGTCGTGGAGAAGGCCCACGACGCGGGCGCCCTGGTCGTCGTCTGCGCGGACCTGCTCTCGCTCACGCTCCTGCGGGCGCCCGGCGAGTGGGGGGCGGACGTGGTCGTAGGGAACACGCAGCGGTTCGGCGTCCCGATGGGCTTCGGCGGTCCGCACGCTGCGTTCTTCGCGTGCCGGGACGAGTACAAGCGGCAGATGCCCGGCCGGATCATCGGGCTGTCGAAGGACAGCCGCGGCCGGGACGCGTACTACATGGCGCTCCAGACCAGGGAGCAGCACATCCGGCGGGAGAAGGCCACGTCCAACGTCTGCACCGCGCAGGTCCTGCTGGCGGTGATCGCGGCGATGTACGCGGTCTACCACGGCCCGGACGGGCTGCGGCGGATCGCCGGGCGGATCCACCGGCTGACCGCCACGCTGGCGGACGGGCTGGAGAAGCTGGGGCACACCATCGTCCACCGCCCGTTCTTCGATACGCTGCGCGTGGAGGTCGGGGGCAATCGCGTGACCGCGATCGTGAAGGCGGCGAAGGAGAAAGGGATCAACGTCCGGGTGCTGGACGAGTTCACGCTGTGCGTGGCGCTGGACGAGACAGTCACGCGGAGGGACCTGCTGGACCTGCTCGAGGTCTTCGGCGCCGGCGGCGCGCCCACGGACGCGCTGGACCGAGACGAATCGTCGCGGTTCTACGACGAGGTCGGCGAGGCGATGCACCCGGACTTCCCGGAGCCTTTCAACCGCACGACGTCGTACCTGACGCACCCGGTCTTCCACCGGTTCCACTCGGAGACCGAGATGCTCCGGTTCCTGAAGCGGCTGGAGAACCGGGACCTGTCGCTGACCGGCTCCATGATCCCGCTGGGGTCCTGCACGCTCAAGCTGAACTCGACCGCCGAGATGTTCCCGGTGACGTGGGTGGAGTTCGGCCGGATGCACCCGTTCGCGCCGGACGACCAGACGGAGGGCTACCGCCAGATGATCGGGCAGCTGGAGCGCTGGCTGGCGGAGATCACCGGCTTCCACGCGGTCAGCATGATGCCCAACGCGGGGTCGCAGGGTGAGCTCACGGGGCTGCTGGTCATCCGCGGCTACCACGAGGCCAACGGCGACAGCCACCGGGATGTCTGCCTGATCCCCCAGTCGGCGCACGGGACGAACCCGGCGAGCGCGGTGATGGCCGGGCTCGAGGTCGTCGTGGTCCGGAGCGATGCCAACGGCAACATCGACGTGGAGGACCTGAAGGCGAAGGCGGAGCGGCACCGGGACCGGCTCGCGGCCATCATGGTGACGTACCCGTCCACGCACGGGATCTTCGAGGAGTCCATCCGCGACATCTGCCTGATCGTCCACGAGAACGGCGGTCAGGTCTACATCGATGGCGCCAACATGAACGCCATGGTGGGCGTGAGCCGACCGGGCGATTTCGGCGGCGACGTGGCGCACCTCAACCTCCACAAGACGTTCGCCATCCCCCACGGGGGTGGGGGCCCCGGCATGGGTCCCATCGGAGTGGCGGAGCACCTCGCGCCGTTCCTGCCGTCGCACCCGGTCGTGAAGACCGGCGGCGAGCGGGGGATCGGCGCGGTGTCGTCGGCGCCGTGGGGGAGCCCGAGCATCCTGCCGATCTCCTGGATGTACATCCGGATGCTGGGCGCGGAGGGCGTCACCCTGGCCACGAAGATCGCGATCCTGAACGCGAATTACGTGGCGAAGCGGCTGGAGGGGCACTTCGACGTGCTGTACACCGGCCGGGAAGGCACCGTGGCCCACGAGTGCATCATCGACCCGCGCCCGCTCAAGGCCGGGACGGGCGTGGACGCCATCGACATCGCCAAGCGGCTGATGGACTACGGCTTCCACGCCCCGACGGTCAGCTTCCCGGTGGCCGGCACGCTCATGGTGGAGCCGACGGAGAGCGAGGGGAAGGAGGAGCTGGACCGCTTCTGCGACGCCATGATCGCCATCCGCGAGGAGATCCGCCGGATCGAGGAGGGCGAATGGAGCCAGGACGACAACCCGCTCCACGGCGCGCCGCACACGGTGGACATGGTGGTCTCCAGCGAGTGGGAGCGAGCGTACAGCCGCGAGGTCGCCGCGTTCCCGGAGCCGCACCGGGAGCTGAAGTTCTGGCCCACCGTGGGGCGGATCCACTCGGCGTTCGGCGACCGGAACCTGGTCTGCGCGTGTCCACCCGTGTCGGAATACGAGACGGCTGGAGCGGTCTAAGCTTCTCGCCGCGTCGCCTTTCGGTTCCTGGGGAGCCGCGTGTGCTGCGGTGAGCCTCTCTCTATCGGAGTGGAGGAGCCATGAGAGGGTCCAGCGGCGAGCTGGCGGAGCAGCTGATCGTCGAGATCTCGGTCCGTGATCTCGATCGATCGCTCGAGTTCTACACGGCGCTCGGATTCGTGCTGGACCGACGGGACGGTGGCTTCGCCGTTCTGCGCTGGAGGGACCGGCGCCTGTTCCTCGACCAGGTGCCGGATCTGCGGCCCCTCGATGGGCCCGCCAGGGCGAACGTCCGCATCATCACCACTGACGTAGACCAGGTGTGGGCGCTGGCCCAATCGCTCGGATTGCCGGTGGAGCAGTCCATCGGCGATCGGTACTACGGTCTGCGGGACTTCACCGTGCTCGATCCGGACGGCTTCGGGCTTCGCTTCGCCACCATCATAGCGGGGAGGTCCGAAACGAGGGTCGAGCACCCTCCGGTCCAGGGCCGGGGTTGAGGGGCTCGAGGTGGAGCGTACGGTGAGGCGCGTCAGGGGCCCGGCGCCACCGCATCTTCGGTCGGGTGGCGGCTGATCCTCGGCACCGCCGATGAGTTGAAGCACCCTGTTGTCGGCGCTCGTCGGCGATGGGCCCCCGCTCCTCTCGGTCACCGCACTGTCGGCTTTTCTTCCCCGGCAGATTCGCCCTGTTCGTCAAGGTGACCGGGGGAGTCCTTCCTCACGACTGCACTACCTCCAGATGTCGGCAGCCGACCTCTGCGCCCTGGCGGAGTGCCGGATCAACGACTTCATGTTCCACGACCGCGCCGCAT
Source organism: Gemmatimonadota bacterium (assembly GCA_019347975.1). Classification (GTDB taxonomy): domain Bacteria; phylum Gemmatimonadota; class Gemmatimonadetes; order Longimicrobiales; family RSA9; genus JAHWKI01. The sequence continues at coordinate 3,199 of JAHWKI010000157.1, forward strand.
TCGGCGGCTCGCTGATCGCCGTCGCCGTCCTGTATCTCTGGCTCGTCGAGTTCGGGCAGGGACCCTTTCCCCGCGGGCGCTTCCTCGCACCAGCCGGGCGAGACTTCATCGCACGGTGGCGGTAGAGGAAGCTGCGTACCGGATCGAAAGGACGCCCGGCGAGGCAGCCACCCCCGACGGGATCCGTGAGCTCCGCCGCCGCCCGAGCACGATGGCAGGCGCCCAGGTCACGAGCGCTCAACCAGTTACGAGAATGGAAGGTGCCACAGATGACCGTAAGCTTAACCTTGACATGCCCTATGTTGGACAATAATAGTCCGTAGCATGCATAGAGAGATCCTGCCGGAGCTCGTGGCCGTC
>JAHWKI010000157.1:3658-8480 GCA_019347975.1 Gemmatimonadota bacterium
GACAATAATAGTCCGTAGCATGCATAGAGAGATCCTGCCGGAGCTCGTGGCCGTCATCCGGGACCGGGCGACCAACGTGGCGTGGGCGCAGTGGGCCGCGCTGGGCTCGGGCGCCATGGCGCCGCGGGCGCCGGTGGCGCTGGTGGATCCGGAGGCGCTGGTGCTCGCTTCTCTCGGCCTGGTGGGCCACGAGCGGCAGCTGGCGAGCCTGCTGGCGTGGTGGTCGGTGCGCGGGAGTGGTCTGCTGAGCGTGCAGCGGATGCGGAACCTGGCGGTGCGCTATCCGGACCCGGTTCGTCACCGGCTGAAGGAGTTCGCGGCGTACGCCAGGGCGGCGGGGGATCATCGCTGGAAAGGGATGGCGGGGAAGGCGGAGACGGGCGGGGCGTCGGCGGCCGGAGGGGAGCCGCGGCTGGACGGCGCGGCGGCGGCTCTGCTGCGGCTGCGGCTGGGGCTGGGGGTGGGAATCAAGGCGGACATCGTGGCGGCGATGCTGGGGGTGGAGGGGTGGTGGACGGTGCGGGAGCTGGCGGCCTCGACGGCGTACACGTCGCGGGCGGTGCGGCGGGCGGCGGAGGAGCTCGCGCGGGGCGGGTGGATCACGGCGTCGCCCGCGACGCCGGCGGAGTACCGGGCGCGACCGGCTCGCTGGCTGCCTCTCCTGGGACTCGAGGTCGCGGCCGAATGGCGGGACTGGCAGGGATTGTACGCGCTGGTCTTGGCGGTGGACGCGTGGGTGCGGGGGGAGGAGTGGCGCGATCAGGCGCTGGAAGAGGCGGAGCGCTCCGCGCGCCGGCTGGTGGACGCGCATCGTGCGGCGTTCAAGTGGGCGGGCGTCGCTGTGCCCCGGCCGGTGAGCCGCCCGGGCGCCGAGTACATCCGCACGTTCGCCGAAGCGGTGGTCCGCGTGACGCGGCGGATGGAAGAGGGGGTCTGACGTGCGAGGGGCGGGCGCCCCGGAGGACATGCCCGCCGGGGCGTCCGGTAGTGATGGAGGCCCCGCCGCCGCCGATGGCCGGCCGACATGGCCGTGGACGCCGCCGGCTGGTATCGTGACTCTCGAGACGCAGCGCGGAAACGGGTAACGGGTTTCGCGGAGCTGGCCCCCGAATAGCGGCCTGAGGACCATGACAGACTCCAGCCGTTCCGTCGGAGCGCCTCCACGACGTCTCGCGGGCCGATCGCTGCCGATCCTCGGCGCGCTGCTGGCGCTCTGCCTGGTCTCGTCCTGCGCGCCCCGGGCGTCCTCCGCGGTGCGCGCGCGCGACTGGATGTTCGGACCGTTCGAGAAGCCGCGGTCGGCGAATCCGGTGATCGCGCCGGATCGAGCCTCGCGGTTCCTGTCGCCTATGAACGACAGCGTCGTGAGCTGGGAGGAGTACGCGACCTTCAACCCCGCGGCCGTGGTCCGGAACGACACCGTGTACCTGCTCTACCGGGCCGAGGATGCGACCGGCAGGGCCGAGATCGGGCACCACACCTCGCGGATCGGGCTGGCGGAGAGCGTGGATGGTCTGCGCTTCACGCGGCGGAGCGAGCCGGTGCTCTACCCCGACCGGGATGCCCAGCGGCGGTACGAGTGGCCCGGCGGCGTCGAGGACCCGCGGATCGTGGAAGGGGAGGACGGCAGCTACGTCCTGACCTATACGCAATGGAATCGCGACATTCCGCGGCTGGCGGTCGCCACCTCGACCGATCTGATTCGGTGGACCAAGCACGGGCCGGCCTTCGCAAGCGCCCTCGGCGGCAAGTACCTCGACCTCGAATCCAAGTCGGGCGCCATCGTGAGCCGGGTGGTCGGGGATCGCGTGATCGCAGCCAGGGTGAACGGAAAGTACTGGATGTACTTCAACGTCCCCGAGATCCTGATCGCCACGTCCGACGACCTCATCCACTGGACGCCCCTCGAGGACGGGAACGGCGATCCCCTCGTGGTGCTCTCCCCGCGCCCGGGATACTTCGACTCCTGGCTGGTCGAAGCGGGACCGCCCGCGCTGCTCACGCCGTACGGGATCCTCGTCCTGTACAACGCGGGCAACAGCACGGTCCACGGCGATCCGCGTCTTCCCCACAGGGTCTATACCGGTGGCCAGGCGCTGTTCGATCCCGGGAACCCGTGGAAGCTCATCGACCGCGCGGACGAGCCCTTCATCACGCCGACCGAGGACTACGAGCGGACCGGTCAGTACGTCGAAGGCACCACCTTCGTCGAGGGCCTGGTCCCCTTCAGGGGGCGATGGTACCTGTATTACGGCACGGCCGACTCCCGCGTGGGCGTGGCCGTGTGGGATCCCGCCGGCGCGCGCGACGACTGAGGCTTCTTCGGATTCCCTCTTTCGGCGAGAAATGTGGGAGCGCCGATCCGTCGCGGTCCTCCGGTCGGGGATCGATCCTCGAGCGGGAGCGAAGCGATGGACTGGCGCGATGAGGGCGTGGAGCCGGCGGCGTATCCGCGCGACGAGCCCGCCGTTCACGCTGCGGACGTGAGCTCGCCCCGCCGCTCCCACGGCGGATGGCGCCTGCTGCTGGGCGCCGCCGACCGGAGTGGCGGCCCTGCCGAGCCGCCCGCCGCCGACGGCGCCACGAACATGGCGATCGACCGTGCGCTCCTCGAGGCGGTAGACGACGGCGCGCTCCCCATCCTCCGGCTCTACCGCTGGGCCTCCCCCACCCTCTCCTTCGGCCGCAACCAGCCCGCGCGGGACCTCTACGACCGGGACGTCGCCCGGGAGCGGGGGATCGCGTTCGTCCGCCGGCCGACCGGAGGGCAGGCGGTGCTCCACGCCGACGAGCTGACGTACGCGGTGGCGGCGCCGGTGGCGGTGATCGGGAAGCCCCGGGCGGCGTACGCCGCGATCAACCGAGCGCTCGTGGCGGGGCTACGGGCGCTGGGTGTGCGGGCCGAGCAGGCGCAGGCGGGAGCTCACGTGGGCACGGGGACGCGGACCGGAACGATCGCGGGAACGCACGCGCACCCGAGCGGGGGCGGCTGGACCGCGGCGTGCTTCCGGGCGCCGGCGGCAGGGGAGGTGGTGGTGGGGGGGCGGAAGCTGGTGGGGAGCGCGCAGCGGTGCGACGGACGGGTGGTCCTGCAGCACGGCTCCATCCTGATCAGCGGGACGCAGGCGACGGCGGAAGAGCTTCTGGTCGGCGGGACGCCGGCGGGGCCGTCGTCGGACCCCGGCTGGACCACGCTGGAGGGGGAGCTCGGAAAGCGTCCCGCATGGCCCGCGCTCGCCGCCGCCATCGCCGACGGCTTCGCCGAGAGCATCGGCACCGCTCTTGCGCCCGCCCGGCTATCCGTCGAGGAGACCACGCGCGTGAGGGAGCTGCGCGTCACATTCGCGTCACCGGACTGGACATGGCGACGCTGAGACCGAAGCCGGAGGTACCGATGACTGGAACCGATCGCCGGGGCGTCGTCGCCCGGACCGCAGGGAAGCTGATGGGGCTGGCGCTGATGGGGACCGTCGCCGCGTGCGGCGGCGGAGGGGATGGCGGCGGAGGTGGCGGTTCGGGCACCGTCGTCGTGGGAGTGCAGAGCGACTTCAGCGGGCTCAACCCCATCACGAACAGCAGCATCGACACCGACCAGATCCTGAAGTACGGGCTCTATACGCCGCTGGTCCAGTACGACGAGGAGTTCAACCCGCGTCCGTACCTGGCGGAGTCGTGGGAGATGCACGGGGACACGGCGGTCACGTTCACGCTGCGGAACGACGTGAAGTGGCACGACGGGCGGCCGGTCACGGCCGAGGACGTGAAGTTCACGTTCGACATGGCGAAGGCGCCGGAGACGGGGTCGCTGATCGGCTCGGCGTACCTGGGGTCGGTGGAGACCGCGACGGTGGTGGACCCACGGACGATCCGCTTCTCCTTCTCGCGGCCCCACGCCCAGGCGCTGGAGGACTTCTGGTGGGCGCCGGTTCCCAAGCACGCGCTGGAGGGCACCGACGCGTCGGCCATGTCCAACGCGGCGTTCAACCGCAACCCGGTTGGGAGCGGGCCCTTCAGGTTTGGTGAATGGCGGGCGAACGAGCGGCTGGTCCTGGTGCGGAACGACTCGTTCCCCGAGGCGCTCGGCGGTCCGCCGGAAGCGCAGCGGGTGGTCTTCCGGGTGGTACCCGAGCCGGCGACGCTCCTGACGGAGCTGCTCACGGGCGGGGTCCAGGTGGACATCCCGGTGGAGCCGGACCAGACGCAGCGGATCGAGGAGACCGGGAGCGCCGAGCTCCATTCGTTCCCCGGGAACACGCTCTACTATCTCGGCTGGAACAACGAGCGGCCGCCGTTCAATGACGCGGTGGTCCGGCGCGCGATGACGCTGGCGATCAACCGGCAGGAGATCATCGACGCGCTGCTGTTCGGGTACGGGAGGACGGCGACGAGCACGATCCCGCCCTGGCACCCGTTCCACCCCGACATCGAGCCGCTCCCGCATTCCCCGGAGCAGGCCCAGCAGCTCCTGGAGCAGGCGGGGTGGACCGACTCGAACGGCGATGGCGTGCGGGAGAAGGGCGGTCGACCGCTGCGATTCTCCATCCTCACCAGTGAGCGCCCGCTGAACCGCGCGGTGGTCGAGGTGCTCCAGAGCCAGCTCCGGAACATCGGCGCGGAGGTGAACCTCGAGGTGGCGGAGTTCCAGACCATGCTGGCGCAGCACAAGAACCGGGAGTTCGATGCGGTGCTGAGCAACTGGGTGCTGGACAACTTCCAGATGGCGTCCGCGCCGGCCTCGCTGTTCCATTCGTCGCAGGCGGAGATCGCGCAGTCGGCGAACCGGAGCGGGGTGCGGATCCCGCGGCTGGACGCGCTGATCGAC
>JAHWKI010000356.1 GCA_019347975.1 Gemmatimonadota bacterium
GCTTCTGGTCGCACACTCCTCCCGACCTTCAGCGTGAGATCAGAGAAGGCGGCCTACAATCGTACCTGGACGCTCCTACATTCGAGCTCTGGCTGCAGTGCGTATTCATCCCGAACGCCCGATCGGCCGCAGAGACGAATGATCTGCCGCCTCATAGCCAGGTCGGCGAGATGGCACGTCGGCAATACGACTTCCACTCGAGTGTTCCCGAAGCCCAGCCCCTGATGGAGCTGCTTTGTCGCTTCGACGACCTGATTGCCGCGGGAGACCTCTGACCGATAGCGGACACGAGATCCTTGCCGCTCCGTACCGGCCCGACGCACGTTGTTCGAATGCTTCCCACTCGTCTGCTCAGCCGGCTCATGGCGGCCTCGGTTCGTCCGGTTCGCGCTCGCGGCCCTCGTCGATGCGCCTCCCGGTGAAGGGGCGAGTGAAGGTAGCCCTCCTCGCCGCCACCCTCCTGTTCGCGGCGCCCGCCTCGGCGCAGGCGCCCGGCGACACGCTCGTCGTGCCCGTCCCCGGCACCGACATCGTGGTGGTCCTGGCGTGGATCCCCGCGCCGGAGCCGTTCTGGATGGCCGTCCACGAGGTGACGCACGACCAGTTCGCGCCGTTCCGGTACCGTCGTCTGGACGGAGACGACGGGGCGCCGTCGTACGACGCGGACGCGGTCACCCGGCCCAGCCCGCCCTACGAGGACCCCGTGCACGGGATGGGGAAGGGGAGCCACCCGGCGGGCGGCATGACGCGGCTGGCGGCGCTGCGCTACGCGCGCTGGCTGTCGGAGAAGACGGGGCGGCTGTTCCGCCTGCCGACCGAGGCGGAGTGGGAGCTGGCGTGCCGGGCGGGCGGCACGGGCCAGTATGGTCTCGCCGCCGGAGGAAGCGTCCTGGACAGCGTCGCCTGGTACGAAGGGAACAGCCGGGGCGCGTTCCACCCCGTGGCGGAGAAGCGGCCGAACGCGTGGGGGCTCCACGACATGCACGGCAACGTGGCCGAATGGGTGATGGCGGGCGACCCGCGGGCCAGGGGCGTGGTCCGCGGCGGCGCGTTCGACGACCCGGCGGAGGCGCTGCGGTGCGACGCGCGCGTCGAGGAGTCGGCGGCGTGGAAGCGGCGCGACCCGCAGATCCCGAAGAGCCGGTGGTGGAACACGGACTCGCCGCACGTGGGATTCCGGCTCGTGAGCCCCGCGGCCGACCACGCTCCGGAGGCGATCAGGGCGTACTGGGCGGAGCTGCTGGGACGGTAGTACATTGGGCCACTCACCCACGATATCCAGGAGGGCCGATGGATCGGCGTGACTTCGTGAGAACCGGCGCCGCCGCGGCGCTGGGCGGCGTATCGCTGGCGACGCTGGCGTCCCCCGTCCGCGCGGCGCCCGCCACCCGCGACGCGATCCGCGTCGGCGTCATCGGCTGCGGCGGCCGCGGGACGGGCGCGGCGGTGCAGGCGCTGAGCACGGCGCAGGACGTGAAGCTGGTGGCCATGGCCGACGCCTTCGCGGACCGGGTCGAGGCGTCCTACCGGACGCTCACGAGCGCCGAGCGGGACGAATGGATGGGCGGCGACATCGACCTCTCGGCCCGTATCGACGTCCCGCCCGAGCGTCGCTTCTCCGGGTTCGACGCGTATCGCCAGGTCATCCCGCTCGTGGACGTCGTCCTCCTGGCGACCCCGCCCGGCTTCCGGCCCATTCACTTCGCGGCCGCGGTAGATGCGGGGAAGCACGTGTTCATGGAGAAGCCCGTCGCCACGGACGCGCCGGGCGTGCGCGCGGTGCTCGCGGCGGCGGAGCGGGCGAAGGCGCAGCGGCTGAACGTCGTCGTCGGCCTCCAGCGGCACTACCAGACGGTGTACCGCGAGTGGGTGGACCGCATCCGCGCCGGCATGATCGGCGACGTGGTGCTCGGACGCGTGTACTGGAACAGCGAGGGCGTGTGGGTGCGGCCCCGGCAGCCGGGGCAGACGGAGATGGAGTACCAGATGCGGAACTGGTACTACTTCAACTGGCTGTGCGGCGACCACATCGTCGAGCAGCACATCCACAACAT
>JAHWKI010000158.1 GCA_019347975.1 Gemmatimonadota bacterium
GCGAGCGGCAGATCAAGAAGGTGCCCGTCCTCCGCGGCAAGACCATCGTCAACCTGTTCTTCGAAGCGTCCACCCGGACGCGGGTGTCGTTCGAGTTCGCCGAGAAGCGGCTCTCCGCGGACACGGTGAACATCGCGAGCCAGGGCTCCAGCGTATCGAAGGGGGAGACGCTCGTGGACACGGCCCGCAACCTGGAGGCGATGCGGATCGACATGGTCGTGATCCGCCACGCCTCCTCGGGCGCCGCCCGGTTCCTGTCGGAGCGGATCGCGTCGAATGTGATCAACGCGGGGGACGGGCGGCACGAGCACCCGACCCAGGCCCTCCTGGACATGCTGACCATCCGGGACCACCTCGGCCGGCTGGAGGGGGTGAAGGTCTGCATCGTCGGCGATATCCTCCACTCCCGCGTCGCCCGCTCGAACATCTTCGGGCTGCGGACCATGGGCGCGGAAGTGGGGATCTGCGGGCCCCGTACGCTGCTGCCGGCCGGAATCGAGGAGCTCGGGGTGCGTCGGTTCGACCGGATCGAGGAAGCCATCGAGTGGGCGGACGTCCTGAACGTGCTCCGGCTCCAGCTCGAGCGCATGCAGGCGGGCTACGTGCCCAGCCTCCGCGAGTACAACCGCGTCTTCGGCGTCACGCGCGATCGCGTGGACGCGGCGCCGCGGGAGATCCTGATCCTCCACCCGGGCCCGATGAACCGCGGCGTGGAGATCGACAGCGACGTGGCGGATGGTCCCCGGTCCGTGATCCTGAACCAGGTGACGAACGGCGTGGCCGTGCGCATGGCCGTCCTGTACCTGCTGGCGGGGGGCGCGCCGGACAAGGCGGAAGCGGCGAAGACGGGCGGCAGCGATGGCTGAGCGGAAGGTCCTGCTGAAGGGAGGCCGGGTGGTGGACCCGGCGAACGGGGTGGACGCGACGATCGACGTGCTGCTGGCGAACGGCGTCGTCGCCTCGGTGGGGAAGAAGGTGGAGGCGCCGGAGGGCGCGGACGTCCGCGACGTCTCCGGGCTGGTCGTCGCTCCAGGGCTGGTGGACGTCCACGTCCACCTCCGGGAGCCCGGTGGGGAGCACAAGGAGACGATCGCCTCGGGAGCGTGGGCGGCGGCGGTGGGCGGCTTCACGTCAGTCTGCGCGATGCCCAACACGGACCCGCCCATCGACGACCCGGCCGCCGTGGGGTACGTGGTGGCGCAGGGGCGGCGCGCCGGCGCGGCCCGGGTCTATCCGGTGGGCGCGGTGTCCATCGGCATGAAGGGCGAGCGGCTCGCGCTCATGGGCGAGATGGTGGACGCGGGGGCCGTGGGCGTGTCCGATGACGGGCTCCCGGTCCACGACAGCGGGCTCATGCGCCTCGCCCTGGAGTACGCCACGACCTTCGGCATCCCCGTAGCGGACCATTGCGAGGACCGGACGCTCTCCCGCGGCGGCTCGATGCACGAGGGGATCGTCTCGACCAGGCTCGGCATCACGGGGATCCCCTCGGCGGCGGAGAACGTCATCGTCGCCCGGGACCTGATCCTCGCCGAGCTCACCGGCGGGCGAATCCACATCCAGCACGTGTCCACGAGGACCGGGGTGGAGATGATCCGGGCGGCCAAGTCTCGGGGCGTTGCGGTCACCGCCGAGGCGACGCCGCACCATTACACCCTCACGCACGAGGCCGTGGCCGGCTACCGCACGGACGCCAAGGTGAACCCGCCGCTCCGCACCGCGTCGGACCGTGACGCCGTGCGCGAGGGCGTGAAGGACGGCACGCTGGACTGCATCGCCACCGACCACGCGCCCCACCATTACGACGAGAAGGAGCAGGCGTTCGAGGACGCGCCGTTCGGCCTCGTCGGCCTGGAGACCGCGCTGGGGCTCGGGATCACCGAGCTGGTGGACGGCGGGGTCCTCGACCTGCCGGCGCTCATCGACCGCATGAGCACGACCCCCGCCCGTGCGTTCAGCCTATCGGCGGGGACGCTCTCCGAAGGCGCGCCGGCCGACGTGCTGGTCTTCGATCCGGAGGAGGAGTGGGAGGTCGATCCGACGGGGTTCGTCTCCCGCAGCCGGAACACCCCCTTCGCCGGCCGGAAGCTGCGGGGGCGGGCGCGGCTGACGATCATCGGCGGCCGACTGGTCTGGGACGCGGCCGTGGGCGTGGAGCACGCGCGCCGGGAGGCACGCCGCCGTGGTTGAGATGAACGCGGCGCTGATGCCGCTCCGGGACTGGCTCCGGGGAGCGGACTTCCCCTGGCCGGCCGCGGCGGCGCTGGGGGACGGCGCGCGGATCGTCGCCTGCTACAGCGTGGTGACCGCGGCGGTCGCGACGACGAAGCGGGACAAGCCGTACCTGCGGCTGGAGCTGAGCGACCTGCACGGCACCATCGAGGCCCGGGTCTGGGAGAACGCCGAGCGGTACCAGCCGGTGGCGCAGCCGGGGTCGTACGTCGGGATCCGGGGCAGGGTGGAGGTCTTCCAGGGTCAGCCGCAGGTCAATGTCGAGCACCTGGAGCGGCTGCGGGTGGAGGCCGATGACCTGGGGCTCTTCCTCCCCCGCTGTCCGCGCGACCCGAAGGAGATGGACGCGGAGCTCACCGACCTCATCGCCTCGGTGAAGGATGAGCCGCTCCGGAAGCTGCTCCGGTCGCTCCTCGGCGCGAAGACGCAGACCGGCGAGTGGTTCCGGAAGGCGCCCGCCGCCAAGCGCAACCACCACGCCTACGTGGGCGGGCTCCTGGAGCACACGCTGTCGGTGACCAAGCTCTGCGCCGCCATGGCCGCCCACTACGGCGCCATGGTGGACCGGGACCTCCTGATCACCGGGGCGCTGCTCCACGATTCCGGGAAGATCTACGAGATCGCCACCGAGGCCGGCTTCCCGTACACCACCGCCGGCAAGCTCCTCGGCCACATCCTGCTCGGCATCGAGATGGTCCACGACGCGGGCCGGAAGCTGAACGTGCCCGATGACCGGCTGCGGCTCGTCGAGCACCTGATCGCCGCCCACCAGGGGCGCTTCGAGTGGCAGAGCCCACGCGAGCCCAGGACCCTCGAGGCGCTGATCCTCCATCACGCCGACGACACCGACGCCAAGGTCCAGCAGGCCATCGACCTGGTCCGCGCCAGCGACCACGGCTGGACCGACTACTCCCGTGGCTTCGGCCGCGACTTCCTGAAGCACGAGGGCGTGCGGGAGCTCGAGGACGGGCCGCCGGCGGACCCGACGGGGCGGCCGGATCCGGATACGCTCTCGCTCTTCGACTGACGTGCCCACATCATCCCGCCACGCGGCTCCGCCCCCCGCTCCGGCCGACGTGCCGGCGGGGGATGGCTCCGGGGGCGGCCGGGCGCCGCGGCACGTCCTGGCGCTCCCGATCGCGGCCGCCCTCGCGCTGCTGGCCGAGGCCCTCTGGCCGCCGATCCGCGAGGACCCGCGCACCCTCGCCGCGTTCATCGGCGCCGCGGGCACCCTTGCGCTGTGGACCGGCTGGCTCCACGTCGCCGCACGGCGGGCGGGGCGGCGGCTGGTCCTGCAGCGCGCGATCCACAAGCACCACTGGGTCCAGGCCCTCGCCCAGCTGGCGGTGCTGACGTATCTCGCGCTCCACCTGCGCTACCTCTTCGGCTACTTCCCGCTGATCGCGGCGCAGCTGCTGTTCGCCTACGGCGTGGACAGCCTGCTCACGTGGTCCCGGCGGGATGCGTATCGGCTCGGCTTCGGCCCGTTCCCGGTCGTCCTCAGCATCAACCTGTTCCTCTGGTTCCGGCCCGAGTGGTTCCACTGGCAATTCGCCATGGTGCTCGTCGGGTACCTCGCGAAGGAGTTCATCCGGTGGAACCGGGACGGCCGCTCCGCCCACATCTTCAACCCGTCGTCGTTCCCGCTCGCGGTGTTCTCCCTGGCGCTGCTCCTCACGGGAACGACGGGGCTCACCTTCGGGCCGGAGCTCGCCACGGCGTACTCCCGGCCGCCGAACATCTACCTGGTGATCTTCCTGGCCGCGCTGCCGGGGCAGATCCTGTTCGGCGTCGCCCGGATGACGCTCGCGGCGGCCGTCACCATGTATCTGATCGCGACCGCCTACTTCGAGGCGACCGGGCTCCACCTCTTCTTCGACACGGCCATCCCGGTCCCGGTCTTCCTGGGGATGCACCTCCTGCTGACCGACCCGTCGACCTCGCCCCGGAGCGAGCTCGGGCGGCTCGGATTCGGCGCCCTCTACGCCATCGGAACGTTCGGATTCTACCTGCTCCTCTCCGCGGTCGGGGCTCCCACGTTCTTCGACAAGCTCCTCCCCCTGCCGCTGATGAACCTGATGGTCCGGCGGATCGACCGGCTCGCGGCCTCGAAGCCCCTGGCGTGGCTGGACCCGGGGCGCCTCGGACGCGGCGCGTCGCGGCTGGGACGGAACGTCGCCTACACGGCGCTGTGGGCGGCGGCCTTCGTCGGCCTCAGCGGCGCGCAGGCGATCGGCGATCGGCACCCGGGGCAGGCCCTCCCCCTGTGGGACCGCGCGTGCGCCGAGGGGAGCGCCCGCGCGTGCGGCTACGCCCTGCTGAGGAAGGCCACGTTCTGCGCCAACAGGTCGGGGTGGGGGTGCAACGCCTGGGGGATTCAGCTCCGCCGCTCGGGCCGCCCGGCCGACCGTGCGTTCGCGCGCGGGTGCGAGCTGGGGTTCGATCCGGCCTGCGAGAACGTCGGGAGGACGGGGGTGCCCGCGGATGCGCTGGCGCGGGCACGGCCCACCCTCGCAGACCTGCCGATCGTGCTCAGCGGCAAGATCCCCGTCCGCGCGCGCGATCCCGAGGCGCTCTACGCCATCGCGTGCGAGCAGGGGTGGCCCGGCACGTGTGAAGGCCCGCCCTAGTCGCGCCCCGTGGCCGCCGCGCATCGTCGTGGTGAATGGATGGGCGGCCATGTACATTCCGTTATCGGCTCCTCCCACGCCGCCTGGCGGCACAGCATCAGGGCACCAGCTCCAATGATCGACGCAAGAATCGCCGTGCTGAGCGCGGCGCTCCTCGTTGCCGGGGCGGGCGCCCCTCTCTGCGCCCAGGCGGGGCCGGACATCCCCAAGGGACGGGAATATGGCGGCGTTCCCGCGCTGAATTACGACGCCGATGAGGGATTCGGCTACGGCGTGATCGCGGAGATCTACGAGTACGGGCAGGGCGGTCTGCGGCCGTACGTCTATACGATCCAGCCGACCGTCTTCCTGACGACGGGGGGGCGGCGCGACTTCACCCTGTTCTTCGACGCGCCGCACCTCGTGGCGGGGTTGCGAGTGGACGCCTACCTCGCCAGCGAGCAGCAGATCGCCTCGCCCTACTACGGGATCGGCAACGACGCCGCCCGGGACCCCGCGCTGGAAGCCGAGCCCGACGTCTACTACTACCGCTTCGGCCGCACGCGCCGGCAGCTTCGGGTGAACGTCCAGCGGCCGCTGCCGTTTCTCGGGCTCCGGGGGCTCCTCGGGGCCGGGGTGGCGCACGTGGGGATCGATCCCGTGCCCCGGGACAGCGGCACCACGCTCCTGGCGCAGGAGCTCGGTACCGGCCAGGTGCCGGGCGGCTGGTCGAATTACATCCGCGCGGGGTTGATCCGGGACAGCCGTGACCGCGAGGTGGGCCCCACCCGCGGGTCATGGAGCGAGCTGCTGGTCCAGCGCGTGGACACGCGCCTGGGCAGCGAGTCCGGCTACACGCGCGTCACGCTGACGGACCGCCGCTACCTGCCTCTCGGCTCGCGGCTGGTATACGCGAACCGGCTGCTGCTCCAGGAGGTCGCGGGCGACGCGCCCTTCTACGACCTGTACATCGTGGAGACCTCGTTCAAGCAGCAGGAAGGGCTCGGTGGATCCAAGACGCTCCGGGGGATTCCGAAGAACCGCTACGTCGGAGACGGCATGTTCCTCTGGAATGCCGAGCTGCGGTGGCGGGCGGCCGAGTTCCGGGCGGCCGGCAAGCCGTTCCACGTCGTCCTGAGCGGGTTCGTCGACAGCGGCCGCGTCTGGGCCGACGGGATCGAGATCGGCTCGCTCCTCCAGGATCTCCATCACGGCGGCGGCGGCGGCCTCCGGCTCGGTATGGGAGAGAACTTCATCGTGGCGCTGGACGTCGGGCACTCGAGCGAAACCGCCGCGGCGGTCTACATCGGCCTCGGCTACCTTTACTAGACACGACCGTCCGCCTAGCCGCGCCGGCGCCGTTTCCGCTGACGTCGCCTCTTCCCGCGACCGGCGGGCTTTCCGGCCTCCGACTCCCGGAAGCGCATGCCGCGCCCGGCCAGCGACCGCTCGATGAACGCGTCCACCGCCTGCCGCATCCCCTGACAGCGGTCGAGCTCCGGGAACGTCCGGGGGTCCCGGAAGGCGAGCCACGCATAGAGCATCAGCCGCTTCGCCTCGGTCTCGGCCCGCTGCATCTGCTCGTCCGCCGCCGCCCGCCCGCGGATCCAGCCCGGCAGCTCGCCGAGCTCGGCGGTCCGCCCTTCGGCGATGGCTTCCACCCACTCGGCGAACTGGCGGAGCACGGTATCGCTCCGCTCGTCCACGGGGGCCGACGCGAGGAGCAGGCGCTGCTCGAGCGGGAGCCGGGTGTGAGGGTCGACCATGTCGGCGAGCCGCTCCATGCTGTCGGTGACGCTCGGCTCCAGCAGCGGAACGTCGAAATGGACCGCCCGCCGGAAGGCGGAGAGGACGCGCCCGAGCCTCCGCGTCTCCAGCCCAACGGCCAGCGCGCCCACGTGCTCGGCACCCGGCCGCACCCCCAGCGGGCCGGACAGCGGCTCCCTGGCGAACTCCGGGGCGAAGACCTCCCGGATGCGACGGACGTCCCGCGGGTCCATGGCGGCCACGTAGCCGCTCTCGTATTTCCCGAACCGTCCGGCCCGGCCGCCGATCTGGAGGAGCTCCGAGGCGGTCAGCTCGCGCTCCTCCACACCGTCCCATTTCCGGAGCGTGGACAGGACGACGGTCTCGATGGGCAGGTTCAGCCCGAGGCCGATGGCGTCGCTGGCGCACAGGACCTCCGCCTCGCCGCTCCGGAACCGGCGGGCCTCCTCTCGCCGAACCTCAGGAGTGAGGTTCCCGTAGATCACCGCGACCGTGAAGCGCGGGGACAGCGCTTCCTTCAGGGCGATCACGTCGCGTCGGCTGAACGCGATGACCGCCGTCCCCGGCCGGATCCGGTGGAGTGGCACGGCCTCACCGAGCGGCTCCAGGCTGGTGTGGCGCTCCAGCGGCACGATCTCCAGCGGCTCGCCCAGATACTCCGCCACCGCCCTCACGACGGGGATCGCGTCGGGCGACCCCGTCAGGAACACGTCCCGGGCGGCGGCGCCGATCAGCGCCTGGGTCCACGCCCAGCCGCGGTCCCGGTCGCCCAGCATCTGGATCTCGTCGATCACCACCGCGTCGTGGACGGCCTCGGGATTCAGCATCTCGATGGTGGAAGCGACGAAGCGCGCGTCCTCGCGCAGGTCACGCTCCTCGCCCGTCAGGAAGCTCGCGACGACACCTCGCCTTCCGAGCTCCTCCTGCCCTTCCAGCGCCAGCAGCCGCAGCGGAGCCAGGTAGGCCCCGGAGCCCGCTTCCGCGAGACGATTGAGGGCATGCCACGTCTTCCCCGAGTTGGTGGGGCCGCAGAAGAACGTGAGCCGCCGGCCGAGCTCGCGCGCCCGGGGGAACAGGTCCTTGTAGACCAGCAGCTGCCGGTCGTGGATGGCCGCCCGGACGATCTCCTTCTCGCCGGCCCGCCGATCCAGCGGCGCCGCCGCCCGCTCCAGCCGGCGGCTGAGCAGCTCCACCTCGCCCTCGGACAGCGCGCGCTGCACCTCGGCGTGGACCACGCGGCGCAGCGCCAGCCGGTCGTAGAAGACGTTGTCGGCGCGCTGCGCCAGGAAGGCGGCGGCGGTCTCGCGGACATCGGCCAGCCGGGCTTCCGCCCGGCCCAGGCGCCGCTCCAGGACGCGACGGGCGAGGCGGGCGAAGCGAGCCGGCGGATCCGCGACGAAGCGCGCCTCGGCGTCGGGGCCGGTGAGCGTGGCCCGCAGCTCCACCGGCAGCGACTCCTCACCCACCTCCACGTGGACGGTGCGGGTGAGGGGGAGACGGAGAGCCCAGCCGCCGTCGGCGCGCTCCGCGACCAGCTCGGGGTCGTGGGCGCGTAACGCCGCTGCGGCCTCGTCGAAGCGCAGCCCCAATGCCCGGCGCCGGAGCGCCTTCTCCGCCTTCCGCAGGGATGCGGACGGATCCTCGATCCGCCGCCGGACGTCGGCCTCCGCTTCCTCCCGCAGGTCGGCCGGGAGCGCGGCCAGCAGGCGCGCGAGCCGCCGCAGCTGTGCCGCGTCCCGGACGTCCGTCTCCACGCTATCGCTCATTTGCCTGTTCGGTCCCCATGAAAAAGCCGCCCCCGTCCGGCGGACGGGGGCGGCTGCCTCTGCAAGATGCGGCGCCGC
>JAHWKI010000159.1 GCA_019347975.1 Gemmatimonadota bacterium
GGAGGCACTGGCGGCAGCGGTCACCAGAGGGTGGCGGGACCCGGAGTCGCTGCGCAGGATGGGGAGGGCGGCGAGGGAGGCATACGACGCGTCCTACTCCGCGGAGCGGGCGTACGCGTCCCTCGCGTCCATCTACCAGGCCGCGCGTAGAAATCTCGAAGGATGGCAGCATGTCTGAAGCGGTGAAGGTGCTCGTCACGGGCGCCGGCGGATTCATTGGCTCGCACCTCGTGCGGTATCTGAAGGGGCGTGGCTACTGGGTGCGCGGGGTCGACCTCAAGCACCCTGAGTTCGCCGATACGGCGGCGGACGAGTTCGTGATCGCGGACCTGCGGCGGTGGGAGGGCTGCCAGGCCGCCACCGAGGGTGTCGAGGAGGTGTACGCCCTGGCGGCGGACATGGGCGGGATGGGCTTCATATCGGCTCACCACGCCGCGATCCTCCACAACAACGCGCTGATCAATCTCCACACGATGGAGGCGGCGCGGCAGAACGGCGTGCGCCGCTACCTCTATACGTCCTCCGCCTGCATCTACCCCGAGCACCTTCAGCAGGTCGCGGCGGTGAAGCCGCTGCGGGAGGAGGACGCCTATCCCGCCATGCCGCAGGACGCCTACGGCTGGGAGAAGCTGATCTCGGAGCGGCTCGCCGAGTACTACCGCCAGGACTACGGGATGGAGACGCGGATCGTCCGCTTCCACAACATCTTCGGCCCGGAGGGGACGTGGACGGGTGGGCGGGAGAAGGCCCCGGCGGCGATCTGCCGGAAGGTTGCGGAAGCCAAGCTGGACGGCACGGGCGTGGTGGAGGTGTGGGGGGACGGGGAGCAGACGCGCTCGTTCTGCTACATCGAAGACTGCCTGGAGGGCCTCTATCGGCTGATGCGCTCCGACTACGCCGCTCCGCTGAATCTGGGTCAGGACCGCCTGATCAGCATCAACGAGCTGGTCGAGATGGTGGCCGGTATCGCCGGGATCGACGTGCGCCGCGAGCATATTCCCGGTCCGGAAGGCGTGCGGGGCAGGAACTCGGACAACACCCGCCTCCGGGCGGTGCTCGGCTGGGAGCCGGGGGTATCGCTGGAGGAGGGGATGCGGCGGACCTACGAGTGGATCGAGGCGGAGGTAAGTGCCGCACGATCATTCCCGGTAGCGGCGACGACCCTGTCATGAGCAGAAGCGATCGCTACGGCGGAGGCGAGCAGCCGCTGTCGTCGATCGGGCTGATCAACGTGGCCCTGCGCCACATCCGTCTGCTGGTCCTGGTTCCGCTGGTCACCATGGCGATCGCCGGCGCCCTGACGGTGCTGCGCGGCGAGAGCTACACCGCGGAGTCCAGCTTCAAGCCGGAGACGAGGGAGGTCTCCGCCGGGGGTCTGGCGGGGCTGGCGGCACAGTTCGGGATGAACGTCGGCGCCATGAGCGGAGGCGAGAGCGTCGACTACTACGCGCGCCTGATCGAGTCTCGCGAGATCCTGAGCGAGGTCGTACGCTCCGATTACGCGCTGGCGGGGGAGGACGCTGAGGTCCGCCGCGCAGACCTGCTCACGCTCTACGGTATCGAGGGGTCCACCGAGGGGCGCCGCATGTGGGCCGCGATCGAGCGCCTCCGCGCGGACATCTCGACGACAGTCGATCACGCCGCCAGCGTCATCACGGTCGTTACGAAGGCCCCGACGGCGCACCTCGCCGAGCAGATCAACGCCGGGATACTCCGGGAGATGTCCGACTTCAATATGGAGAAGCGGCAGTCCCGGGCTGGGGCGGAGCGGGAGTTCGTGGAGGCGCAGGCGGCGGCCGCCGAATCGGACCTGAGGGCTGCGGAGGCGCGCCTCGCCGAATTCCTCGCCCAGAACCGGCGCTACGAGAACTCGCCCGAGATGGTGAACGAGGCCGAGCGGCTGCGTCGGCAGGTGGGGCTGCGGGAGACGCTGTACAGTGGGCTTGCCCAGTCACTCGCCGAAGCGAAGCTGGAGGAGGTCCGGAATACTCCACTGTACACCCTCCTGGATCGGCCGGAGGGATCGGCGCGGGAGGTGGGCGGTCTCCGGCTCGCGCTGGTGATGGGCTTCCTCCTCGGTCTGGCGCTGGCCGGGCTGTGGGTGTTCGTCACCGAGTACGCGGCGTGGCAGCGCGCGCGGCACCCCGGCGACTTCAGCGAGCTGGAGGCGCGGGTCGAGGCGCTCAAGCGGCGGCTGTTGCCGCGGCGGCGAAACGGCCGGGTGCCGGCCGACCGCACCGCTGGCCCGGACGGCGGTGCCCGAGAAACGGCTCCCGCCCCGTCCCCCAGGGAAGAACCAACCACGGTCGACGCCCGATGAGCCGGGCGCTGCGCCTGGGGCTGCTCTTCCTCCTTGCGCTGCCGGCCGCCGCCCGCTCACAGACCCTACCAGCCGCCCCCTTTCTTCCCCAGGACCACTGGTCCCTCGCGGTCGTTCGCTCGCTCCTGCTGGGCGGCGCGGTGGAGGTCCCCGGTCTGGTGGGGCGTCGTACACTCACGCGAACGGAGGTGGCGGAGGTTCTCCGGAGGGCCGCGACCGCGCCCGAGGAGCTCGACGGCTTCGCGGCGGCTACCCTGGAGCGCTTCCTCGACGAGTTTCCCATGGCGGACGCGCTCATGAGCGGCTCCGGAATCCGGGCGGCGGTCGTCGGCGGCGGGGAGGCGACCCGGGGCCTGCTTCATCCGGGCACCGGCTATGGACAGGACGGCATCCCGGCCGCGCCGCCGGAGCCGGTGGTCGATCGCGCGGGGCCGCTGGGGATCATGGCGCTCACGGCCCGGGTGGGCGCACCTGCCGCGGGGCTGGTCGAAGGCGGGTATGCGGGGGGCGAGTGGTCCTTCGCGTCGCTGCACGCCGCCGTGGCCCTGGGCCCGGTCCTGCTCTGGGGCGGCCGGCGCCCGGTGGGCTACGGACCGGGCGAGGGCGGCGGGATCGTGCTGGGGGACCGGGCCGTCGTCGACGGCGGTGGCGTGCAACTCGCCCGCGCCACGCGCGCACCGGGGTTCCTCAGCGCGCTCGGTCCGATCCACTTCGAGACCCTGCTGGCGCGGATGGGACCGAGCGGGCAGGTGGAGAATCCGTGGTTCTGGGCGGCGCGGGGCTCCGTCACTCCGCACCCGAGGTTCACGCTGGGAGTGAACCGGGGCGCGCTGTTCGGCGGCGTGGGAAATGTCGATGGCACGCTGCGGGACCTCCTCTACATCATCATCGGGAAGCACGCCGGTGGCGGTAGCGCGTACGAGAACCAGGTGGTTTCCGTGGACGTCCACTACCGCCCGCCGCTGCCGATCCCGGCCGAGCTGTACGTCGAGTGGGGCTTCGAGGACAGCAGCGGCGCGTTTTATCACGTCCCGGGGGTGGTCTGGGGCGGCGCGGTCTCGGGCATTCCGGGTCTCCCCGCGGCCCGTGTGGGGATCGAGCACGCCGACTTCGCCCGTTCGTGCTGTGGCAACCCGCCCTGGTACCGGCATATGTTCCTGCACGCCGGCTGGACCGAGAACGCGGTCCCCCTCGGCCACCCGGTCGGCGGACATGGCGAAGAGTGGCTCCTGTTCGGGAGGAGCGGCCTGCTCCAGGAGCGTCTGCAGGTGAGGGCCTCCCTCGCGCTCCGGGACCGTTGGAGCGAGAATCTCTACGCCCCTGACCGGGAGGGGCGGAGCCGCGCGGGCACCGTCCGGGCCTCCTTCCTCGCCGGTCGCTGGACGATCGAATCGGACGTTGCGGTGGAGGACGGGAGCGGCTGGACGGAAACCTCGATCCGGACCGCGGTCCGCTACTCGCACTGAGGCGCATGAGCCCACGGACGCAGAATACCGGAGTCCTCCTCCTCCCTTCGGCCGGGCTTTTCCTGGCGCTGGCGGCGGCGCTCACCCCGGCGGCCGCCCAGGAAGCGCCCACCGGCTGCTCCACGTTCTGGGAGCCGCTGGGCGCGGCGCACCTGGACCTGGACCGGCTCGCGGCGCTCACAGGGGGGCGTGGGCCCACTATGGAGGCGCTGTACCGCGCCGGAGCGGCGCAGGCCGGCTTCTGCGGCGCGCCGGAGGCAGAGCCGGCAGCCTCATGGTCCATCCGCGACCCCGGATTGCCGTCGATCACGTTGCTTCCCGTCGCCTCGATATTCCAGCACAACGGCGGCTATCCCCGCACGCAGCGGGACGGGGTGCGCTGGGCGGGCCGGGGCGGGTCCGGCGCGATCACGGCCGGCGCGCACGCGCGCTGGGGGCCGCTGTCCGCCGCCTTCGCGCCCGTGCTCGGGTTCCATCAAAACGCGCCGTTCCCGACACTGTCGGTGCTGACGGAGGGGCTCTCGGAGTGGGGGAGCTACTTCCACGCCGGGGGTATCGATCTGCCGCAGCGGTTCGGCGCGGAGAGCGCGCAATGGGCGCACCCGGGCCAGAGCTACATCCGCGCGGACGCCTACGGGGCCGCGGTCGGCGTGAGCACGGAAACGCTGCGGTGGGGCCCGGCCCGTCGCAACCCGATCCTCATGAGCGGCACGGCGCCCGGCTTCTTCCACGTCTTCCTGGGGACCAGCGGTCCGGTGGACGTGTGGATCGGGCGGTTGGACGTGGAGGCGGTCTGGGGGCGGCTGGAGGAGTCGTCATATTTCGACACGAACGCCGATAACGACAGCCGTCTCCTGGCGGGACTCGTCGTCGCCTTCAGTCCGGGGGAAGCGAGCGGGCTGACGCTCGGGGCGGCGCGGGTCTACTCGCGCTACATTCCGCCCGGAGGGCTGGCGCTCGACGAGCTGATCCTGGGACCGTACGTGGATGTACGGCAGAACCCGGGCGCGGGCGCGTCGGACGCCGACAACCAGCTCCTCTCCGTCTTTTTCCGCTGGGCGCTCCCGGCCGCGGGCTTCGAGACCTACGGCGAATACGCCCGGGAGGACCACTGGGACCACTGGGAAGATCTGCTGATGGAGCCGGACCATTCTCGCGGGTACACGGTGGGTTTTCAGAAGGCCTTCGTGCGCGCCTCGGGGGATCCCCGGCTGCGCGTCGCCGCCGAGGCCACCAATCTTAACGCGTCGCCCGCGTGGCAGAGCGGGCGCAATCTGGCGAGCTTCTACGTCCACAGTCAGATCCGGCAGGGGCATACGCACCGGGGGCAGCTTCTCGGTGCGCCGATCGGGATCGGATCGGACGCGCAGTACGTGGCCGCCGATTATTTGTGGCCCGGGGGGCTGGTCGGGCTGAGCCTCGAGCGCATCCGGTACGACAACGATACGTTCTATCGCACGCTCGCTCATCGCTACGCCTACGCGGGTCACGATGCGGAGCTGACCCCGGCGCTCCGGGGCGTGTACCTGGTCTCCGACCTCCAGCTGATCACGGAGCTGGCGTACAGCTTCCGATTCAACCGCGGCTTCGTGGGGCTTCAGGGCGGCGGGCCCCCCACGCCGACCGAAGACCGGAACTTCAGCCTCAGCGTGGGCGTCGCGTGGGTGCCCGGGGTCCGGTTCGACTTCTGAGGTAATCGCGGGTGCCGGCCCACGCGCCCGCCAGCTGAAGCCGGAGGTCCCGCCCGCGGGCCCGCGCCTCCGCCCGGCGTGATGGCAGGAGCACGGCCCCCACCGCCAGCAGACCCAGCCACAGCGTCGACCGGAGCGTCTCGAGCGCGGGCCGCCACGGTCCGAGGCCGAAGTTCTTTCGCCAGAAGCGATAGGCGTTCCGGGTCATGTAGTAGAAGTAGTGGGGCGGAAGCTGGCCGGCGGCCTTGGGGTGGAGCGCCGATGCGTCGGGGACCACCCGCACCGCCCAGCCCGCCTCCCAGAGGCGGTGGCAGAGGTCGATCTCTTCGAAATACAGGAAGTAGTCCTCGTCGAACCCGCCGACGGCCTCCACGGCCTCCGGCCGGAGCACCATGCAGCAGCCTTCGATCCAGTCGACGTCGTAGGGCTCAGGCTTCCTGACCTGCGGGATGAGCCGCACGCGAGCGCGCCCCGGCAGGATCTCCCCGCCCGCGCCGATCCGCTCTGCGGGGTCGCCTGAATAGGCGACCACCGGTCCCGCGGCTCCGATGCCGTGGTCGGCTTCGAGGGCGTCCACGAGGCGCCGGGCCGCGTCCGCGTCGAGGCGCGCGTCCGGGGTGAGGAGCAGGATCGGCGCGCTCGATCCCTCGAGCCGCCAGAACTCCATCCCTGCGTTCATGCCGGCGGCGTAGCCGCGGTTTCGAGGCAGCAGCAGGAGCCGCTCCGCGGGGACGGCGCGCCGGAGGGCGGCCACGTGGTCCTCCCGTGACGCCGCGTCCACCACCAGGACGTCGAGGCGGACGCCGCGGGAGCCCTTCAGCTCCTCGACCGCACGCAGGGTCGCTTCGTGGTCGTTGTAGTTGAGGACGACCGCCTCGATCCGCCTATTCATGGCGCCCGCCGGGCCGGACCAACCCGAGGAGGCGCCGGCGGTCCGCCGTCGTCGTGCCCGTGGCCAGGAGCATGACGGCGGCAACGGCGCTGATGCCTGCGGCAGCCGCCAGCCGTGCTCCGGACCCGCCCAGCCCCCCCGCCGCGAGCAGCGCCGCACCCCCCGCGGCTGCCGTGATGCCGAGCGTCCGGGGGAGCGGAGTCCGCAGGAACGCGCCGGGTCGGAGGACGCCGATGCGGGCAGCCGTGCCGAAGAGGAGGGCGGTGTCGAGCAGGATCCGGAGCGTCCAGGCCAGCGCCGCACCGGGGATGCCGTAGCGCGACACCAGCACCCAGGCCAGGATGACCTGCAGGGGCAGCTCGAGCAGGTGGAGGCGCGCGGGCAGGTCCGGGCGCCCCATCCCCTGCAGAAGACCGAACGGCACGTGGGCGGCGGCGTTGGCCAGGACGCCGAAGGCGAGGATCTGGAGGGCGAGTGCGCTGTGGCGGGCGTACTCGGGGCCGAGCCACAGTGTGAGCCCGTCCGCGGCGCCGCCGAGGATCAGTACCAGAACCGGCGCCAGGAGAACCATGAGGACGTTCACCGAGCGCGCCGCCAGCGTCTCCGCGTCCGCCCGGCTGCGCTCTCCGCTCAGCTGGCTGAAGGCGGGGTAGAGGGCCCCCACCAGGCCGGCCGGAACGAGCGCGAGCCGGGCGACCACCTCGTAGGGCGCGGCGTAGTATGCCACCGCCGTCATCGACAGGAGCGCGCCGACCATGAACCGGTCGAGGTAGACCAGCAGCGGCGACACGATGGTCGAGACGGACGCCCAGCCGGCGAAGCCCAGCATCTCCCGCAGCCGACCGCCGAGCCAGCGGGGGCGGAGGCTCACCCCCGGCAGCGCGCGCCTCGCGGCGATCAGGTAGGCCGGAAACGCCGATGCCCTGGAGAGGACGATCAGGCCGAAGACCCACGGCAGCGGCCAGCCCAGCTGCGCGGCGACGGCCGCGAGCACGTACCCGGCCGCTGTGGCGGGGAGGTGGACCAGGAGCGCCAGGTCGAAGCGCTGCGCCGCCTCCAGGAGCCCCCGGAAGGACTTCCCGAGTCCGGCAATGGGAATGGCGGCGGCGAGGAGCCAGAGGGACGCCCGGGCCGCTCCCTCCAGTTCCGGCGATATGTTCAGCACGCTCCCCACCAGCCACGGCGTCGCGAGCGCCAGCGCCACCCCCTCGACGACGCCGATGCCGAGCTGGAGCCCGGCGGTCGTCCAGGCGATCGCGCCGAGCTCGCTCGTCCGGCCCGCGCCCACCGCCTCGGCGGCGTAGCGCGTCGTGGTGGAGCCGAGGCCGAGCTCGGAGAGGTACGTGAGGACCATCCACGCGATGGCCAGGACGCCGAACCGCGCGTCCCCGAGGCCGTCGATCAGGATGGGGAGGGTGACGAAGGCGACCAGCAGGGGCGCCACGAGGCCGGCCAGATTCAGCGCCGCGCTGACCGCGACGGGGTGGCCGCGCACGCGGGGCTGCGGCTCCGTACCGGCGGTCACAGGGGCGGGATGCGGACGACCTGGGGATAGGTCGTGAGCCAGTCGTCTACCCCGAGCTGGCCGTGGCTCCCGCGCCCCCAGCAGAGCACCTCGCGCTCCCTGGTGACCCCGCAAACGTGCTCGGTGGCCCCCGCGTCCACGCGCACGAACGGGCCCTGGTTGGGCACGAACTGGCGACCCGGCTCCCGCAAGACGAGCTGGGGGGTGAAGTGGAACACCCACACCTCGCCGTTCCCGAGCTGGCCCTCGGCACCACGGCCCCAGCACATCGTTTCGCCCTGGTGCCGCACCCCGCAGGTGTGGCGTACGCCGGCGCTGATGGAGACGTAGGTCTGCCCGGGAGCGGTCACCGGCGCCGGCGCGACCTCGCCCGGCGCGGCCTCCTCGTAGTGGCGGCCGGTCCCCAGCTGACCCGATGCGCCCGCTCCCCAGCAGAACGGATCGCCGCCGGCGCGAACGGCGCAGCTGTGGGTCCAGCCGGCCGCCATGTCAATGACCTCCAGCCCCCCGGCGATCCGCGCCGGAACCGCCTCCGGGAGCCCCGCGGCGCCG
>JAHWKI010000160.1 GCA_019347975.1 Gemmatimonadota bacterium
GGGACCGCCAGGACGCGGACATCCACGTGCTGGGCACGCGGCAGCAGACCGGCGCAGGCGGGTCGGCGTACACGCTGGAGCTGCGCGGTCGCGGGGCGTTCGACGGCGAGCGCCTGACGGTGTCGACGACGACCGCCCCCGACGCGACGGAGGCCGATCGGCGGGCGGCGCTGGTCGAGGTGGTCCGGCTTGCGCTCGCCCCCTTCGCGCAGGCGACACCCGCACGGCCCCTCATCGAGATCCGAGCGCCGGAGCTCGAGCCGTCGGGTGCGGAAGTCCGGACGGACGACCCCTGGAACCGGTGGACCTTCCGGCTCGGCGTAAACGGATTCCTGGACGGCGAGTCGCAGCAGAGCTCCTTCTCCGGCTTCGGCTCCGCCTCCGCCAATCGCGTCACGGCGGACTGGAAGACGCTCTTCTCGGTGCGGGGCTCGATGAACCGGAGCGAGTTCGAGCTCCCCGACACGACCGTGGTCTCCCGCCGCGAGTCCTACGGCGCGAGCGCCCTCGTCGCCCGGTCCGTGGGTCAGCGGTGGGGGATGGGCGGGATCGTCGAATGGAGTCGGTCCTCTTTCGCGAACTACGACGCCAGCGTGGTGGTGGGCCCGGCCCTCGAGTTCAACGTGTTCCCCTACGCCGAATCCACGCGCCGGCTCCTGACGGTGCTGTACGCCATCGGCCCCCGTCACAACGACTACGCCGACGTCACGATCTTCGACGCCACGAGGGAGACGCTCCTGCAGCAGCTCCTGGTCGTCAGCTACGACGTGACGCAGCCCTGGGGAAACATCGACGTCTCCGCGCAGGCAGATCATTACCTGGCCACGTTCGGTGACGGGGAGGAGTGGTTGGCCCCGCAGTTCAGCGCGCAGTTCGGCGGCGGGTTCGATGTGCGGCTGATTCGCGGCCTCTCCGCCCGGCTCAACGGCAGAGTGGCGATGATCCGGAACCAGATCCAGCTGCCGGCGGGGGAGCTGACCGAAGAGGAGATCCTCACACAGCAGCGCGAGCTGGCCACCAACTACAGGTACTTCGCGTCGGTGGGGCTGTCGTACCGCTTCGGCTCCATCTTCAGTGACGTCGTGAACCCCCGCTTCGACACCTTCGACTGATCTCCGGGGGCGCGCCGGGGTAGAGGCTCACGGACCCGGACGAGTGGAGGATCGATGCGTAGACGGATGCTCTGGCGGACGCTCCTCGCCGGCGCCGTGATCGGCCTGGTGGAGGCGGCCGGGCTGGACCGCGGGCGCCGCGTCCGGCGGCGTCGCAGCCGCGCGGTCTGGCTGGACGACCGTGAGCCCGCCGACCCCCTCGCGCGGACCGGCGTATGGTTCCTCGAGACCATCGGCGACCCGCGACCGGTGCCGGGCGACCTCCGCCGTCCGGCTCAGCGCGGCCTGCGGATCGCACCCATCCCCCGCGGCACGCTGCTGTCGTCGCTTCGCGGCCGGGGCAGCTGATCGGGGCCGCGCCTCAGGCCGGGCGAAAGCGCAGCGCGCTCCAGACCTCGTCGATGGCGATCTGCCGGAGACCCTTCAGACCGTGCGCTCCGGCCGCGCGCACGTCCCGGTTGAGGTCGGTCCGCAGCTGCCCCGCCTTCGGATAGGCGATCCACGCCAGCACGCGGCCGCCCCCTGGCGGACTGGCCGTCCACCGCCCGTGTACGCAGATTCGGAGTCCACGACCGACGTGCCGCTCCGCCCGTTCACCGGGCGCCTGGGTCGCGGTCGGGGTGGAGCTGATCGAGCTGCGCGGAGCACAGGAGGAAACATGTGTCGCAACATCAAGCCCTTGTTCAACTTCGAGCCGCCCGCCACGCGTGACGAGGTGGAGGCGTCGGCCCTGCAGTACGTCCGGAAGGTGAGCGGCTTCACCCGACCCTCACAGGCCAACCAGGCCGCGTTCGACGACGCGGTGGCGAAGGTCGCGGCGGCGACCCGGGAGCTGATCGGCGCCCTGGTGACCACCGCTCCGGCGAAGGACCGGGAAACGGAGGCGGCCCGGGCGCGGGCGCGAGCGCAGCGGCGGTACGGCGCGGCGTAGCCGGCCGGTCGGTGATCCCTCTCCGCGCAGAGGCGCTCTGCGCGACCCCTGCGGCGGCGGATCGGCTCCCGCGGCGTGGTTCCTGCGCGCACGTCGCGCGGACCCAACCAAAGGAGGCACGTGACGGACGAGGACAGGCGGAAGCACCGGCGGCAGACGCGCCTGATGCAGAGCGAGGCATCATGGCTCCAGAAGGCGCTGTTCGCCCTCAGGAAGGTGGAGGACACGCAGGATCGGATCGCCGATCTGGACGATCGTGACCCGGAGCGCTACACGCTCGAAGTCGAGGGCGACGAGGTCCCGCTGGACAGCGTCGAAGACGCCCTCGAGGGGCGGGCCAAGGAGATCCTGGAGGAGGTGCGGGAGCGCCGCAACGCCATGTAGTGCGCCTTCACGCGCACGCCCGGAGCGCCACGTTCAGCAGGATCGTGAGCGCCACGGAGAGAAGGATGCTGTAGAGGCAGCCGCTCCGGGTGAAGTGAACCGGCATTACTCCGGCTCCATCTTCTGGTGCGATTGGTCGGGCGCTCCCTCGACGTAGCGAAGCGACTGGTACCGCTCTGCCTCCCCATGGCGAGGGATCACCGAGACGGTCCCGTCCGTCTCCAGGACCACCGCGTACGTCGATTCGACGCCGGGGAGCCCGGCCTCCCGCACGGCCGAGTCGACTTCCACGTCCGTGACCCGCTCCCGCCGCAGGGCATCCTCGAGGACCTTCCCCTCGAAAGCGATGAGGCGCGGCTCGGCCTTCACGACCCTCTGGAACCCGCGCCAGTGGGCCGACGTCCACGTGATCAGGAACTGGAGCAGGATGAGCAGCGCGAACGCCACCAGTCCCTCCGCCAGCGCCACATCCCGCGACAGGATCGTGGTCGCCAGAGTCGATCCGAACGCGACCGTGACAACGAGGTCGAAGGCGTTCATCTTCGACAGCGTCCGCTTCCCGGCCACGCGCAGGAACAGCACGACCCCGGCGTAGGCCAGGGTCCCGACGACCACGATCCGGAGCAGGGAGAACCAGTCGTTGAAGAACATGACGCCGAGCCGCAGGCGCAGGTTCCGCACCACTGCAGAACCCTCGTGATGGACGCTCCGCTCGTGGCCTTTCCCATCATCGTCGAGATCCCCGTTCGGTGGGGGGACATGGACGCATTCGGCCATGTCAACAACACGGTCTTTTTCCGCTTCTTCGAGAGCGCCCGGATCGAGTACCTGCGGGCCATCGCCTTCGTGGGCGGGGGCGAGGCCGTCGGACCGATCCTCGCCTCCACCCACTGCCGCTTCCGCCGCCCCGTGAGGTTCCCCGACACCGTTCGGGTGGGCGCCCGGACCACGGCGGTGGCGGAAGACCGGTTCACCATGGAGTACCGGCTCGTGAGCCTGGCGCTGGGGGAGGTGGCGGCGGAAGGCGGCGGGGTGGTCGTCTCGTACGACTATGGCACCGCCCGAAAGGCACCGTTGCCCGCCCCGGTACGCGAGCGGATCGTCGCTCTCGGGGTCGGCGGCGCGGAGGATGCAGCCTGAGCGCAGGGAAGGGCCACCCCGAAAGGAGCCACCGATGGAGCTGAAGGGCATCCACCACCTGACCGCGATCTCGGCCGACGTGCGGGAGAACTACCGGTTCTACACGCGCGTGATGGGGATGCGGCTCGTGAAGCGGAGCGTGAACCAGGACGACACCTCCGCCTACCACCTCTTCTATGCCGATGCCGCCGGCTCACCCGGCACCGATCTGACGTTCTTCGACTGGCCCATGGCCCGGGAGCGGCGGGGGACCCACAGCGTCGTCCGGACGCACCTCCGCGTTGGCGGTCACGCCTCGCTGGAGTGGTGGGCGAGGCGGCTGACGGACGAGGGGGTCGAGCACTCCGGCGTCGTCGAGCGGGACGGCCGCGCCGCGCTCGACTTCGAGGACCCGGAAGGGCAGCGGCTCTCCCTGATCGATGACGGGGGCGCCGGCGACGACCCCGTGCCGTGGGACCGCAGCCCCGTGCCGCCGGAGCACCAGGTCCGCGGGCTCGGGCCCGTGGTCATGAGCGTGCCCATGCTGCGGCCGACCGACCTGGTGCTGACGGAAGTGCTCAACATGCGCCTGGTCCGTGAGCTCGTGGACCCTGGCTACGGCCCCGGCGCGGTTCACGTGTTCGAGATGGCGGAGGGCGGCGCGCACGCCGAGCTCCACGTGGCCGTCCAGCCGGACCTCCCGCCGACCAGGCAGGGGGCGGGCGGAGTCCACCACGTGGCGTTCCGAACGCCTACGGAAGAGGAGTACCACGCGTGGACCGACCGCCTGAACGAGCTCCGCATCCCCAACAGCGGAGAGGTGGACCGCTACTACTTCCGCAGCCTCTACTTCAGGGAGCCTGGCGGGGTGCTGTTCGAGATCGCCACCGACGGTCCCGGGTTCGCCCTGGACGAGAGCCCCGACACCCTCGGGGAGAGAGTGGCGCTGCCGCCGTTCCTGGAGCCGCGCCGGGAGGCCATTGTGGCGAATCTCAAGCCCATCGAATAGCTCCGCGAGATCAGAAGGCTGTAAGGTTTTGGCGTCGAGCGGCATCTAGGTAGGGCAGCCGAGTTCCCGTTCCAGGAGAGTCGATGCAGACTACGAACGCGCACCTCGACACGCAGGCATACGTCGAGCCCGGGGCCGTCGACGAGGGTCCGCCGGTGGAGCTCCCCCTCCTGGAGGAGCAGCCCGGCGGGACGCACCTCCTGGAGCTGTGGTCCGATCGGGACGAGGCGCAGGCGCTGCCGGAGCTCCTGCGGCCGGACGAGGGCGTCGTCTGCGTCGCCTCGGGCACCGTGGTGAGGTCGGGCCGCCTCGCGCAGCCGCGCTGGCTGATCGTCCTGACCGACCGCCGGCTGCTCTGCATCAAGGGCAGGGTGGCGGCCGCGCGGCGGGTGATCGACATGCCCGTGAGCGCCATCCGCTCGGTCCAGCGGAAGGGCCTTCTGCGGAGCACGCTGACGCTCGATACCGGCTATGGGAATCTGCGGCTCAGCGGTCTGAAGAAGAACCTCGCGGCGGAGCTCACGGACGGGCTGGAGGCGCTGATCCGGGCGCACCGCGGCCATGCCGCGGTCGCCGGCATCCGCCGGGCGGACCTGCCCGAGAACGGGGGCGGCGAGGCGGTCGGGCTGGCGGAGTCGGTCGCGAGCCTCCGGACCGAGGTCGCGGAGCTCCGAGCGGAGGTGGCGGAGCTCCGGGCGGGCCTCACGTCTCCGGAGGTGGCTTCCGGCGACCCGTCGCCCTAAGTTCTCCGTCGAGTCCGGACCGACATCGACGGAGCAGCCCAATGCCGATCAGCAGCCCGCGCGCGGCGGCCGCCGCGCTCCTCCTCCTCCTGACCCTCGGATGCGCATCGGCCGCTCCCGGCCCCCCGGAGCCGCAGGGTCCCGCCGGCGAAGCCGACGCCCCCCGCATCGACTGGGGGCTGGTCATGCACGGCGGCGCCGGCACCATCACCCGGGCCAGCATGACGCCGGAGGTGGAGGCGCAGTACCGCGAAACCATGGAGGCCGCGATCCGGGCCGGGCACGCGGTGCTCCGGGACGGCGGGGGCAGCCTGGACGCGGTCGTAGCAACGATAAAGGTCCTGGAAGACTCGCCGCTCTTCAACTCCGGCCGGGGCGCGGTGTTCACGGCCGAGGGCACCAATTCCCTGGACGCCAGCATCATGTACGGCCCCACCCTGGCGGCCGGCGCGGTGGCGGGCGTCACGCGCGTGAAGAACCCGATCGACCTCGCGCGGATGGTCATGGAGCAGTCCCCGCACGTCATGCTGTCGGGCGCGGGCGCCGAGGAGTTCGCGCGGCTCCGCGGCGTCGAGCTGGTGGACCCGTCGTATTTCTACACGGAGCGCCGCTGGCGTGCGCTCGAGGAGGCCCGCCGCGCGGAGCGGGGCGGGGGCGACGGCGCGTCCAACGACGACCCGACCGGCGACTCGAACGTCGACCCGAGCGCGGAGAAGTTCGGCACCGTGGGTGTGGTGGCGCTCGACCGGACCGGCGCCATTGCGGCCGGCACGTCCACGGGCGGAATGACGAACAAGAAGTGGGGGCGGATCGGGGACTCCCCGGTGATCGGCGCGGGGACGTACGCGGGCGAGAACTGCGGCATCAGCGCCACCGGCTGGGGGGAGTACTTCATCCGCAACGTCGTCGCCTACGACATCTGCGCCCGGATGAAGTACCGGGGCATCTCGCTGCGGCAGGCCGCGCACGAGATGATCATGGAGCAGCTCGAGGCGCAGGAGCCGGAGACCGGCGGGATCGTCGGGCTGGACGGGGACGGCAACATCGTCATGACGTTCAACTCCGCCGGCATGTACCGGGGGTGGGTGGGCGCCGACGGAGAGGTCCGCACCGCGATCTACCGGTAGCCGGGGCATGGCCGAGCGCAGATCGGCGAGGACGCTGCTGGCGGCGGCCGTCATCGTGGTCACCGTCGCCGCCGCCTGGCTCGGCGGCGGCGCCGCGGCGCTGAGCGGCGGCCACTACGGCTGGGCCTCCCTCCTCCCCCCCCTCGCCGCCCTCGGCCTCGTCTTCGTCACCCGCGAGGTCGTCACCTCGCTGGTCTTCGGCGTCCTCGTCGGCGGCGTAGTGATCGGGCGGGCGAACGTCGTCGAGGCCTTCTTCATGCCCGCCCTGGCGACGCGCTCCTTCGCCCTGATCGTCCTCGTCTACTTCTGGGCGCTCGGCGGGCTCATCGGCCTGTGGGGGCGGACCGGCGGCGCGCGGCGGTTCGCCGCGTGGGCCGGGGAGCGCGTCGTACGGGGGCCGCGCACGGCCAAGCTGTTCACCTGGGCGCTGGGGCTGATCATCCACCAGGGCGGAACGATCTCGGCGGTGCTCACCGGCACCACCACCCGCCCCGTGCTCGAGACGAACCGCGTGTCCCACGAGGAGGGCTCGTTCCTCGTGGACACCACCGCTTCGCCCGTCGCATCCGTTCTTCCCTTCAACGTCTGGCCGCTCTACGTGGCCGGTCTCGTGGCCGGGACCACGCCGCTCCTGGCCACCGAGGGCGAGGCCGTCTCGTTCTTCTTCCGGTCCATCCCCGCCAACTTCTACGCGATCATCGCCGTGCTGACGGCGCTGGCGTTCGCGGCGGAGGTGCTCCCCTGGCAGGGCCGCCGCATGGCCGCCGCCCGCCGCCGGGCCCGGGAGACCGGCGCGCTCGACCGGCAGGGCTCGCGGCCGCTCTCCTCCGCGGAGCTCGAGGGCGCTTCCGTGCCCGACGGGTACCGCCCGTCCATGGTGGACTTCGTGGTTCCGCTGGGCGTACTGATCGCGGTCGCCGCCAGCGGCGTCATCCCGGCGCTGGTGGCGGGGGACCTGGGCGCGATCAGGGTCCCCATCGCCGAAGCGTTCGCGCTGGCCATCGCGGCCGCCTTCCTGCTCGCCCTCGGCCGCGGCATGCGCCTGGCCGACGCCGTGGACGGGCTCGTCGACGGGATCAAGGGCGTGACCATCGGCGCCCTCGTCCTCGGCCTCGCCGTCACCCTCGGCGAGGTCTCCAGGACGACGGGCGCGGCGCCCTACCTGGTGGAGTCCACCGCCGGCGGGATCCCCGCGGCGCTGCTGCCGGCCGGCATCTTTCTCCTGTGCGCCGCGATCTCCTTCTCCATCGGCAGCTCCTTCAGCACGTTCGCGGTGGTGTTCCCGATCGCCGTCCCGCTGGCCTGGGCGGTGCAGCCGGACCCCACGTACCTCGCCCTGTGCTTCGGGGGCGTCGTGGGCGGGGCGGTCTTCGGCGACCACTGCTCCCCGATCAGCGACAGCACCATCCTGAGCGCTCTCGCCACCGGCGGGGACCTCATGGACCACACCCTCACCCAGCTTCCCCTGGCCACCGCCGGGGCGGCCCTGGCGACGGCGCTGTATCTCGTCGCCGGAGTCCTCGTCTCCTAGGAGCCCGATCATGCGACGCACCTGCTTCCTCCTCCTCTCCACTCTTCTCGGCGCGACCGCGTGCGCGACCGCCGGCGGCGCCCCCCCGGAGCCCGCACCCTCCTACGACGTCGTCATCCGCGGCGGCACCGTCTACGACGGCACGGGCGCGGCCGGCGTCCAGGCCGACGTGGGCGTCCGCGGCGACCGGATCGTCGCCGTGGGAGATCTGGCCGGCGAGCAGGGCCGGCTGGAGGTGGACGCCCGGGGTCTGGCCGTGGCGCCGGGGTTCATCAACATGCTGAGCTGGGCGACGGAATCGCTCATCGAGGACGGCCGGTCGCAGAGCGACATCCGGCAGGGGGTGACGCTGGAGGTGTTCGGCGAGGG
>JAHWKI010000357.1 GCA_019347975.1 Gemmatimonadota bacterium
CGTTCACGTTGATGGCCGGGAACAGCAGCGTGCCCTCGCGCATCATCTCGTAGAGGCGGTGGACGCCCGTCGTCGTCTCCTCGGATACGCCTCTGATGTCCGCCGCGACGCGCGTCCAGCGGTTCGGGTCACGCTCCAGCTCGCGCCGGAGGAGCCCGAGGATGATCCCCCACTCCTCCGGGTCCTTCTCCGGGTCGAACTCCGGAACCCCGCCGGCCTCCTCGTACTCGACGCCCTTGTGGACCAGGAGCGTGGCGTCGCCGCCGTCGTCGACGATGAGGTCCGGGCCCGAGCCGTCGGGCCACATCAGCGCCTCGTTCGTGCACCACCAGTACTCCTCCAGCGTCTCCCCCTTCCACGCGAAGACGGGGCAGCCCTTCGGCTCCTCGGGCGTACCGTCCCGGCCGACCACCACCGCCGCGGCCGCATGGTCCTGGGTCGAGAAGATGTTGCAGGAGACCCAGCGCACGTCGGCGCCCAGGTCACGGAGCGTCTCGATGAGCACGGCCGTCTGCACCGTCATGTGCAGCGAGCCCATGATCTTCGCGCCCGCGAACGGCTGCTCCTTCCTGTAGCGCTCCCGGATCGCCATGAGCCCGGGCATCTCGTGCTCGGCCAGCTCGATCTCCTTCCGGCCGAACTCCGCCTGCCCCAGGTCGCGGACCTTGTACGCGGGGCGCGCGCCCACCGGGGTCTCCGTCATCATCGTGCTCATCGTATTCTCTCCGCTCCTGTCATATGGCCTCTGGTTTCCCTGCCTTCTTCCTGCCTGGTACCGCTCGATCATCGAATCCTCTGCCTTCGGCCTCGGACCGCTGGCGCGGGTACGAACGCGGCCGGAGGCCGCGCGGCGCGCAGCGCCGATTCGATAAAGCGTCCGGAGCCCGCCCCGGGTCGCCGGCGCCTCTGCGCACAACGAAGCCCGGGGCACCCGACCGCCTCGAAAGCGAGGGCCGGAGGCCCGAAGCGGCCGAATCCCGCGCACGCGGGGCGCCGCAGGCGCTTCGAATCCCGCAACGCGGGGCCGCCGCCAGGCGCTTCGAAAGGGCGCGCGTCAGCGCGGCCGTTCGACCCTCGTCGCGACCGCCGTGAACAGCAGCGGCCCCTTCGCCTCCGTGTCCGCCGGCAGCGGATGCCACCCGAGCCGGTCGAAGCCCGCCTCCCGCAGCCACCCCTCCAGCCGGCTCCGCTCGAACCCCTGCCAGACATGACCCATGCGCTCGCGGTACTCCTCACGGCCGTGCGCCACCATGTCCACCACCAGCAGCCGGCCGCCGATCCGCAGCACCCTCGCCGCCTCCGCCAGCGCACGCGCCGGGTCCGCCACGTGGTGCAGGACCAGCCCCAGTAGCGCAACGTCCAGCGAGGCGTCCTCCACCGGCAGCGCCTCCAGCCGACCCGCCCGCAGCTCCACCCTCTCCTCGTCCGCCAGACGCCGGCGCGCCGCCTCCAGCATGTCCGGCGACTCGTCCACTGCGATCACCCGCGCCACGAACGGCGCCACCGTCTCCGCCAGCCGTCCCGTCCCGCAGCCCAGGTCGCCCACCGTCCAGGCCGGATCCATCAGCGCCAGCAGCGCCCTCGCCTCCGGCGCGCCGAACAGCTCCCGCCGCATGGCATCCCACTGCCCCGCCGCCGTCGAAAAGAACTCCTGCGACCGCGTGCGACGCCGGCTCACCAGCTCTCTCGCCCGCTCCACGTCCTGCCCCGCCTCCGCGCTCTCCGACAGCGACTCCCGTACCACCCGCCAGAGCTCCTCCGCGCCCGGGTCCAGACGAGGGGACACAGCGTAGTACCGGCTCGTCCCCTCCGAGCGGGATGCCAGCCAGCCCTCATCGCTCAGGATCCTCAGGTGACGACTCACCGTCGACTGCGGAAGCTGCACCGCCGCCACCAGCTCGCCCACCGTCAGCTCCCGTCCGTCCAGGACGTACAGGAGGCGCCCGCGCGTGGCGTCCGCGAGCGCACTGAGCCGATGAAACACCGTCGAAGTATTCATGTATCCGGATGGAATGATAGAT
>JAHWKI010000161.1 GCA_019347975.1 Gemmatimonadota bacterium
GAGGAGCTGGCGGCCGGCCGGGTGCCGAGAACGGCGGCCGACGAGGGGTTCAAGCACGCCATGTCGGCCATCGTCGACTCCAACCTCACCACGCTGCTGACGGCGCTCATCCTGTTCCAGTTCGGGACCGGTCCCGTCCGCGGCTTCGCGGTGACCCTGTCCATCGGGATCATCGCCTCGTTCTTCTCCGCCGTCTACGTGACGCGCACGTTCTTCCTGCTCTACCTGGACCGCAAGCGTCCGACCGAGCCGATCAGTATCTGAGAGAGGGATCAGAGTTCAGATGCGTTTATTCGAGAACGCCGACTACAAGTTCATCGAGCGCCGCAAGCCCGCCTACCTGGTGAGCGCGCTCATTCTCGGCGTCAGCATACTCGGAATGCTGCTGTTCCAGGTCACCGGGAGCTCCTGGGTCAACTACGGCGTGGACTTCACCGGCGGAACCCTCGTCCAGGTCGTCTTCGAGGAGCCCACGACCGTCAACGAGCTCCGCTCGACCCTCTCCGGGTTCCAGGCCGATATCACCCGCTTCGGCGGAGAGAACGAGTTCCTGATCCGCGTCCCCGAGTTCGCCGAGGAGGGGACGGAGGTCTCCCAGATCGTCGTGGGCGTCCTGGAGGAGGAGTACGGCGCGGGCGACTTCGAGGTGATCCGTACCGAGGCCGTCGGGCCGAAGATCGGTGACGAGCTCCAGCAGAAGGCGCTCATCGCCATCGCCCTCTCGCTGCTGCTGACCCTCATCTACCTGGCGTTCCGGTTCGAGTGGCGGTTCGGCGTCGCCGCCGTCATCGCGACCTTCCACGACATGATCTTCGCCCTCGGCTTCATCTCACTCTTCCGGCTGGAGGTCTCCGTCACCACGGTCGCGGCCGTGCTCACGATCATCGGCTACTCGCTGAACGATACGATCATCATCTTCGATCGGATCCGCGAGAACGTGAAGCGGTTCGGCCGGCGGGACGAGTACATCAACCTGCTCAACCGCTCCATCAACGACGTGCTGCCCCGGACCGTCATGACCTCGGGCACCACCCTCGCGGTGCTCCTCGCCCTGTTCCTCCTCGGGGGGGCGATCATCCGGGACTTCGCGCTGATCCTGATCGTCGGGGTGGTCATCGGCACGTATTCGTCCGTCTTCGTGGCGGCGCCGGCGCTGCTCGAGATCGAGCAGCGGACGGGCGAGAGCTCGGGCCACCGCCCCACACGGGGCCGCGCCGCCGCGGGAGCCTGACATCCCCGTGAGGACCCCGGAGGAGGCCGCCGGCGACGCCGTGCGGCCTCCTTTGCCTTCCATGGAGCTCTTCGACTCCCACTGTCACCTGACCGACGAGCGGTTCGCGGGGGACGTGTACGCCGTGGCGGCCCGCGCCCGGGAGGCCGGAGTCCGCTCCTTCGTCACGATCGCCTCGGAGCACGAGGACGCCGCCGACGCGCTGGCCCTGGCCCGTCGTCTGGGGGTCTGGTCCACCGCGGGGATCCACCCCCACGCGGCCGACCGGGCGGTGGAGGGGCTCCCGCGGGTGGGGGAGCTGCTGGAGGAGGCGGAGGTCGTCGCGGTCGGTGAGACGGGGCTGGACTACCATTACGACAATGCCCCGCGGGAGGCTCAGCGCTCCTCCTTCGAGGCCCACCTCGAGCTCGCCGGCTCCACCGGGAAGCCGGTGGTCGTCCACTCCCGGGACTCCGACGACGACATGATGGCGATGATCCGTTCGGCCGGGCCGCGCGTTCGCGGCGTGCTCCACTGCTTCGCGGGCACGCCGGCCCTGTTCGACGCGGGGGTGGAGCTCGGCTGGTACGTGTCGTTCTCCGGGCTCCTCACCTTCCCGAGCTACGCGACCGGGGATCTGGTCACGAAGGTGCCGGCGGACCGGCTGCTCATCGAGACCGACGCGCCGTACCTGGCGCCGGTTCCGCATCGCGGCAAGCGCAACGAGCCCGCTCACGTCGTCGAGGTGGCCCGTGCGGTGGCGGCGCTCACGGGCGAGTCGGTGGAAGAGGTCGCGGCGCGGACCACCGCGAACGCGCGGGCGTTCTACGGAGTGGCCGGCTGATGCCGCGTCGGATCCAGGTCCTCCCGGACACGCTGGCCAACCAGATCGCGGCGGGCGAGGTGGTGGAGCGGCCGGCGTCGGTGGTGAAGGAGCTGGTCGAGAACGCGCTGGACGCCGCGGCCACACGGGTCGAGGTGGTGATCCGGAACGGGGGCAAGACGGAGATCCGCGTCTCCGATGACGGGTACGGGATGGGCCGGGAGGACGCGCTCCTGGCCCTGGACCGCCACGCGACGAGCAAGATCAGCAGCGAGGACGATCTGCGCGCGGTGCGCACGTTCGGCTTCCGGGGCGAAGCGCTGCCGTCCATCGGCTCCGTGTCGCGGCTCACGCTGGAGACCGCCGAATCCGGCGGGGTCGGCAACCGGGTGCGCGTGTCGGGCGGCCGCATCATGGGCGCCGAGGACTGCGCCCGTCAGCCGGGGACCACGGTCCTGGTACGGAGCCTGTTCTTCAACGTCCCCGCCCGGGCCAAGTTCCTGAAGAGCGCCGCGGTGGAGACGCGGGCCATCGCGGACGTCATGACGTCCCTTGCCCTCGCCAACCTGTCGGCCGCGTTCCGCCTCGAGTCCAACGGCCGAACGCTCATGGAGCTGCCCGCGACCCGCGACCTGCCGAGTCGGGCCGCCGACCTCTGGGGGGACGAGTTCGCCGGCGCGCTGATCCCCGTCGACCACAGGGTGGACGGGATCGAGATCGCCGGCCTGGTCGACCGGCCGGACGCGGCGGTGAGCGGACCCCGGCGCGTGCACCTCTTCATCGCCGGGCGCCCGTTCCGCGACCGCAGCCTGGTCGCCGCCGCCGAGCGCGGGTACCGGACCACCGTGCCCCGGGGCGCGAAGCCGTCCCTCCTCCTGTACCTGGACGTTCCGGATGGGCGCGTGGACGTGAACGTCCATCCCGCCAAGGCCGAGGTCCGTTTCGGTGATCCGGCGGGCGTGGAAGCGGCGATCGAGGCCGCGATCCACTCCGCCCTCTCCGGCGTGGACAGCGCCGCCACCCTGGACCGGCGGCCGCCCCCGCCCCAGATCCGGACGCCCGCGCGGGAGAGCGGCTCCGACCGTGGCCCGGGCACCGGACGGCCGGGGCGACCGGCCGCGGAAGCGCGGCGCACACCCGAGGGGCAGCTCGCCTTCTTCGTGGCCGCCGCGCCCGACCGCGAGCCTGCCGAGGACGGCACCGTGCCGGACGCCGCGGAGCAGGCTGGGATCGAGGCGGACAACCGCTACTCGCTGTGGCAGGTGCACGACAGCTACATCATCGCCGAGACGCGCAGCGGCATGCTGATCATCGACCAGCACTCGGCCCACGAGCGGATCCTGTTCGAAGCCCTCATGCGCGACTTCGACGCGGGCGGCCGACCCAGTCAGCGCCTGCTGTTCCCGGTGACCCTGCGGCTGTCGCCCGGCGAGTACGCGGTGGTCGAGCAGACGCAGTCGCTGCTGGCCATGGCGGGGTTCGAGGCCGAGCCGTTCGGCGGGCGCACGGTGATCATCCACGCCGCCCCCAACCCCCACCCGTGGTTCGACGCGGAGCGGTGCCTCCGGGAGATGGTGGCGGAGCTGGCCGAGGGGAGCGAGCTCACCCGCGCGGCCCGCACGCAGTACGAGCGGCTGGCCATGACGTTCGCGTGCAAGGCCGCGATCAAGGCCGGACAGCGTCTCTCGGTCGAGGAGCGGCAACGGCTCTTCGACGAGCTGTTCGCCACCGAGCTCCCGTACCACGACGTCCACGGCCGTCCGACCATCGTCCGGCTCTCCCTCGACGAGCTCGAGCGGCGCTTCGGACGTCATGGCTGAAGACGCCCCCGCCGCCCTCGCCCTCACGGGGCCCACCGCATCCGGCAAATCCGCCCTCGCACTGGCCCTCGCTTCGCGGCTGGACGCCGAGATCGTCTCCATGGATTCCCGGCAGGTCTATCGCGGAATGGACATCGGGACGGCCAAGCCCACGCGCGCGGAACGGGCGCGCGTCCCGCACCACGGCGTGGACCTGGTGGACCCGGGGGAGCGCTACAGCGCCGGCAGGTTCGCCCGGGACGCCCGCCGCGCCATCACCGAGATCCGGGCCCGTGATCGGGTCCCTCTCCTCGTCGGCGGGACCGGCTTCTTCCTTCGCGCCCTCACGCACCCGCTCTTCCGGGAGCCGGCGATGGACGCGGAGCGTCGGAAGGCGCTGGGCGAGCGCCTCGACGCGCTGCCGCCGGAGGAGCCGGCCCGCTGGCTGGCGGCGCTCGATCCGGAATCCGCCGCCCGCCTCGAAGGGAGGGGAGGGTCTCAGCGCGTGCTGCGGGCCCTCGAGGTATCTCTCCTCACCGGACGCCCCCTCGGCTGGTGGCACGAGCACCAGCCTGGTCCGCCTCCCGTCCCGCTGCGCGTCTTCGTCCTCGACCTCCCGAGGGACACGTTGAACCAGCGGATCGACGACCGGGTGGACGCCATGCTCGACGCGGGGCTGGCGGACGAGGTGAACGCCCTCCTCGATGCCGGCCACGCGCCCGGCGACCCGGGGATGAACGCGACCGGGTATCCCGAAATGATCGCTCACCTCGCGGGCGAGATCACGAGGGAGGAAGCGGCGGAGCGCATCCGCCGCGCGACGCGCCGCTACGCCCGGCGGCAGATCACGTGGCTCCGGCACCAGCTCCCGCCCGACGCGGCGTGGCTGGACGGGACGCGTCCCATGGATGAACTGGTGGAGGAGGTGGTGTCGCAATGGCAGGCCGCAAGCTGAAGATCGGGATCACCGGCTACCCGGTGTACGGCGGGTCGGGCGTGGTGGCGACGGAGCTCGGGCTCGAGCTCGCCCGCCGCGGCCATGAGATCCACTTCATCACCTACGCCATGCCGTTCCGGCTCTCGGGCTTCGTGGAGAACGTCTTCTACCACGAGGTGGAGGTGCCGATCTATCCCCTGTTCGACTACCCGCCCTATTCGCTGGCGCTGTCCGTCGCCATGCAGAACGCCTCCGAGCGACACGACCTGGACCTCCTCCACGTCCATTACGCGGTCCCCCACGCGACGTCGGCGTGGCTGGCGAAGGAGCTGCTGGAAGGGCAGGGGCCGAAGGTGGTCACGACGCTGCACGGGACCGACATCACGCTCGTGGGCCGCGACCCCTCGTATTTCACCGTGACGCGCTTCTCCATCGGCAAGTCCGACGGGATCACGGCGGTCTCGGAGTACCTGAAGCGGGAGACGATCGAGCGCTTCCAGGTCCCCGCCGAGCGCATCGAGGTGGTCCCCAACTTCGTCGACCTGAAGAAGTACCGGCGTGACCTGGAGCCCTGCCACCGGAGCCGCTTCGCCACCGACGACGAGAAGGTGGTGATGCACGTCTCCAACTTCCGGAGCGTGAAGCGCGTCACGGACGTGGTGCGGATCTTCGCCCGGATCGCACGGGAGCGGCCCGCCCGACTCGTCTGCATCGGCGACGGCCCGGAGCGCGGGAACACGCAGCAGATGGCCGAGGAGGAGGGCGTAGCCGACCGGGTGGTGTTCCTGGGCAAGCAGGACTCGGTGGCCGAGATCCTCTCGTGCGCCGATCTCTTCCTCCTTCCGAGCGAAAGCGAAGCCTTCGGACTGGTCGCCCTCGAGGCGATGGCCTGCGGTGTGCCTGTGGTGGGCAGCCGCGTGGGAGGGCTCCCCGAAGTCGTGACCGGTGCCGCCGGTCGTCTCGAGACCGTGGGGGACGTCGATGCCATGGCCGCGGCGGGTCTCGAGCTGCTCGAGGACGGCCGCTGGCAGGAGGCGAGCGACGCCGCCCGCGAGCGAGCCCGGGCCTTCGACGCCGACGTCGTCGTCCCGCACTACGAAGCCTATTACAAGAGGATCCTCAAAGGGTGAGCTACTTCGACGCGATCGTGCTGGGGCTCGTCCAGGGACTGACCGAGTTCCTCCCGGTTTCCAGCTCCGGGCACCTGGTCATGGCGCAGACCTTTCTCGGCGTCCCTTCACCGGGCGTCTTCCTCGAGGTGGCGCTCCACCTGGCCACGCTCATATCGGTCATGGTGGTCTACCACCGGAAGCTCACCGAGCTGCTCGTCGGCTTCTTCCGACGGGACCCCGAGTCGCTCCGCTACATCGGGCTCCTGGTCCTGGCGACACTCCCCGTCGTGGTCATCGGCCTGCTCTTCAAGGACTTCATCGAATCCGCGTTCGACACCCCCCACGTCACCGGGTTCCTGCTCCTGGTCACGGGGTTGATCCTCTGGTCCACGACCCTGGCGAAGAGGGAGCGCACCCGCGAGGTCCCCACCGCAGGTCACGCCCTGTTCATGGGCCTGGCACAGTGCTTCGCCATCCTCCCCGGTATCTCCCGCTCCGGCAGCACCATCGCCGCGGGGCTCTGGAGCGGGGTCAGGGGCGAGCGCGCGGCGGAGTTCTCGTTCCTCATGTCGCTCCCCGCCGTGGCCGGAGCGGCCGTGCTGCAGGCGAGCGACCTCGGGGGCGAGATC
This sequence comes from Gemmatimonadota bacterium, assembly GCA_019347975.1. Classification (GTDB taxonomy): domain Bacteria; phylum Gemmatimonadota; class Gemmatimonadetes; order Longimicrobiales; family RSA9; genus JAHWKI01. The sequence continues at coordinate 6,511 of JAHWKI010000161.1, forward strand.
GCCATCTCCGGCCCGCTCGCAGCGGGATTCCTGGCATCCCTGCTCTCTGGGATCGCCGCGATCAAGTCGCTGGTCTGGCTGGTCCGACGTCAGGGCTTCCACCAGTTCGCCTGGTACGTCTGGCCCGTCGGCCTGTTCTTCCTGGCGTATCTCTACTTCGCCTGATCGCCCGTGATCGATCCCGGCGGCGGCGCCGAAGACAAACCCGGGCTCGCCGTGCTCTGGCACGGCGAGGACACGGCGGCCTGGCGCGACCGGTGGCGCGTGCCTGAGCTCAGGATCTACCGGTCCGTCGGGTCCACGAACGACGTCGCACGTGAGCTGGCCGAGGGGGGCGCCCCCGCGGGGACCGTCGTGCTGGCCGACGAGCAGACCAGCGGCCGGGGACGCCGCGGCCGGCGCTGGACCGGTGAGGCCGGTCGCAGCCTGCTCCTCTCCATGGTCCTCCGGCCCGCCAGCTCGCTCACCGCGGTCGTACCCCTGCGCATCGGGCTCGCCGCCGCCCGCGCCATCGAGGCGGAGGCGGGCATCCCCGTGGGCCTCAAGTGGCCGAACGACCTGGTCCTGGCCGGGAGGAAGGTGGGTGGCGTGCTGTGCGAGGGCGCTTTCGAGGGCGGCCGCCCCGCGTTCCTCATCGCCGGCGTGGGCATCAATGTCCTCCAGCCGGAGGCGGACTGGCCGCCGGAGCTGCGCGGCATCGCGACCTCCGTCGCCGCCCGGAGCGGACGCGCGGTCGCGATCCCCGCACTGGCGGGAAGGCTGGTCGCCGAACTATCCATCGCGGCGGCGGCCGCGGGCGAGACCTTCGGCCCGCACGAGCTGGACGAGCTCCGCCACAGGGACGTCCTCCGGGGCAGGGACATCACCCGCGACGGCGTGCCGGTCGGGCGCGCGGAGGGAATCGAGCCGGACGGACGGCTGATCGTCCGGCGGCAAGGCGCCACCGACTACATCACCACCGGGACCATTCGACTCGCCGACGCGGACGAGCGGCAGGAGAGCGACGACGCATGATTCTCACCTTCGACATCGGGAACACCGAGACGGTGCTCGGGATCTTCCATGGGGAGGAGCTCCGCAGCCACTGGAGGCTTTCCACCCATCCCGGCCGCACCCTCGACGAGTACGGGCTCCTGCTCCGTTCCCTCCTCCGCGAGTCCGGCGACGACGCCGCGGACATCCACGGCGTCGCCATCTGCTCCGTCGTTCCGCCCCTCACGCCCGCTCTCGCCGGCGCCTGCGCCCGCCACCTCGGCCGCGAAGCGCTGGTCGTCGACGCCACCACCCCGCTGCCCATCCGCCTCGATGTCGAAGAGCCGCTCAGCGTCGGCGCCGACCGCATCGCCAACACCCTCGCCGCCGCTCGCCTCTACGGCCGCGACACCATCGCCGTCGACCTCGGCACCGCCACCACCTTCGATTGCATCAGCGCCGACGGCGTCTTTCTCGGCGGCATCATCGCCCCCGGCGTTCACACCGGCGCCGAGACCCTCACCCGCCGCACCGCCAAGCTCCCCCGCGTCGACCTCGAGCCCCCCGCCGCCGTCATCGGCCGCCGCACCGACACCGCCCTCCAGAGCGGCATCTTCTGGGGCGCCGTCGATTCCATCGACGGGATCGTACGCCGGATCAAGGCGGAGTGGACCGAGGAGGCATTGGTCGTCGCCACCGGTGGCCTCGCCAGGCTCCTCGCCCCGCACTGCACCACCGTCGAGCGGGTCGAGCCGTTCCTCACGCTCCAGGGGCTCCGGTTCGCCCTCGAGCTGCTTTAACCTGCGACGGG
>JAHWKI010000358.1 GCA_019347975.1 Gemmatimonadota bacterium
TCTTCTTCCGCGAGCCCGTCCACGATCTCGAGCCCCGCCGCGGGGCCCGAGGCCATGCCGACGGCGACCGCGCGGTTCAGCTCCACGATCGGCGACGGCGCGACCGCGGCCATCACGGCGTAGAGCGCGACGATCCGGTCCCAGTCCGTGTCCTCCGCGGTGGCCGCGCGGGCGTGGCAGCCGGCGATAGCGGCCTGCAGTCCGTAGGGCCCGAGCCCGCCCGGGAGCGACTCCGCACGGGCCAGGGCGCCGAGGCCTCGGCGGATGAGGAGACGGTCCCAGCGGGAGCGGTCCTGGTCGAGGAGGAGGACGGGCTCGCCTCCGGGGCCGACGCGGGCCGCCAGCCGGGAGGCCTGGATCTCCATGAGGGCGAGGAGCCCGAGGACCTCGGGCTCCTCGGGGACCAGCCCGGCGAGCATCCGGCCGAGGCGGAGGGCATCGTGGCAGAGGGCCGGGCGGACCCAGTCGTCTCCGGCGGTGGCGCTGTACCCCTCGTTGAAGATGAGGTAGACGACCTCGAGCACCGACGGGAGGCGCTCCGCCAGCTCATCCCGGGGCGGCAGCTCCATGGGCACGCCGGCCTCGGACAGCGTCCGCTTCGCCCGGACGATCCGCTGGGCCAGCGTCGCCGTGGGGACGAGGAATGCCCGGGCGATCTCCTCCGTGGAGAGGCCGCCCAGGATCTTCAGCGTGAGCGCGACCCGCCCCTCCCGGGGGAGGACCGGGTGGCAACAGATGAAGACGAGGCGGAGGAGGTCGTCCCGCACGGGATCGTCGATGGCCTCGGCGAGCTCCGCCTCCACGTCCGACGGGGCCGGCTTCGACCGGCCGAGCTCCTCGTGCTTCTCCTCCACCCGCCGGCCGCGGCGGAGATGGTCGATGGCCCGGCGCTTCGCCACCGCCATCAGCCACGCCCCCGGATTGTCCGGGACGCCCGTCTGCGGCCACTTTTCAAGCGCCGTGATCAGAGCGTCCTGGGCCAGGTCCTCCGCCACCTCCAGGTCACCCACCATCCGGACGACGCCGCCAATGAGCCGCGCGGACTCGATCCGCCACACCGCCTCGATGGCGCGATGGGTGGCCGCCTCCCGCGCGGTCACGGCGACGTCGATCCCCGGCGGCTCAGCGCTGCGACGGGAGCTGGAGCTCCCGGAGCTGGGCCACGCCGGGACCCCGCTCGAAGTCGTCCGGCTCGAAGAGCTCCCGTACCTCGATCTCCCCCGTGACGCCGTCCACTCCCGCGCACGGGAACCGGCGCGACCACTCGATCGCCTCCTCCCGCGTCTTCACCTCGATCAGGGTATAGCCCGCCACCAGCTCCTTCGTCTCGGTGAACGGGCCGTCCACGATGGAGCGGCCGTCGCGGTCGTACTTCACTTTCCACCCGCTCGAGGTGGGCTTCAGCCCGGAGGCATCCAGCAGGACGCCGGCCCGCGCCAGCTCCTCGCGGAACCGCCCCATCTCCGCGAGCTGCGCGTCCGTGGGCATGGCGCCGGCCTCGGTCTCCTCGCTGCCCTTCACGATCATCATGAACCGCATGAGTCCCTCCTTTCGCGTTCCTACTGGAACATCCCCTTCGGTGTCTCGCCCTTCAGGAACGGCTCGATGAACGCGTGCAGCAGCTCGGGCTGGGTGATGACGGCCGTGTGCGACGTCGCCGGCAGGATGGCCAGCCGCGAAGCCGGGAGCGGCGTTCCCATGTCGCCCATGATGCCGCCGCCGAGCAGCCGGAAGAGCGCGACCGAGTGCTCGAGCGTCATGACGTCGGCGTCCCCGGCGATGATCAGGACCGGCGTGTCCAGCGCGCGGACGTCCGCTTCCCAGGCCATCGGCTCGTGCTCGAGCGCGATCAGCTTCTCTACCAGGGGGCGGAACCCATCCGGATCGGCGGCGAGCCGGCGGTACTGCTCCTCCATCGGCGTGCCGAGCATCATCTCGGGCGACATCTGCGGGATGATTTCCTGGAACGCCGGCTGCCAGCCCTCGACATCGTAGGCGACGGAGGCCGCGACC
>JAHWKI010000359.1 GCA_019347975.1 Gemmatimonadota bacterium
CGCCCCGCCCTCCCCGTCGCCTTCCCACCGCGCCAACACCGTCCGCGGTTCCACCGCCCGGAGCCCGCCCTCCCCCGTCAGCTTCGCCGCCAGGAGGTCCACCATCCCCTCCCCCAGATACTCCACCTCCTCGCCGCTCACCCGGAACGGCACCACCGTCACCAGGTCGCTGCGCAGCGCCGGCTCGTCGCCCAGCCGCGCCGTGAGCGCCCAGCTACCCAGCACTACCGCCACGACGGCGGCCCCGATCCTCCACGACCGCCCGCCTCCCGATGCCGCCGCCTCACCCCCGGCCCCGCTCGTCCGACGGACCCCATCCGGCGTCACATCGAACACCCACGCCAGGACCCCCACCACTGGAATCCCCACGATCCCCAGAACCGCCACCAGCGTCGGCACCCACGACGGCAGATCCAGAGCCGACGTCAACGACTCCGCCACCTGCAACGCCGTGAACGCCGCGATCAGGTAGAAGCCGAGAACGCGAGGCACGCGACGGCGTCGCAACTCTGTCAACCAGTCAGGCATCGGGTCGGGGACCAAGGGGGGCCGGCAGGACTCACTGCCCGGAAAAGATAGGCCGCGCTGGCGCTGATTCCAAGAAGGCTACCTCACCCACAGGTACCGTGAGCAATGGGCGAGCCCTTCGGGCCGGCTCGATCCCTCTTGACAGGCTCCATCGCATGCTACTATCGTAGCACCACCATGCTACGGAAGTAGCACCGCAACCTGGAAGAGCCGGGAGCCGTCTAAGATGCCGAAGAGTCCGTATCTCGACCTGAGCCGCCGTGAGCGGCAGATCATGGACGTGGTGTACCGGTTGGGGCGGGCGGGGGTGGCAGAGGTGCGGGAGGGGATGCCGGATCCGCCGAGCTATTCCGCGGTGCGGGCGATGGTGGGGAAGCTGGAGACGAAGGGCTTCCTGACACACGAGGAGGAGGGTCCTCGTTATGTGTATATGCCGACGATGCCGCGGGAGGAAGCGCGGGAGACGGCGTTGCAGCGGATGGTGCGGACGTTCTTCGACGGTTCGGTGGCGAAAGCGGCGGCCGCGATGCTGGACCTGGACGCGGCGGAGCTGACGGAGGCGGACCTGGACGAGCTGGCGGCGCGGATCGAGGACGCGAGAAAGAGGGGCCGATGATGCTGGACGCGACGACGACGGAACTGTTCCCCCTCCTGGCCGACACGGCCGTGCGAGGTGTGGTGCTGCTGGCGCTGACGGGGTTGGTGACGCTGGCGCTGTGGAAGGCCTCGGCCGCGCTGCGCCACCTGGTCTGGTCCACGGCGCTGGTGGGGCTGCTGGCCCTTCCGGCGGTGCGGGCCGCCGCTCCGGAGTGGCCGGTGCTGCCGAGCCTGAGTCTGCTGACCCCGGCGACGGTGACGACCGCCCCCTTCCCCGAGCTCGATCGTACCGCGACCTCGCCCGCGCCGTCTGTGGCCGGCGGCGAGTCCGGGGGCGCTCTGCCGGGGATGGAGGCCGGGAGCATCGGGAACGCCGGGAGCGCCGGGACCGCCGGGAGCGCCGCGATCGGGAGCAGCCTCGAGAGCCCGTCAGGCGCTGGGATGCGGCCGGAGTCGGAGCCCACGGCCGGTACGGCGGCCGGGCCATCGGACTCGATGTCAGGCTGGCTGTTCGCCGTGTGGCTGACCGGCCTCCTGCTGTGCCTTGCGCCGGTGGCGGCGGGTTGGGTGGCGGTGCGGCGGCTGGGCTCGCGGTCCCGGCGTCTGGAGGACACGCGGGTGCGGTACCTGGCGACGCGGCTGGCTCTGCGCATCGGGTTGCGGCGGCCGTTCCGTCTGCTGGTGGGGCCGTCGCGGATCATGCCGATGACGTGGGGGCTGGTGCGTCCGAAGGTGGTGCTGCCGCCGGAGGCTCTGGAGTGGCCGGAGTCGCGGCTGGAGGCGGTGCTGCTGCACGAGCTGGCGCACGTGGCCCGGCGGGACTGCCTGACGCAGATGCTGGCGGAGCTGGCTCGGGCCGTCCACTGGTTCAACCCGCTGGTGTGGGTG
>JAHWKI010000360.1 GCA_019347975.1 Gemmatimonadota bacterium
GCTGCTGGTGGAGGTGAACCCCTCCCACACCACCCTCAGCGAGGGCGTCGACCTGCGGTTGGAAGGGCCAGCCGGCACGGTGCTCCCCCAACTGGCCCGCTGAGTCGCGCCTTCCACCAGCGCGGGATGGGGGGGCTCCAGCGGGGAGCGGGCTCTGCCGCGTCATGGCTCGACAAGGACATTGCGAAAGAGCGGCCGGCGACGCTGATTGGTGTGGTGGCTACCCGAATTCGCTTCGATGGCCGGATCCTCCGGCTCACCGCGACCGGCCAGCACGCCTGGCCCGACGTGCATGCCGCCCTGAAGGCAGCGATGGCGCAGGATGCCTTCGTCGACCAGCACAGCATCCTGGTCATGGACGCCCACCACGCGCTCGCGACGCCGACCGCGGACGAGCTCAGAGACATCGCCGGCGATCTCGCCGGCCTCGCACCGCGCTTCGTCGCCGTCCTCCTGGTGACGGCCGACGATCTGCGCTTCAAGCTCGCCCGGATGCTGGCGGCCTACGCCGAGCACCTCGGCGTCGAGATCCTGGTCTTCCGTTCCCCCGACGCCGCCGAGTCCTGGGTGCGCGCCCACCCCGAGCGCCCGCGCCAGGTCCGGTAGCGCTGCTGACGCGGCGCCAGCCGCCCGTGCGCCCGCAGGGCGCGTGATGCGGCGCCAGCCGCGTCCCTCGCTTGAATCTCACCCCAGCCCCCCCCGTATATTGACCGATCGAACCTGAAACGGGAGGCGACCACGGTGCGAACGCATGTGAAGGTGCTCGGCTGGCTCTACATCATCCTCGGGCTCCTCGGGATCCTCGGCGCCCTGGTGGCGTTCGGGGTCCTGTCCGGGATCGGGCTCCTGTCCGGCGACATGGGCGCGTTCGGCTTCCTGACGCTCCTCGGCGGAATCGCCGGCATCTACCTCACCGTCATCTCGATCCCGAACATCATCTGCGGGCTGGGGCTGCTCCGCGGCTGGGGCGGATGGGTGCTCGTGCTGGCCGCGGTCCTCGCCATCCTCAATCTCCCCAACTTCCCCATCGGCACCGCCCTCGCCGTCTATACCTTCTGGGTCGTCATCAGGCTGTCCAACGCGGCGGACGCGACCGCGGCGTGATCGCCCCACTCATCGAACGGGCGCTGCACGCCCTTTCGTAGCGCCTTCGGCGCCCGGCGTTCGCCGGATTCGGAGCGCCTGGCGGCGCCCCGCGTTCGCGGGATTCGAGGCGGGGGGTGCTCCGGGCTTCGTTCGAGGACCGAGGCGCCAGCGACCCGGCCGCGGCTTCGGACGCTTTATCGAATCGGCGCTCCGCGCCGGCGCGGCCTCCGGCCGCGCTCCGAACCCGCCGCCCGGCGGTCGCGAGGGCCGCCGGCCCGAAGCGAATCGAACCCGCGCCAGCGGGCCCCGAGGCCGCCAGGCCGAAGGGGACCGACCTTCGGCCGTCCCGCCGCTTCCATGAAACTTGCAGGTCTCCACCCCGACCGCGTACGCTCCTGCAGCGACAAGAAAACCTTCACACCGAGTCCATGCCGCCAAAGAACAAGGTCGAATATCCGGGGAACGCGCTGCGTCGGGTGATCATCGAGTCCGTGGAGCCGGAAGTGGACGCGGGCCGCTTCCCGGCGAAGGCGACGATCGGGCCGGTGCGGGTGGAGTGCGACGCGTTCGCGGACGGCCATGATGCCATCGCGGTGGTGCTGCTGTACCGCGCGGAGGGGAAGCGCCGGTGGGAAGAGGTGCGGATGACGCCGGTGGTGAACGACCGGTGGCGTGGGACGCTGGAGGCGGACAGGGTCGCGCGGTACGAGTACACGATCGAGGGGTGGGTGGACCCGTGGGCGACGTGGCGTGCGGGGATGGCGAAGTGGCTGGCGGCGCGCGTGGACGTGGAGACGCACCTGGCGGCGGGCGCGGAGCTCCTGGCGGCGGCATCGTCGCGGGCGGCGGAGGGGAGCGGGGCGAGCGGCCGGGCCGCGCCGGCGGACGCGCAGGTGCTGCGGGAGCTGTCGGAGCTGCTGGTG
>JAHWKI010000162.1 GCA_019347975.1 Gemmatimonadota bacterium
TCGAGCGGCGATGAGGGACCGCCGCCTCTAGAAGGCCAGCGTCTTCTCGGAGTACTGGGCCCACTGGGTGGGGGTCTCCCACACGCGCGCGTACAGGAGGGCCTTCGCCATGTCCTCGGGCAGGCGGCGGGTGAGCTCGTCGAAGAAGAAGCGGGCCTGGTTCTCGGCGGAAGGCTCGATCTCGTCGAACGGAGGCAGGTCGTTGATGTTCTCGTGGTCGAGCCGGTCGGCGAGGGCCCTGAGCTCCCTCTTCACGTCGACGAAGTCGAAGGCGAGGCCGCCGTCGGTGAGGGTTTCGGTGGCCAGCGCGATCTCGACGACGTAGCGATGGCCGTGGAGCCGCTCGCACTTGCCGCGGTATTTCCGGAGGAAGTGGGCGGAATCGTAATGGGCCTGAACGCTCACGACGTACATGATCAGCTCCGTTCGACTGCGACGGCCGGGATCCTGACGTCGGGCGGTCGCGTGACGATATAGAGGACGGTCTCGGCCACTCGCTCCGGCGCCAGCATGGCGCTGCGGGGCGGCAGGTCCGGCCGGTTGTCGGGATCGAGCGGGTCCCACAGGGCGGTGTCGGTGGCGGCGGGCTCCACCAGCGTCGCGCGGACGCCGGTGCCTCGCAGCTCCTCGTCGAGGACCGCGTGGAGGCCTCGAACGCCGAATTTGGCCGCCGAGTAGGCGCCGTTCGCCGGGAACGCCCTCCGCCCCGCCACCGAGCCGATGGTGACGACGTGACCGCGCCCGGCCTCCAGCATCGCGGGCAGCAGGGCCCGGATCGCCAGGAACGGCGCCACCAGATTTCCATCGAGCATCCGCGAGAACATCTCGGGGCTGGTCTCGGCCACCGGCGCGAGGTCGAAGCTGCCGACCGCGTTCACCAGGATGTCGACGGGCCGCCCCACCGCGGCGCGGACGGCCTCGGCCCCGGCGGGGTCCGCGACATCGGCGACGACGGCCCGGCCGCCGGCCTGGCGTGCGGACGCCTCCAGCCGAGCGCCGTGGCGGGCCACCATCCACACCGAGGCGCCCGCCGTCGCGAGGGCGCGCGAGACCGCGCCGCCGATCCCGCCGGATGCGCCGGTGACCACCGCGGTCCGCCCGGCGAGCTCAGCCGACGATGCCATTGAGAGCCGTCAGCCGCAGGAACTCCTCACGGGTCTTGAGGTCGTCCAGGAACACGCCGCGCATCGCGCTCGTGATGGTCTTGGAGTTCTGCTTCTGCACGCCCCGCATCATCATGCAGAGGTGGTAAGCCTCGCAGACCACGCCCACCCCCTCCGGCTCCAGGATCTCCTGCAGCGCCGTCGCCACCTGATCCGTGAGCCGTTCCTGGACCTGGAGCCGCCGCGCGAACACCTCCACGATCCGCGGCACCTTGGAGAGGCCGAGGATCCGGCCGTTGGGGATATAGGCGACGTGCATCTTGCCGAAGAACGGCAGCAGGTGGTGCTCGCACAGCGAGTAGACCTCGATGTCCTTGACGATCACCATGTTGTGGTGATCCTCATCGAAGATCGCCTCCCCGACCGCGTCGTGCACGGACTGGCCGTAGCCCCGGGTGAGCCACTGCAGGCTGTCCGCCACCCGGTCCGGCGTCCGCACCAGCCCCTGCCGCGCGGGGTCCTCCCCCAGCCGCACCAGGAGCTCCCGCACCAGGTCCCGCGTCTCCGCGTCCGGGAACGCCTCCCGGGCCGCCCGCACCGCCTCGCTCATCCCCACCTCGCTCTCCGCTCCCACCGCCGTGCTCATTCTCCCTTGTACTCCACGTAGTTCCGCGGCGTCTCCCAAAGCACCAGCTTCACCAGCCGCGCCGGTCCCGGCAGCGCTCCCGCGAGCCGGTGCCAGATCCCGACGACCAGCCGCTCCGTCGTCGGGTTCACCCCGTCCATCCATGGCACGTCCAGGTTCAGGTTGCGGTGATCCAGGTCGTTGACGACCCGCTCCTCCACCAGCGTCTTCAGCACCTTCAGGTCGAGGACGAACCCTGTGTCGGGATCCACCTCCCCCTCCACGGTCACGTCCAGCTCGTAGTTGTGCCCGTGCCAGTTCGGGCTCGCGCACAGACCGAACACCTCCCGGTTCCGCTCCTCGCCCCACCCCTCCCGCGACAGCCGATGGGCCGCGCTGAAATGGAGCCGCCGCGTCACCCGTACTCGCGCCATTCCCCCTCCTGACTCCCCGGTCCGGCCCTACGTTGCCCCCGCCCACACTCCGCCGCAAGCGCCCGGGCCCCAAGTGAAAGGGCCGGCCCGCGGGTTCCGCGGGCCGGCCCAGTCGGCGCACCAGGGGGGTTTTTGAAGCCCAGTTGTCAACAACTGGTGACCGCTCTACACGTTCCGCCTTCCCCGAAGGGCGTGGCGTCCGGCGCGGAAGCTGGTCCCTGCTTCTGTAGTGTCGGCTCAAAATTGAGCCCCCCGGCGCACCGCAGCTTTAAGGTCAGGCTTCTGGCCTTGCAAGTCAACTGTTTGACCAACGGGTGCCTCGCCGGCACGGTGAGTAGGGGATGCTTCATCGCCGCCGCCTCATACAAAACGAAACGGCCGCTGCTTTCGCAACGACCGCTCCGTTTGTCCGCGGCGTTCTCCCCGGTTATCCCGCCGCCGCGGTCACCCTTGTTGTGCCGCGGTACAGGGCAGGATCGTTGCCACGCTTCGGCATTTTCCGCATCCTGTTGTCGCACAAGGGATTCGGGTCTTCGACGCTCGGGCTCGCCCCCCAATTTCTGGCTACTATTTGCAGAGATTCGACACTCGATTCAGCGCGATCCACCGCTTAGAAGGAACCGACCGAGGGGCGCTGGAGTGAAGCCGCGGGGAGTGACGTCCCTCGCAGGGTGGGGAACCGGGAGCGGACCCCACTCCCCCATGTCCCCGCGGGGGCGAGAGACGCAGCCCGAAGGGCCGGCGCCGGAAAGCCCCCGCGGATCACCCCCACCCGACCACCGCGCCGGGAAACCCGCGGCAGGAAGGTCCCGGACCGCCCGACACCCATGCACAACAAAGACGAAGCGGCCGCTGCTTTCGCAACGACCGCTCGCCTTTTCCGCGGCGCTCTCCCCGGTTATCCCGCCGCCGCGGTCACCCTTGTTGTGCCGCGGTATAGGGCAGGATCGTTGCCAGGAGGGGCCGTTTCTGGCATCTCGTTGTGCCGCAATACTTTCAGGTTTTTGGGCCTTCCGGCCGGGGCTCGATTTCGGGCTACTCTTTTCGACGTTTCGCGTCTTTTTTCGGACGAAACGCACGCAGCCGGGCGAGATTGGCCCGGTCGGCAGCGACCGCGTCATCGCCCTTGGGGGTTTCGATGACCTTGGGGACGCCGGCGAGGGCGGAGTGGCACATCAGGAGGCGGAAGGGGGCCTCGCCGATGGTCCCCTCGCCGATGTCCGCGTGGCGATCGCGGCGGCTGCCGAAGGGAGTGGCCGAGTCGTTGAGGTGGAGGAAGGCGAGGTGCCGGAGACCGACGGTGGTCTCGAGGGCCTCGAGGACATCATCGAGTGCGCGGAGGTCGTAGCCGGCCGCCCAGAGGTGACAGGTGTCGAGGCAGATCCCGATCCGGTCGGGGTGCCGCTCGCCAATGCGGCGGAGCAGCTCGCCGAGCTCCTCGAACGTCGAGCCGAGAGCCGTGCCGCTGCCGGCGGTCCCCTCGAGGAGGACGCGAACGCGCCCGGGCACTGCATCGAGCGCGTCCGCGATGGCGTCGGCGTTCCGGCGGAGCCCGCGGTCGCGGTCGCCGTCGGTGGCGTTGCCCGGGTGGGTGACAGCGAAGTCGAGTCCGAGCGCCTCGCTGCGGCGGATCTCGTTCGTGAACGAAGCCAGGGAGCGGTGGAAGAGGACGTCGTCGGCCGTCGCCAGGTTGATCAGGTAGGAATCGTGCGAGGCCGCGTGGGTGATCCCGCCCGCCTCGCGGGCCGACCGGAAGGCCGCCGCCTCGTCCGCATCGACGTCCCGCTCCGCCCAGCGGTTCGCCTGCTTGGTGAAGAGCTGGATGACCCGGGCGTCGATCTCGCGTGCGCGCGCCGGCGCGTTCGCCGTGCCTCCTGCGATGGACACGTGGGCGCCCACCTCGTCGCCCGGCCCCGCGCCGGCGGGCCCGCCCGACCCTTGGCTTTCCGCCGCCATTCCGCGTCTCCCTCCGGTCCGCATCTTGCTTTCTCGCCGGCTACTCGGAACACGGATCATGGCTGTCCAATGCTGCTGGGTCTATACCTGTTTCTCGTGATCGCGCTGCCGCTTGCGCTCGGCCTCCTCGTCGCGCTCAACGGGCTTCCGCGGACCCGGCTCTGTCCCCTCTGTACGGGCGAGACCATCCGCATCCGGTCGCGTCGTCACGCGGCTCTCAGCCGCTTCCTGCCGAGGGAATCCCTGCAGCGCCGCTGGTGCCCGTGCTGCGACTGGAGCGGAACCGTGCGCGTCGCGCGCAGGCCGGCGGGGGCACGCGGGGCTCCGCGGGCGCCGGTCGGACCGCGCGAGACCGCCTCCGCCGCGGACGGGCCGGTGCCGCCCGCCCCCGGTCTGCAGGTGCGGTGCCTCGAGCTGGATGACGGCGCGTGGCGTGTCCAGCTCGAGTGCTGGGCAGAGGAAGGCGCCTGGCGTGGTCGTCTGCTGTTCGTCGGGCCGGGCGGCCACGCCTGGACGGATGGTCGCCCCCACCTGGTCGGGCGCTCCGCCGTCGAGGTCTTCTCGCAGGTCCTCTCCCTCTCCGACCGCGCCCTGGTCGGACGGATCAGGAAAGCCACCCGCTGACAAACGGTCCCGGTCGGCGCCGCAAAAGGTAGGAGGCCGGCCGGGGATGGGGACCCGGCCGGCCGAGATTGGATCGTTTCGATTGGAATCCTTCACTGACCCCATCTGTCGAGATAGGACGGCAACGCGTGTGCCCTGTCGGCGCGCCCGCGTGCCAGTTGAGCGGCGGGAACGGCGATTGCACCTGCGGAGGCGATCTGAACCCATACCCTGAGGCGAGCGGATGACGCGACTGTACGGACCGGGACCCGCGGACCCGCCCCGGCTGATCCCGACTACGGACCTGGCCGGTCTCTCCACGACCGACGTCGAGGACCGCCCGGTGGGGGAGCTCTTCGGCGCCCTGGCGGAGGAGGGGACGGGGCTGATCCGCTACCTGGACGTTTCACTGCCCCGCGCGCAGCGCCACGTGCTGGTACCGATCGGCCACGCTCGCGTCGACCGTGAGTCGGTGCCGCCTCGCGTGCGGCTCCGCGCCGCCACGTTCGAGGATCTCATGGCCGTCCCGGCGTTCGTGCCGCAGGACACCGAGGTGGACCGGGCGTACCAGGACGAAGTCATGCGCGCGCACGGTCAGCTCTTCTACGGATCCCGCTATTACGCCCACCCGGCGTACGATCACCGGGGCCTCTACGCCGGTGATCACCCTGTCGCGGGCGCGGACGAGGCGGTCGTGGAGGCGCCGGCGGAGGAGCCGCGGCTCCGCCCGCTCGCGGAGCTGACCGGGTTCCGCGTGGCGGGCGAGGAGAACGACATCCGCGGGTGGACCCTCGTGGACCGCCGGGGCGATGAAGCGGGTGAGGTGAGGGAGCTTCTGGTGGACGTGCCGGCGAAGCAGGTCCGCTACGTCGTCGTCTGGCTGCCGGAGCCGGAGCGGGGCGCCCCGCTACCGGTGGGATACCTGGAGATCGATGGCCAGGCCGGGCAGGTGGTGACGCCCGCGCTCACGCGTGAGGACATCCGTCTGCTGCCGGCATACGAGCCGCCTCTGACGCGTGCGTCCGAAAACCGGATCCATGCGGCGCTGGAGGGTCGTCTCACGGGCGACCGGTACTACAACCGGCCGGACTTCCGTCCCCGCTAGGCGGGCGGCTAGAGGAGCCGCGGCCCCGGTCCCGGCGGGGTCTCCCATGCGTCGAAGAGCTCGGCCGCGTCGAAGCCGTGGGCCGCACCCGCGCGCCTGAGCCGCTGCAGCAGCCACTCCTCCTCCGGCCAGCCGACGCGGTCGCGGTAGAACGCCGCCAGCTCGAGCACCGTGTCCAGGTGCGGCGTGACGTCCACCGAGGCGACCGGCAGCGTGGAGTGCTCGCCGCGAAGGGTGAATACGGGGGCCGGGTCCCGGTGTGGCCGCTCGACCACCCGCCCGAGCCGCGCCAGCGTGACGGCATCCCGCACGATCTGCCCGGTGGCCTGGTGGTCCGGATGGCGCATGCCCCGCGTCCAGGCCTCGCCCCACGTGACGACGGCGTCGGGGCGCACCTCCGCGATGGCCGCCGCGACCTCCCGCGCCGCGTCCGGCGTCGCGTGCACCCGGGTATCGGGGAAGGCGAGGAAGCGGGGCTCGGCGCCGAGGATCCCCGCCGCCTCCCGCCCCTGCGCCATTCGTCGCTCGGCCACCGCCGCCGGATCCAGCTCGCCGTAGATCTCGGTCATCTCGCCCCGCGTCAGCCACAGGAGGACGACGCGGTCCCCCGCCGCCACGTGCGCCGCTATCGTTCCCGCGCACCCCACCTCGTCATCGGGATGGGTGAGCGCCACCAGCAGCGTCTTCAGCCGTGCCTCCCGTCATTGACGCCCCGACCCGTTCCCGTCATACTCGGCACCGCAATGGATCTGATCCTTTCCCTGGCCTGTGAATTCGCCCGCGCTCGGCCCGACGGCCGTCTGGACATCAGGGGCGCGTTCAACGAGCTCCAGGCTCCCGGCTTCCCGGCCGCCCAGGACCGGCTGACGGTGGTGTTCGTGATGGAGTGGGGCCCCGGCGAGGAGGGGCGTCGCGCGTTCACCGCCGACCTGGTGGATGACGACGACCGCAAGGTCCTCACCATCGAGGGCCACACCGACGTGGACCGGCGCTCCGAGCACGGCACGGACGGTCGGGCGCCGCCCCAGACCCGGCTCGTGATGGAGCTCGAGCGCGTGGTCTTCCCCCACCCCGGGCGCTACCGCTTCGTGCTCCGGCTGGGCGAGGAGACGCGGGAGACGTTCGCGCTGTTCGTATCGAAGGCTGCCGAATACCGGACCCCGGTGGAACCACGCGGGTAGTACGCCCGGGAATCAACGGGAATCAATCGCAGCCAGGAGAGTATGGTGCCGCACGCTCAACCCACGCCCCGCGAGACGGTCCGTGTCCTCGCGGCGCTGTCGGACGAGAACAGGTTCCGCATTGTGGAGCTGCTCGCTTCGGAGCACGAAGAGCTGACCTGCGGGGCCATCGGCAAGGCGCTCGGCATCTCCCCCTCGCTCCTCTCCCACCACCTCGCCATTCTCGCCGAAGCGGGCATCGTCGGCCGCCGCAAGAACGGCCTCTGGACGATGAACGTCCTCGAGCGCCCGGTCATCGCCGCGCAGATCGAGGTCCTCCAGCGGCTCGCCAGGACGAACGGGAAGGCGCGCGCTTCGGCGCGGGCAGAGACGGAGGCGTCCGAGGCCCAGGTCGCCGCTGGCGGGTGAGTCCAGCGCATCCTGCCCGGCCGGGCGCTCGAGAATCGCTACTGTTCCGGGCTGGGGAGTGGGGGTGAGCCCAGTGAACCCCGCCGCGCAGCGCCGCTACTCGCGAAGCGAGAACACCCCCACGTCCCCCACGTCCCCGCGGCGCCGGAAGACCCGGACCTAAAAGCCCGGTATCGTGGAGCGCCCGCGAATCACCCCCACTCGGTATCCGGATGTGACGACCTCGTGCCCGGAAAAGGACTGGCCGGCGTGGATCACTGTCAGGGGATTCCCGGCTCCGTCATGGCCCGTGCATCCAGCACCTTCTCCAGCTCGTCCTCCGGCAGCACCTTCTGGTCCCGCGCCAGCTCGCGGACGGTTCGGTTGGTCCTGAACGCCTCCTTCGCGAGCGCGGCCGCCGCGTCGTAGCCGATCTTCGGCGCCAGCGCGGTTCCCAGGGAGAGGTTGCCCTCGAGCAGCTCCAGGATCCGCTCCTCGTTGGCGACGATCCCGTCCACGCACTTCTCCGCCAGCACCGTCGAGGCGTTGGCCAGCAGGCTGATGGACTGGAGCAGCGCGTACGCCATGACCGGCATCATGACGTTCAGCTCGAAGTAGCCGCCCATCCCGCCCACCGTGATGGTCGTGTGGTTCCCCATCACCTGCGCCGAGACCATGGTCACCGCCTCGGGGATCACCGGATTGACCTTCCCCGGCATGATGCTCGATCCCGGCTGCGTCGACGGCAGGGTGATCTCCGCCAGCCCCGCTCGCGGGCCGCTCCCCAGCCAGCGGATGTCGTTGGCGATCTTCATGAGCGACACCGCCAGCGTGTTCAGCG
>JAHWKI010000010.1 GCA_019347975.1 Gemmatimonadota bacterium
GATCGAGATCCCCAACCTGCGGTGGCCGGGCGGCTGTTTCGCCGACTACTACCACTGGCGGGATGGCATCGGGCCGCGGGCCGACCGCCCGAAGATGGTGAACACGATCTGGGGCGGCGCCATCGAGGACAACAGCTTCGGCACCCACGAGTTCATGGAGCTGGTCCAGCGACTCGGTACCGAGCCGATCATCGTGGGCAACGTGGGGAGCGGTACGGTCGAGGAGATGGCCGACTGGTGGGAATACCTGAACCACCCCGGCGGCAGCTCGCTCGCCGACGAGCGCGCGGCCAACGGCCACCCGGAGCCGTTCAACGTCCAGTTCTGGGGTGTCGGAAACGAGAGCTGGGGGTGCGGCGGCGCGATGACGCCGGACTATTACGCCAACCTGTACCGGCGCTTCGCGGAGTTCATCCGTCCGATCGGCGACGTGCAGCCGTTCGAGATCGCGGCCGGCCCCAACGTCGCGGACTACCGCTGGACCGAGACGCTGATGCGCGAGGCGGGCTGGCACATCGACGGGCTCGACTTCCACTACTACACCGTCGTCGGGTCGTGGAACGCCAAGGGCTCCGCCACGGACTTCACCGAGGCCGAGTGGTTCGGGGCCATGCAGGACGCCTGGAGGATGGACGAGCTGATCACTCGCCACTCGGCCATCATGGATCGGTACGATCCCGAGAAGAACAAGTGGCTGATCGTCGGCGAGTGGGGGATGTGGCACGACGTGGAGCCCGGCACGAACCCGGGGTTCCTGTACCAGCAGAACACCGTCCGTGACGCGGTCGTGGCCGGGCTGCACCTCAACATCTTCAACAACCACGCCGAGCGCGTGAAGATGGCGAACATCGCCCAGACCGTGAACGTGCTGCAGGCGATGATCCTCACGCGCGGCGAGGAGATGATCCTCACGCCCACGTACCACGTCTTCGACCTGTACAAGGTCCACCAGGACGCGACGCTGCTCCCGACCTCGCTGCGGTCCGACCCCTACACGCTCGGCGCCGACTCCGTCCTGGCGGTCAGCGCGTCGGCCTCCCGGGACGAGAACGGCGCGATCCACATCACGCTCGTCAACCTGGACCCCACCCGCGCGCGCACCATCGACGTCGTGATGCGGGGCGCGAACGTCTCCCGCGTCAGCGGCCGGATCCTCACCGCCGATGCCATGAACGCCCACAACACCTTTGAGCGGCCGAACACCGTGCGGCCGGCGGAGTTCCGCGGCGCGCGGCTGTCGGGGAACGATCTGAGGGTGCAGCTCCCGTCCAAGTCCGTCGTGCTGCTGGAGCTGCGCTGACCGCGCGCCTCCGATGATCGGGTGCAGGCCGAGCGCCCGGGGCCTGGACGACGAACCGATCCGGCGTCGCCGGCTCGCGGGCCTCCTCACGGTCCTGCTCCTCCCGGTCGCGGCGCTCTCGACGGCCTGCGCCGACCGTCCTTCCGAGCTCGCCTGGCGGGAACACCCAGGGGGCCGGTGGGCCGAGCTCCCGGGCGGCGGGCGCGGACGGACCGGCTTCTCGCCGCTCTCGCCTTCCCGCACGGGCATCTCGTTCGAGAACCGGGTCACGGACGAACACGTCGCCGCCAACCGTCACACGCTGAACGGCTCCGGCGTCGCCGCCGGGGATGTGGACGGAGACGGGCGGGTGGACCTCTACTTCGCCCGCCTGGACGGTCCGAACGCCCTGTACCGGAACCGCGGCGGCTTCGCTTTCGAGGACATCACCGACTCCGCGGGCGTTGCGCACGACGGGCGCTTCTCGACGGGCGTGGCGCTCGCCGATGTGGATGGCGACGCCGACCTGGATCTCCTGGTCGGCTCCCTCCACGATGGTGTGACCCTCTACCTGAACGACGGCCGCGGCGCCTTCCGGGAAGCCCCGGACGCCGGCCTCGGCTCCACCGCCGGCCGGGGGAACACCACACTGGCGCTCGCGGACGTCGACGGGGACGGCGACCTCGACCTCTACGTGACGAACTACCGGGAAGACTCGATCGACGACCGCGTCGACATGCGCACGCTCACGTGGAAGAACACGGTCGCGGAGACGCGGGTGGACGGGCGCGTGGAGTACACCCTCCGGCCACCCTACGATGACTACTATACGATCCTTTCGCGCGAGGGTGAGCTGCCGGAGCGCCGCGAGGCGGGCGAGCCCGACCAGCTCTTCCTCGGCGACGGGAAGGGCGGGTTCACCGAGGTGGCCGATACGCGGACGCGGTTCCTGACCGCGGCCGGCGAGCCCATGGGGCTGCAGCGGGACTGGGGGCTCGCGGCCAAGTTCCAGGACCTCAACGGCGACGGCGCGCCCGACCTCTACGTCGCCAACGACTTCTGGACCCCGGACCGGATCTGGATCAACGACGGCACGGGGGTCTTCCGCCAGATCGATCCCTTCGCGGTGCGGAGCCTCAGCTTCTCCGCGATGGCGGTGGACTTCTCCGACATCGACCGGGACGGCCACATCGACGTGTTCGTCACCGAGATGCTGAGCGCACGGCACGAGCGCAGGGCGCGCCACTATGTCCCCGACGAGCCGTATCCCGAGACCCGCTTCGAGACCGCCTGGCAGCCGCAGTACAACCGGAACTCGCTGTATGTGAGCCGCGGGGATGGCACGTACGCGGAGACGGCGCAGTACAGCGGCGTGGCGGCCAGCGAGTGGTCCTGGGCCACCGGGTTCGTGGACGCCGACCTCGATGGCTACGAAGACCTGCTCGTGGCCACTGGGTTCTCGTACGACCTCCAGGACCTCGACACCCAGCTCCGGATGCACCGTGAGATCGCGCAGGGGGTGCGACCCTCGCGCGGCCACCTCCTCGGCTATCCACCCCTCGAGCTCGTCAACCGCGCGTACCGCAACAACGGCGATCTCACGTTCTCCGACGTGAGCGACGACTGGGGCTTCGAGGAGGCCGACATCTCCCACGCCCTCGCCCTCGCCGACCTCGACGATGACGGCGACCTCGACCTCGCGATCAACCGCCAGAACCGCGTGGCCGCGATTTACGAGAACACCGGCGCGGGGCCCCGCATCGCGGTGCGGCTGCGGGGTCCTCCGCCCAACACGGCAGCCGTCGGCGCGGTCGCCCGCATGGAGGGCGGCCCGGTGCGGCAGGAGAAGGAGGTCGTCGCCGGCGGCGGCTACCTGTCCGCTTCGGATCCGCTCCTGGTCTTCGCCGCCACGCCCGACGCGGAGCACACGCTGATCGTCGACTGGCCGGACGGCGGGACCTCGACCATCGGCGGGCTCCGCGCGAACCGGACCTACGATATCATGCGCCCCGCGCCGGGCGCGGACGGTGCGGCGATGGTGGCGGGCGCGACGCGGGAGAGGCCGCAGGGCTCGGGGAGTCGGCCGGCGCGGGAGGCCGCGGATGGCGTCGTCGTCCCGATGTTCGAGGACGTTTCGGATCGCCTCGGGCACATCCACCACGAGGATCCGTTCGATGACTGGTGGCTGCAGCCGCTCCTGCCGGTGGGACTCAGTCGCAGGGGGCCGGGCGTCTCCTGGATCGACTTCGACCAGGACGGCGACGAAGACCTCTTCATCGCAGGCGGCCGTGGCGGCCGGGTCGGCGCGTTCGAGAACCTGGGCGCGGGCCGATTCGAGCGCGTGGCGCTGGGACCGGTGACGGACGCGCTCGAGGGCGACGCGACGACCGTCCTCGGCTGGGGGGCCGCCGAGGCGAGCGCTCTAGTGCTCGGGAGCGCGAACCTCGAACAGGGCAACGTGGGCGCCCCGGCCGCCCTGGTGTACGCCGTCGGCCCGGGCGGCGTGGCCGAGGACGGCCGGGTCCCCGACAACCGCTCCACCACCGGACCGATGGCCGCCGCCGACTACGACGGCGACGGTGATCTGGACCTGTTCGTCGGCGGCAACTTCATACCCGCGCAGTACCCGCTCGCCGCCACGTCCCGCTTGTTCCGGAACGACGGCGGCCGACTCGTCGCCGATGCCGCCAGCGCGCCGGTGTTCCGGGACGTGGGCCTGGTCACGGGCGCCGTGTTCAGCGACACCGATGGGGATGGCGATCCCGACCTCGTCGTCAGCCTCGAGTGGGGACCGCTGCGCCTGTTCCGCAACGAGGACGGGGCTTTCGTCGACGCGTCGGACGAGGTCGGACTATCGGCTCATCGCGGGTGGTGGAGTGGTGTCGCCACGGGGGATTTCAACGCCGATGGCCGGCCCGACCTCGTGGCGACGAACTGGGGGCGGAACAGCCCCTACCGCCTCCAGAGCGGGCACCCGCTGCGCATGTATTATCATGATTTCGACTGGGACCGGCGCATCGACATCATCGAGGCCTACCATGACGACGCGGCCGGCGGGTATGTCCCGCGCCGGCAGTTCGATGCCCTGCGAGCCATCGCCACCAGCCTCGGCGGCCTGCGCACCCATCGGGAGTTCGCGACCGCGACGGTGGAGGAGATCCTGGGTCCGCGCGCGGATCGCACGCCGTTCCTGGAGATCAATACCCTGGACCACACGCTCTTCCTGAACGACGGGCGCCGGTTCGTCGCCCGGCCGCTTCCGGCCACCGCGCAGCTCTCCAGCGCGGCGGCCGTCGCCGTGGCGGACTACGACAGCGACGGCCACGAGGACGTGTTCCTGGGGCAGAACCTCTTCTACGTGCGCCCCGGGCTCCCGCGGCACGATGCCGGGCGCGGGCTGTGGCTGCGGGGCGACGGCGTGGGCGGGTTCCGGCCCGTGCCGGGACAGGTCAGTGGCATCGCGGTCTACGGACCCCAGCGCGGCGCGGCGGTGGCGGATTTCGATGGGGACGGGCGCGTCGACCTGGCCGTGGCGCAGAACGGCGGGGAGACGCGGCTGTTCCGGAACCGGTCGGAGCGGAGCGGACTCCGCGTCCGGCTCGTGGGGCCCGCCGGGAACCGGGACGGCATCGGCACCAACGTCCGGATCGTCTATCGCGATGGCTCGACAGGACCGAGCCGGGAGGTCCAGGCGGGCTCCGGCTACTGGTCGCAGAACGGCGCCATTCAGGTGCTCGGGACCGCGCCCCTCGGCGAGCCCGCCCGGGTGGAGGTGACCTGGTTCGATGGCACCCGCGCCGCCGTGGGAGTCCCGGAAGCCCGCGGCACGGTCGTGATCCGCCACCCCGACGCGGCCGCCGTGCGCGACTGAGCCCCGGGTCAGCCCTCGCGCATCCAGACGATCGATGTGGCCGGGAACGGCTCGGGCCGGCTGCCATCTGCCGGCCGCGGCCGGCGACGCGGCCCGTACGTCCCTTCCATCCGGTTGCCCCGCGCGTAGTTCGGGATCGCCAACAGCGGCGCGCCGCTCGCGAACCGGCCGCGGATGACCACCAGGCCGCCGAGGAAGTCGTCGCGCCACTCCGGGGTGAGCGGCGCGCTGGGGCTCAGCGCCTCGTCGAGCCGCTGGTCCTCCGCCTCGATGTTGTAGACCAGCGGCCCGTATTTCAGCGCGACGCGCCCGCGGGCCGCCTCGATCCGCTCGTCGGCGTGGATGCGCTGGACGCGCAGCGGCAGCTCCAGCTCGATCCGGTCTCCGGGGCTCCACTCCCGCGTGATCACGGCGTACCCGCGCTCGATCCGGGGCTCGACGGCCGACCCGTTTAGCGCGATCGTCGCGATGCCGTCCGCGGCCGGAGTCAGCCGGTAGAGCCGGCTCACCATCCGGTCCGGCACCCGGACGCGGAGGCTGAAGCGCCGCGGCTCCGCCGGGTTCAACGTCAGCCGGACGCGGCCCTCCCACGGATACTCCGTCTCCTGGATCACCTCGATCTCGGTCCCCGCGACGTCCTCGATCGTGGCCCTGCTCCCGATGAACAGGTTGACGTAGAGCCCATTGGCCTCCCGCGCGTACATCCAGGTCGGCAGCATCAGCACCGTCCGGGGGATGTTGCCCACGCAGCACGGGACGGAATGCCAGGCGTAGCGCGGAATGCTGGTTTCCAGCGGGTTGTCGTAGTAGTAGTGCCGCCCTTCGAGGTCCGTGGAGCCCAGGAGCGCGTTGTAGAGTGTCTCCTCCATCAGGTCCGCGTACCTCGCGTCGCGGTACAGGCGGTTCATCTTCGACTGGAAGAACAGCTCACCGCAGCTCGCGCACGACTCGCAGTACGAGCGGTTCGGGAGCGAGTAGTCCTCGCCGAAGCCCTCGGCCGTCTCGCCGCTGCCGATGCCGCCCGTGACGTAATATTTCCGGTTGACGATGCTGTCCCACAGCGACCGGGTCGCGCTCAGGTAGTCCACGTCCCGCGTCTCCAGCGCGATGTCCGCCATGCCGGAGTACTGGTAGACCGCGCGCACCGCGTGGCCCACCGCCTCGTACTGCTGCACCGTCGGCAGGTGGCTCTGGTCGTAGCGCCCGCCGCCGCCCCGGCAGTCCAGGAGGAACTTCGCGAGCCGGACGTAGCGGTCCCCCGCGCCCCCGCCCTCCGCGTGGCTCACGTAGCACCCGAACCGGACCAGCGCCTGCTCCATCTCCTGGTGGCCGTCGAACCACTCCCGCTTCGGCGGCGGCCCGATGTGCGCGTCCCAGCAATCCGCCAGCTTCTTCGCGGCATCGTAGAGGCGAGTGTCCCGGCCGCCGGTCATCGCATGATGGTTCAGCGCCGCCTCGAGGAAGTACCCGGCGACGTAGCCCTCGTGGTGCCGCCGACCTTCCGGCGTCCACCGCTCCCGCCACCTGCTCCGGTCCCGGAGCGTGAACGCCGTGTGCAGGTACCCGTCCGGATGCTGCGCCGCCAGCACGATCGGGATCCATTCGTCCAGCGTGTCCCGCATCCGCGCCTGGGCCGCCATGACCGCGGCATCCCCGCGGGGATCCACGAGGAGCGCGATCGACATCGCCTCGATCGTCTGATACACCCACGCGTTCGAGAACACGTACCCCTTGTGCTCCCCGTGCGGCTCGCCCCGAAGCGCCTTCGCCGCCTCGATGAAGTTGTCGAGCCCGCCCGGCCCAAGCTCCAGGTCGTCGCGCGTGATCTGGTCGATGCAGTGCGGGATCCAGCTCACCATCAGCGCCTCCGCCATCCGCCCCCACAACCGGCTATCGATCCGGTACTCTCGCGTGGCGACCGGCTCCAGCGACGCCGGCGGCGGACCGGGCTCCACCGTCACCTCGAACGACGACGTGGCCGTCGTGCCGTCGTCCTCCGCCACCAGCTTCAGCACGTAGGAGCCGGGGGCGGTGAACGACGCCGTCGTCACCAGCGACCCGGCGTCCGCGAAGACCACCTCCCCCGGCCCCGATTCGCGGGTCCAGCGCACCACCGGCGCGGGCCCGTCCGGCTCCGGCTCCCGCGGGCCCTCGTCCCGGCGCCGCCGCCGCCACGGCGGCTCGCCGTAACCCGTCCAGCCGTTGAGGTAGGTCCGCCCGGGCACCACCACGATCCGGTCCGGCCCCGCTACCGCCGACAGGGGATCGCCGCCTCCGGCGGCTGTCCCGAGAAGATCCGATCCGCGCAGGAACGGCGGCAGCACGACCGTCGCCACCCCCGCTTTCCCCATCAACGCCAGCAGCCTGCGGCGGCTCAGTGCCGGACGGGGTGAGCCTTCCTTCATCGTTCCTCCAGGCGTACGCGCGCCGGGACCGGCGCTCAGTGCTTCGTGGTGATGATCACTACGCCGTTGGCTCCGCGCGTCCCGTAGACCGAGGTCGAGGCCACGTCCTTCAGCACGCGGACCCGCTCGATCTCCACCGGCATCAGCGCTTTCAGCGCGTCCGCCAGCCGGCCGGGCGCCACGGGCATGTCGTCGATGATCAGGAGCGGCTCCCTCTCGCAACTCGACTCGCCCCCGAGCAGGGAGTCCGTCATCCCACGGATCCGCAGGGTCACCCCGCAGCCGGGCACGGTCATCACCTGGAGGCCCGGCACCTTGGCGCGCAGCATCTCCTGGACCGACGCCGCGAATTGCCGCTCGTCGCCGTCCACCGTCGCGACCGCGCCCGTCGCGTCCGCCTCTCGCGCCGGCACCGGCTCCGCCGCGCCGGGATCCCCGCTGCCACCACACCCCGCCCCGAGCCCGAGCGCCATCACGATCCCGATCGCCTTCTTGGTCATCTGACCTCTCCGCTTCGCCGAGGGAAGCTCCGGCAGCGCGAAACGAGAAAAACGGGCGGCCCGGTGACACCGGACCGCCCGTTCCCGATCCCCCGCCGCCTACCGGTTCACCTAGTACCCCGGGTTCTGCGTCAGGTTTGGATTGGTCTCCATCGCGAAGTTAGGGATCGCGAAGAGGATCCGGTGGTCCCCATTCGGAGCGTGGTTGAACCACATCTTCGTGGTGAACACGCCGAACCGGATCAGATCGCGCCGCCGGTGCCCCTCGACCGCGAACTCCCAGCCGAGCTCGTCGAGGAAGCGGCCGTACTGGATGTCGGCGCCGCCGTACGGCCCGCCCGTGTCGTTCGAGACCGCCGTCCCGTCGGGCCCGGTCTTCACGACGCCGTCGTAGTCGTACCAGCCGTAGAGATAGCTACTGCCGCTGGTGAGGTCGGCGGGCGTGACGACCGCCTCCGCCGGGTCCGTCTCGGCGAACGCCCGCTGCCTGACCTGCGTCACGAGCGCGGCTGCCCCGGCGGCATCGCCCGTCCGCAGCAGGGCTTCCGCACGCATCATCAGCACCTCGGCATAACGGATGATCGGGTAGTCCACGTCCGAGGTCCACTGCATGCCCGGATAGACCTCGTACTTCCATACCGGGTACCCGGTGTTGAAGGCCCGGAGCTCCGCCGGCGGATTGATGTGCGGCACGTGCCGGATGAACTCGTAGCCGAAGTCCCCATCCGGCGTGAACTGCGGCCCCACCAGCCACGTGCCCCCGCGCCCGTCCTCTTCCGGCGTCCCCTTGAACCGGGTGTCATCCTCGTCGTACGTCGCGACGAACTGCGGGTTCGATGCGCTGCCCCCCCACGGCTGGGCGGGGAAGTTGAAGACGAAGCGCAGCTCCGGCTTCAGCGTCTTCATGTGGAACATGCTGCAGCAGCCGTTGATCGCGTCGTACGGGACCGCCCACAGGATCTCGGTGGAGCCGTCGTTGTTCCGCCGGAACGGTCCCAGATAGTCCGGGTCGAGTGAGTAGAGGCCGGAGCTCACGATCGGGTCCGTCACGCTCAGCACGTCGTCGTACATCGGCGTGCCCGTGTACACCTCGGCATTCAGGTACAGCCGCCCCAGCAGCGCCCGCGCCGCCCACTGGTTGATCCGGCCGTACGTCGACTCGCCCGGCCCGTCTGCCGACAGGTTCGGCAGCACCGTCGTCAGCTCGGAGACGATGAAATCGAATGCCTCCTGCCGCGTGCTCTGTTCCGGGAGGTCCGTGTCCGTGAAATCCGTCACGATCGGGATGTTGCCGAACCCGTCCATCACCAGGAAGTAGTAATACGCCCGGAGCGCGCGCAGCTCCGCGAGGATCCGGGTCCGCAGGTCCTCGTCCGCGACCGGGGCGACCCCCGACTCGATCTGGTGGATCACCCGGTTCGCCGCCGTGATCCCGTTGTACGACCGGCCCCAGAGCGCGCTCGGCTGGCCGTTCGACGTCGAGGTCCAGCGGTGCTCGTGGAGCCGGACGTAGGTGCCGCCGTCGTACCAGCCGTTGGGCCGGACGGGCGTCAGCAGCGCGTCCGCCGTCTCCTCCTGGAAATCGATGTTCCCGTACCAGCCCATCCACACGTCCCTCAGCGGGGTATAGGCCGGGGCGAGGAGCGAGCCGATGTCGCCCTCGCTCGGATTGAAGTTCTCCTCCGTGATCTGATCGAAGGGGACTTCGGTCAGATCGGTACATGCGGCGGTGCCCAGCGCGGCCGCGGCGAGCGCCAGCACGCCCCCGAATCGATGAACTCTAGTCATGAATCGTCGTCCTCCTCGGGACAGCGCGATTTTCATCGTCCTGGAAGTCATGGTCGCACCTCCTCAGAACGTCAGGCCGAGGCCCGCGGTGAACATGCGGGTCGTGGGATAGGTGTCGCGGAAGTCGTTCCCCGGATCGAGCCCCCGGAGGCTGACCTCCGGGTCCATCCCCTTGTAGCCGGTCAGGACGAGCAGGTTGCGCCCGGAAACGTACAGGCGCGCGCCCGTGACCACCTCGAGGAAGCCGGGCAGCACGCTCGGCTCGAACGTGTAGCCGAGCGTGACGTTGTCGACCTTCCAGTAATCGCCGTCCTCGACGTAGTAGCTGACGAGGTCGAGCTCATAGTCCAGCAGCGTCTCCCCGAATACCGGGTCGAACGCCGACTCGAGCATGTTGTACTCGGTGTTCGTCGGGTTCTCGTAGAACATGCGCTGGAAGTTCAGGATCTGGTGCCCGAACGCGCCCCGCATGTTCACGCTGAGGTCCCACGCCTTGTAATCGACCGCGGTGCTGAAGCCGACATAATGGTCGGGGAGGCCGTTGCCCAGCACGTGGTACTGGTCCCCCGCCTCCTCGATGGAGATCGGATTCCCGAGCGTGTCCTCGACGATCCAGGCGCCGTTCTCGTCGATCCCCACCGACTTGAGACCCCAGAAGTTGCCGATGGGCTCGCCGACACACACGCGGTGCGTCGACTTCTGCACCGGTTCCCCGGTGTACCCGGTGTTGAAGCACTGCTCTTCACCCTCAGCCCCGAGTTGGAAGAACTCGTTGGACAGGCTCACCAGCTCGTTCGTGTTGGTGGACCAGTTCGCGCTGGCCTGCCAGCGCAGGTCGGCGCTGCGGACGATGTCGTAGGTCAGCTCCGCCTCGACGCCGTTGTTCCGCATATGGCCGACGTTCGCCAGGATCTCGTTGAAGAGGAACGGCGGCGAGGGCACGTCGTACTCGTAGAGCATATCCCTGGTGTCCCGCCGGTAGACGTCGAGGCTGCCGGCGAGCCGGTAGTCGAAGAGGGAGTAGTCGAGGCCCACATTGATCTCATCCTTCCGCTCCCAACGGAGGTCGGGGTTGGGGTTCCGCGCCGGCGAGATCCCCTGGACCCAGTTGCCGCGGAAGGGGAACCGGTCGTCGTACTCGTACGACGTGAGCGAGAGGTAGGACTCGGCCGGGGCGATCCCAGTGACCCCGTACCCGAGACGCAGCTTCAGGTCGTCGAAGGGCATCCCGTCCATGAAGCCCTCCTCACTGATCCGCCAGCCGGCGGAGACGCCGGGGAAGAGCCCCCACTTGTGGTTCGCCCCGAAGCGCGAGTTCCCCTCGTAGCGGAGGCTCCCCATCAGCAGGAACCGGTTGTTCCAGTCATAGTTGAGCCGGCTGAAGAAGCCGATGACCTTGTGGCTGGACTTCCCGCTCTCGATTCTGGCGCGCCCCTCGCCCAGCGCGTCGCCGATCCCGAGCTCGTTGTAGCCGAACAGGTCCGTAGGGAAGTCCTCGTTTCTCGCCCAGAAGTTTTCGTCTTCGAAGTCCTGATAGCTGTAACCGCCGAGCAGCGTCACGTAATGGCCCTCGAAGTCGTTCGAGTACGTGCCCGTGAGCTCGAGGATGCGGTCTTCGGTGGCGCGCGTATAGCGGCTCGCGAACAGCGTCGAGTTCAGCGTCGAACGCACCGCCATCGACGTGTTCGCCGTGCCGTTCAACTGCGAGTACTTCTCCGTCCCGGCCAGCGCCGACAGCCGCAGGTTGGTGAAGGGGCGGTACGTGAGCGTCCCGTGCAGCCGGACGCTGCGGTCCTCCTCGTCCCCGTTGAACTCGTTGATCATGCCCACGGGGTTCGGATAGAAGTAGATCCCGCGGACCTGGTAGGTCCCGTCGTCGGCGTAGACGCGGTCGGTCGGGTTGCGGATCAGGGCCTGCCGCCACGTGTAGTCGAAATCGATCCCCTCGGTCGAGTTCTCGACCCGGCTCAGCAGGTTCAGATCGGCCTGGAGCTTCCCCTCCCACATGCTGTGGCCGATGTTGAACCGCCCGGTCATCTCCTGCTGATCCGAGCGCCGGAAGATTCCCTGCGTGTCCTCGTAGCCGAGCGACGCCGAGTAATGCGTGTCCTCGGCACCGCCCGTCACCGTGAGGTTGTGGGTGAAGCTCACCGGCTGCCGCAGCACCTGGTCCTGCCAGTCCGTTTCGAAGCCGTGGTCGATGAAGTCGAATCCCTCGCCCGCGAGCCGGCGGTAGTCGTCCGCGTCCAGGAAGTCGGGCTGGTTGTACAGGCTCTGCACGCTGGCGTATCCGTTGTAGCTGATGGTCGGCTTCATCCCCGTCTTGTACTTCTTCGTCGTGATCAGGATCACGCCGTTGCTCGCACGCGAACCGTACACGGCGGCCGCCGAGCCGTCCTTCAGCACGTCGATGGACTCGATGTCCTGCGAAGCCACCAGCTCCAGCGGCGATCGGTCGTCGTACCCGGTGACCGGCACGCCGTCCACGAGCACCAGCGGCGACCGGTCCCCGATCACCGTCGTGATCCCCCGGAGCATGATCTCGCTGTCGGCCCGCGGGTCGCCCGTCGGCTGCGTCACGACGAGCCCGGCGATCTTCCCCTGGATCAGGGCCGCCGCATCTCGGGCCGGCGCCTGAACGAAGTCCTCCGACGAAACGCTGGCGATGGCGCCGGTCAGGTCCTCCCGCCGCTGCTCCCCGTAGCCGGTCACCACCAGCCGCTCCAGGTCCACCGCCTGCGGCTGCAGCGCGAAGTCGGCGACCGCCGATCCGCCGGTCGTGGCCGTCACCACCTGCTCCGCCGACGCGTAGCCGATCCGCTGGACCCGGAGCGTCACCTCGCCCGTCGGAACGCTCTGAAGGATGTAGCGGCCGTCATCGTTCGTGATGACGCCCCGCTGCGTGCCCACGACCGTCACCTGCGCGCCGGGCAGGGGCTGGGCGGTTTCCCGATCGGTCACGGTACCCATCACCGTCCCCGTCTGCGCGGATGCGGCGCTCGCGCTGGCAACCGACAGCACGGCGGCCATCGTGGTTCGGATTATCCACGTTCGCATACTGGATTCCTCCGCTGTGAGGGTGCTGCGGCTCCGGAGACCGGAAGCCGAGGTCGAAATTCCAAAGGAGTCTCGGCGCGGTCGCACGACCCGCCGGGCGTGGATCCTCGCGCGACCGGACGATTCGCTTGATCGCTTGTGATGGCATAGCCCGCGCTGATTCCCGGCGGGCTCAGCGGCGGCCGGTGCTCACGCTCGTTCTTTACCGCCGAAACCGGCATGGATCGGAGCCCCCTAGCGGAAGTCCCGTCGCGTTCTGAAGGCGAAAGTGGTGCGGAAATTCCCTCATATCCGGAGCGAGCCGCTCCTGATACATCAGTCTGATACATCAACAGTATGGGCATCCTCCCGCGGCCACGCAAGTCCATCTCGATCGCTGCCCCCGTCGTTCCCCTGCCGGGGCTCCGCGCGTCGCCGGCGGCCCGGCCGGCGGCGGGCGGCCGCCGCGCGAGGCGAATGTCCGACTCTCCCTCCCGTTCACCGCCGTAGACCCGCCTGCGCCTTCCACCTCGCTGCTCGTGCCTCGACCGCCTCCCTGGCATCTCGAACCTCGCCCTCGCCCCTCAGAGCACCGCGCCCCCTCCGTCGCACGCTGTTCTCGAGAGAGGCGCCTCGCGGGACAGGAGAATAGTCCCCACCATGCCCTCTTGCCAGGACGGGGAGCGGGTGCCTAGGGTTGGGAGGTTCCCATCAGATATATCAGCAGGAGAATCCCCATGGCAGTCGCCGGACCGGCCCGTTTCGTCCTGCTCACCGCCGTTCTGCTCGAAGCCTTCATTGCCGCGTCGGCGGTGGGGCAGGGGACCCGGGAGGACTACGTCCGGGCGGACAGCTTCGCTGAGCGGGCGCGAGGTCTGGTGGTGGACGTGGCGGAGGAGCCGAACTGGATCGGCGAGAGCAGCCGGTTCTGGTATCGGAAGTCGGTGCCGGGCGGCGACGCGTTCGTGCGCGTGGACGCCGGCGCGGGGACGAAAGGTCCGGCGTTCGACCACGAGCGGCTGGCGGCGGCGCTGACGGCGGTCCGGGCGGACACCACGTATACGCCCGTGACGCTGCCGTTCCGGACGTTCGAGTACGTGGACGAGGAGCGGGTGATCGAGTTCGTGCTGGCGGACTCCACGTGGCGGTGCGACGTGTCGGAGTACGGGTGCGAGAATCGTGGTCCGCGGCCGGAGCGGGACGGCCGCCGGGACCGCGGGTTCCCGTGGTCGGCGGGTCCCGGGCAGCTGTGGCGGATCGACAACGAGGAGCCGCTGCGATCGCCGGACGGCCGGCTGGAGGCGTTCATCCACAGCTACAACGTCGCGGTGCGGGAGGTAGGCGCGGAGGAGTTCACGCTACTGAGCCACGACGGAAGCGAGGGGAACCGTTACACAGGGGCCTCGATGGCGTGGTCACCGGACTCGCGGCGGCTGGCGGTCTACCGGGTGGTGCCGGGCTACGAGCGGAAGGTGCACTATGTCGAGTCCTCGCCGGAGGACCATCTGCAGCCCAGGCACTCGACGCTCCTCTACGCGAAGCCGGGCGATGTGCTCGACCGCCAGACGCCCGTGATCTTCGACGTGGAGACGGGGCGGAAGCTCGAACTCTCGGATGCGCTCTTCCCGAACCCGTACTCGCTGTCGCGCCTGGAGTGGCGGGAGGACGGGCGGCGGCTGACGTTCGAGTACAACGAGCGCGGCCATCGAGTGTTCCGGATCATCGAAGTGGACGCGACGACGGGCGCGGCGCGCGCGGTGGTGTCGGAGGAGCCGGGGACGTTCTTTGACTACGCGGGCAAGCGGTTCCGTCACGATCTAAAGGACGGGGCGGAGGTGATCTGGATGTCGGAACGGGACGGGTGGAACCACCTGTACCTGTATGACGGCCGGACGGGACGGGTGAAGCGGCAGATCACGCGGGGCGAGTGGGTGGTCCGCGGCGTGGACACGGTCGATGTCGAGAACCGGCAGATCTGGTTCCGGGCGAGCGGGATGAACCCGGGGGAGGACCCCTATTTCGAGCACCAGTACCGGATCGACTTCAATGGCTCGGGGCTGGTCGCCTACACGGAGGCGAACGGCGATCACGAGGTCAGCTTCTCGCCGAACATGGAGTACTACGTGGACCGGTGGTCGCGCGTGGATCACCCGCCCGTGGCGGTGCTGCGCCGGACCAGCGACCGGTCCGTGGTCATGGAGCTCGAGCGGGCGGACGCCTCCGCGCTCCTGGCCACCGGATGGCGCTACCCCGAGGTCTTCGTCGCGAAGGGACGCGACGGCCGGACCGACATCTGGGGCATCATCATCCGGCCCACGAACTTCGACTCGACCAGGTCCTATCCGGTGGTGGAGAGCATCTACGCCGGTCCGCACGGCTCCCATGTCCCCAAGACGTTCAGCACCCAGGCGCGCTACCACGGAGTCGCGGAGCTCGGGTTCATCGTCGTGCAGATCGACGGGATGGGGACATCCAACCGGTCGAAGGCCTTCCACGACGTCGCCTGGAAGAACCTCAAGGATGCCGGGTTCCCCGATCGCATCCGCTGGCACCGGGCCGTGGCCGAGCGCTACCCGTACTACGACACCACGCGCGTGGGGATCTACGGCGGCTCCGCCGGCGGCCAGAACGCCATGGGCGCGCTCCTCTTCCACAACGACTTCTACGACGTGGCCGTGTCCGCCTCCGGGTCCCACGACAACCGGATGGACAAGATCTGGTGGAACGAGCTGTGGATGAGCTGGCCCATCGGCCCCCACTACGCCGAGTCGTCCAACGTCGTGAACGCGCACCGGCTCGAGGGCGACCTCCTGCTGATCCTCCCCGAGATGGACACCAACGTCGACCCCTCGTCCACCATCCAGGTCGTGAACGCCCTGATCCGCGCCGACAAGGACTTCGACTTCGTCCTGGTCCCCGGCGCGAACCACGGCTTCGGCGGCGCGTTCGGAATCCGGAAGCGCAACGACTTCTTCGTCGAGCACCTGCTGGGTGTGGAACCGCCGAACTGGAACCGGCCGGAGACGGTGGCGGTGGACGGGTCGCGATAGAGACAGCGCGGAGAGCGTTTCGAGAGCTGAGCAGTTGGTACACGCGCCTCGAGGGAGGCACGATGCGGCAGCCGGAGCTGCTGCTGCCAGACACCCTCCGTCGCGCCGGCCAGTTCGACTTCGTCATCGACGACCGAGGACGCCAGCACCTGCACTGGGCCCACGCTGAACGCTGGCGCGAGAGCGATTCCCCGGGCTACCCCGACCTGCGCGTCTCCTACGCGGTCCGACCGCCCCGCGATTCCGACAGGACCCCCTGAAGCGTCACGGCAGCCGGTCGACCTCCTCCAGACCGGCCGTCCGCACGACCCGCACGCCGAAGATGGCGGGGACGCGGCTGTCGGGACCGGCCTTGAAGCGGATGTTGACGCTGTTCTTCCCGTGCGTCAGATCCTCTGGGATCGGGAAGCGCGCGTCGTAGAACCGCGGCGGGTCGGTCCGGTCGATGTGGTGCTCGGCGACGACCTGGTTGTTGATGAGGATCTGGAAGTCCGCCGGCGAATAGCGTCGGTCATCGCTGTAGAAGGTGACCAGCAGCGTCATGGGCGTCGCCGGCTCGATGGGCACGTCGTAGGAGAACCAGCCTTCTGCCCAGCGGGCGGGACGGCCCTCGATCCGGTACGGCCGGGCCGCCTCCTCCTGGAGATTGAAGCGGGCCTCCAGGACCTCGTCGCCGGGCTCGATGTAGGCGAGGGTGGCCGCGTCGAGCTTCCGCATCCGATCGGCCTCCGCGACGTACCTCGCCTTCTGGGCCACCCACTCCTCCTCGGTGTAGGTGTCCCAGTACGTCGAGTACGTCCGCCGGTGGAGCTGGAAGAACGGGTAGAGGTCCACCTCCTGCGCGCGGCCCGTCTCGTCCGGGATCCGGCCGGCGCCGACGGTCCGGAAGTGACCTGGCCGGCCGCCGACCGGGCGGACCCACTCCTCCACCGGCCTGCCGCCTGTGACGAAGACCGGCACGAGGGTCGGCCGGGACTCCCGCTCCTGCTCCTCGCCCCGGCTCCGCTCGCGCTCCGGGCCCAGGTCACCCGCCAGCACCAGCGGGCCCCACATGAGCGCGACCCGGCGCGGGATGTCGGGCGTCGCCTCGATCCGGAGCGACTTCGGGAGGCTGACCTCGACGACGTCCCCGGTTCGCCACGTCCGCCGCACGTCGACGTACGAGCTGCCCGCGTCCGCCGGAATGCGGTACTGGCTCCGCCGGTCGCGCCACTCCTCCGGGCCCGCATCCGGGAGCTCGATGGTCCGCCCGTTGACGCGGACGGCGAACCCGTCTCCGGCCCAGTAGGGGCGGCGGAGGGCGAGGGTGAACTCACGGGGCCGGTCAGCGGTGATGCGGAGCGTCGCCGTCTCGCCGATCGGGAACTCCGTCAGCACCGCGAGCCGCACCCCCGCCTCGCTCCAGTCGGCGGTGGACGGCGCGTACACGTTGACGAACAGCCGGTCGCCGTCCTCGTAATAGACGCCGTGGCCGTGGAGCGCGTGGCTCTCCATGCCCGTCCCCACACAGCACGTGAAGCTCTGGAACATGTTCTGGTACTCGTGCTGCACCCCGCGCCCGACCGGCACCATATAGCACGTCCGGCCGTCCGCGGGGTCGATCGAGGCCATGATGTGGTTGTAGAGCGCCCGCTCGTGGAAATCCGCGTAGTGGGCGTCCGGGCGGATCGCGAAGAGCTGCCGCGTCAGCTTGAGCATGTTGTAGACGTTGCACGTCTCCGCCGTGCGCCCGTCCACGCGCTCCCCCCATTCATCGGCCGGCCCGAAGTACTCGTCCTTGCCGTGCCCGCCCGACGCGAAGCTGTGGTGCTGGACCACGGTGTCCCAGAAGAACGAGGCGGCCGTCAGGTCCTCCGGCGTGCCCAGCGCGATGTAGCGGTCCGCCGACCCGATCAGCTTGGGGACCTGCGTGTTACCGTGCTTCCCCGGCAGGTTGTCCTGGTGGCGCTTGAGCGGACGGGTGAAGTCGTCGTGCTCGAAGCTGTACGACAGCGCCAGCCACCTCTCATCCCCCGTATCCCGATAGAGGTCCACCATCACCTCGTTCATCCCGCCGAACTCGGTGTTCATCATGTGCTCCAGCTGCGCCTCGCTCAACCCCGAAAGCACCCCCTCCGCCCACTCCGCCATCCGCGTTTCCACCTCGAGCGCGGTCCGGTTCCCCGTGTGCCGGTACGCGTCGCGCAGCCCCGCGTACACCTTGTGCAGCGTGTACCATGGCGCCCACTCGCCGTTCAGGTCGAAGGACGCCGAGCGGATCTCTCCCCGCGCCAGCCGCCCGAAGCACTCCCGGCCGCCCTCCAGCGCGCACAGGTAGCCGTCGCCGTGCGCGTCCTGCACCATCTTCATCTCCGACACCAGGTAGTCCGCCCGCTCCTTGAACCGCTCGTCCCCCGTCGCCGCGTACATCAGGCTCACCGCCGACAGGTGGTGCCCCGCGATGTGGCCCGTCAGGTTGCGACCGCCGCCGTCCCATCCGTCGTACGGCTCCGCCTTCCGCGGCAGCCCCGCACGTTCCCGGTAATATGCCATCATCCGGTCGGGCTCGAGCTGCAGCAGGTAACGGGCGTCCAGGTCCTGCGCGTTCTTCAGCGGACCGCCCACCAGCCGGACCGCGGTCAGCGGCAGCGGCCGGGCCTGCAGCGTGCCGTCGAGGCGCCGCGGCCGGTCCGTCACGGCTGGACCGGCGAGCAGCGGGGAAGCGCCGAGGAGCGGCAGCGCCCCGGCCCCGAGGCCGAGCTTGAGGGCGGTGCGGCGGGTGATCGTCATGAGGACCTCCGGGTGGGGCTGGAAAACGGGTACTGCTGCGGAGCAACATGGCACCGAGGCTCGGAGGATACTAATATATCAGTTGCGGCACCGTAAAGATCACGCACGGGCGCACGACCCGTGCGGCCACTCCTCGCGTCCCGGGAACCGGATGGATCGAGCAACGGCGGAATCGAAGCCCCAGGCGCAGTCGCTACGGGAGACCGTGTACGAGTTCCTGCGCGACCGGATGAATCAGGGGCTGCTGCGGCCCGGCAGCTATCTGGATCTGAACGCGCTGGCGGAGGAGATCGGGACGAGCCGGACGCCGTTGAGGGACGCGCTGCTCCGGCTGGAGTCGGAGGGCTTCGTGGAGATCCAGAACCGGAAAGGCGTGCGGGTGGCGGCGCTGACGCTGGGAAGCATCCGTGACATCTACGAGATCCTCGGCGGGCTGGAGTCGGTCGGGCTGCGGAGCGTCGCGGGGCAAATCGGCCCGGACCTCATCGCGCACATGGAGGGGCTGAACGAGGAGATGACGCGGGCGCTGGACGCGTCGGATTTCGCGCGGTATTACGCCGCGAACCTGGCCTTCCACGATGCCTACCTGGACCTGTCGACGAACACGGAGCTGGTTCGACGGATCCACATCCTCAAGCAGCGGCTGTACGATTTTCCGCGGCTGAAGGGGTTCGTCCCGGAGTGGGAGCGGGCTTCGATCATCGAGCACCAGGAGCTCGTGGAGTCGCTGCGGCGCGGGGAGGTGACGCAGGCGGCGGACCTTCTGCGGGACGTGCACTGGTCGTTCACGCATCAGGAGCCGTTCATCCGGGACTACTACGCGGCGACCGTCAGCAACGGCGGGGCGCCGGACTGAGGGAGCCGGGGTTCCAGGAGGAGGCCTTCCCGTGTGGTTCGCCCGTGTAGCCCGATCCGGGCACGTGGCCCTGCCTGCGCTCCTGCTCGTCGTCGCGGGGGCTGCGCCTCAGGCAGCGGGCCGCGGGGCCACGGGTCCTTCCGCCGCGGGGTCTGAGGACCCGGTGATCCGCGGCCGGCTGGTGGACGCGGCCGACGACGCCCCGATCTTCGGCGGCGAGGTGCACCTGCTCGCGGCGGACCTGGCGCCGGTGGCGCAGGTGCTGACGGGGGAGCGTGGCGAGTTCAGGATGGTCGCCCCTATGGCCGGCGTCTACCGTCTGCGTGGCCAGCGGCTGGGCTACCGTTCATCGACGAGCGAAGCGTTCCACCTGCTCCCGGGCGACACGGTGACGATGGAGTTCCGGCTCCGGGTGGCGGCCGTCCAGATGGAGCCGATCACGGTGGTGGCCTCGTCGCTGCCGTGGGGCGACCGGGTCGGCCTGGTCGGGATGGAGGAGTTCTTCGAGCGCTACACGCGCTACGCCGGGACGGGCTTCGCGGAGTTCATGACGCGCGACTCGATCGCCGGCTTCGACAACCGTGTCCACACGGCCGGTCACATGCTCCAGTGGGTGAGCCGGTCGGTCCGGCGGGTCGATCCGCAGACGGGCGAGGTCACGCTGCGCAACGGGTGCACGCCGAGCTATTACCTGAATGGTTCGCGTGTGCCCTACGAGATGGTCGAGCCGCTCGGCCCGGCGATGCTCCAGGCCGTCGAGGTCTACATCCGCCCCGCCATCCCCGCGGAGCTGGGGGCGGACGCTCCATGCGGTGTCGTTTCCTATTGGAGCCGGCAGTCGCCGCCCGCCGCCGCGGGGAGCCCGATCCTCAGGACGGCCGCGCTGCTCGCCCTGAGCGGCGGCTTCGTGCTCCTGCTGCTCGGAACGGCGTTCTGACGTTCGCGGGATCCTAGCCCGCCGATCGGACCTCCCATACGGCAGTGGCCGTGCGGGACGGGTCGCTCTCCGACCTGACCCTGAGGGTCACCGTGGCGGTGCGTGCCGCCCCCGGCGCCGCTGTTACGTAGACCTCTACCGGGCGGGACCGGCCCGCTTCGACGGCCGGGAGCGCGTTCAGCAGCCGGGCCGACCAGCCCTCTCCATCCATTGAGGCGTCGAGCCGGTAGATGTCGGAGCGCACATAGGCGGACGCGTCGTCGGGATGCAGGGTCGGCGCGAGCTCCGCCGCGCTCCCGGTGTTCGTGAGCGTGAAGACGACGGGCGTGTCCCGCCGGCGGACCGGCTCCAGCGGCTGGGCCGGCGGCTCCAGGATGACGCCCCGCCGGTGCGGCCCCGCCCCGTCCAGCGATCGCACGCCCAGCGTGTAGGTACGGATGCCGCCCCCGTCGCGGTGCAGGTCGATGACGTAGAAGTGCAGCCGGTTGTGGGGGTCTGTCCACTCGAACTCGCTCCCGGAGTGAACGCGGCGTGGAAGAGCGCGTCATTGAGCTGCCGGTAGTCGGCGATCGTGCGCATGACCGTGTCGCCGGAGGGCTTGACGAAATCGACCATCCGGATGTCTTCCGGGTGCGCATCGATGACCCAGGACGATGACCCCCGCGAACGCGCCCGGCACGGGGTCGACGGCCCGGGCGGTCACGCGCGCGACGGCGGGGCCCGAGCGGGCGAGTCCGTCCCGGCTCAGCGTAAGCACCTCCGACTCCTCGACGAACCCGGTCTCGAGCCGGTTCCGGAGCATGAGACCGGCCGGCATGGCCGCGCCGTGCGTGGCCGGGACGACCCACCGCATGTGCGGCCCGCCCGGACCGTTGAATGAACCGCGATCCATCATGTCCCACGGCCCGGCCGCGGCGCGGCGGTACGGCTGCACGTACTGGTTGTTGTTGAGGTCCGGGATCCGGAACGCGAAGTGACCGAGCTCGTGCGTGATCGTGCCCGAGCTCTCGCCCTGTCGCATGGTCGCGCGCCCCCACTGCTGCGCGCCTGCGAGCCAGCTCGTCCATTCCACGTAGCGCGTCGGGACCCACCGCGGCATGTCCGGGTTCGGATTGCCCCACTCCGGCGGGATGGCGTCGCGCGACTCGAACTTCATCTCGCCGAACTCCTGCCATACGCTGGTCTCGTCGTAGCCGGCGTAGATGCGGAGGAGGGCGTCGTACTCGTCCGCGATATTGCCGTGCTCCTCGGCCCAGAGTGAATCCACATCCGGCTCCATCCGGCTGTTCGCGCGACTGCCATCCGGCGTGTGCTCGTCCTGCCCGAACTCGTTCAGTCCATACTCCCACAGCGGCTTCGGCATGCGGTAGGGGCCGAACGGCTCCAGTACCGTGACCCGGAATTTCCCCCGGGACTGCTCCATCCAGTAGCCGTTGATGGTCTGCCCGTGGTTGATCGCGCTCGGCTTCAGGAAGAAATTGGCGTAGAAGCGCGGCACCTCCCGACCGGACCCGGGTCCCACGGTCCGGGCGCCTGGCAGCCGGCGAGGGCCCACAGCGCCGCCACCGCCAGGCTGCCCCCCACCGGGACCGCGGCGTCCACGGCTGCTCGCCGCGACGCTTGCCACGCCGGCCCCGGCCTCCGGCCCTGGACATCTCAGCTTCCGGGGCGCAGCACGATCTCGGTCGGCGCATCGGTCAGGGGGATCACCCAGGCGCCTCGATCGGTGGCGTGGCTCCCGACCGGCGCGAACTCCGCCGCCCCCGCCGGCGCGCCGGGCCGCTCGACCCGCAGGAGCGCCCGCGCGGTGTGGGCCGTGGCGGAGGAGAGCGTCACGCGCACTTCGTCGCCCGCGAGAGCGACGCTCCGGAACGTGCCCGCGTCCAGCGTGATCCAGAGCCCGAGCGGGGCGAGGTAGACGCGGGACCGCGCGGCATCGCGCGGTTGCACCCTGACCGTGGTGCGCCCGGCGGTCCCCTCGACGGCGAGGTTTCCGCCGAACGCGAGCCATCCGAACTCGGGGTGCTCGACCACGTAGGTCGCGGCGTTCAGGGCGTGGCCGAGGAAGTTGGGACCGTAGTCGCCCGACAGCGCGTCGATCCGCAGCGTGGACGGGAAGGCGTGGAACGCCGCCGGCCCGAAGCCCTCCCGGGTGACGTTGGCGATCGACCCGAGCAGGCCGCCATAGCCGACGCGCAGCAGGTAGATGTCGTCCGGGTGGTAGCGGTATTCGGTGAGCACCGGGATCGCGTTGAGCCCGGACCCGTAGTGATGGAGCTGGCGCTCGACCCGTCGCAGCTTGCCCGCATACAGGAAGTCCCAGTAGCGGCGGGCGCTGCCGTTATAGCCCCAGTGGGGGACCGTGGGCATGTAGGCGAGGATGGCGTTGAGCGTGACCGCCGCCTTCTCGTCGAGTCCGAAGTAGCGGGACCAGGCGTAGACCTCCTCCTGGCCGGTCGAGTCCCAGGGCATTTCGCTGCCGAACGGATAGCCGAGCGACTCCCAGACGGCCGCCCGCTGGCGCATCGCCGCCTCGAGGGCGTCCGCCTGCTCGCTCCACCCCTCGCGCTGGAGGTCCATCAGGATCAGCACGAAGACCGTGCCCTCCATCTGGCCGAACTGGGCATAGTGGGGCGCGTGCTCGACCATGGCCAGCCCGGTCCTGTACGCCCGCTCCAGGTACCAGTCCCACGCGTGGTTCCTGACCAGCCCGCGATGGTTCCGCGCCAGCCGGTACAGGACCCAGTGCGCCGCGGCCACGTGCGGGTAGTTGTACGAGCGGCCCACGGTCATGGCGTGCTCGCGGTTCCAGCTCGACCAGCCGCCGTAGCGGATGCTGTCGGAGTACGTGCCCTCCGGCATGTCATCCGGCTCGTAGTAGAACATGCTCTTGCGGACGCCGTACTCGTGCTCGCCTTCGGCGTACTGGAGCCCGCCCCAGAGCACCCCGTCCACGAAGCGCTCCAGCTTCGCCAGCTCCGCGCGGTCCGGCTGGATCAGCTGCTTCATGATGGCGGCGAGCCAGGAGCCGGAGCCGCCCTCGTCGCCGAGTCCCGCGATCCAGGCCCGGCTGTCCTCCGTGACCTGCGCCCGGGCCTCGTAGTCGTAGCTGATGACCGACGGGCTGCGGCCGAACGGGTCGTCGGGAACCTCGAACCACTGTTCCGTTGTCAGGAACTGCCCCAGGTCCCCCGCCACCTGCGGCGCGGGCTTGATCACCTTGTAATGGATGGTCTGCTCGATCCCGTCCTCGTAGCGGACGGTCAGCCGCGCCCGGCCCCACTCCTTCCCCCGCACCGCGTATTCGCGCCAGCCGTTCGCGGTCGTGCGCGCGGGCGTCACCGTCACCGCGCCCGCGGGCTCCACGGTGATCGCACGGACGGGGCTCTCGTGCTTCAGGAAGAGCTTCGCATCCAGGTCCGCCGGCAGCACGTAGCCGGGGACCCCGACCGCCACCGGACGCTCGTTCGCCAGGAGCGTCTCCTCGATTTCCCGGATCCCGGGCGACAGCAGGAACCGGACGCCGTAGGACCGGCTCTCGCCCGGGGCCAGCGTCTTCGACGTCGGCACGTTCCACGGCTCCGCCTCGCTCCACTCGTCCTCCGCGTACGCCCGGCTGTGCGGCATCCACTCGTAGAACCCCTCGAACGTGATGCCCCGCCGGGTCCGGTCCTCCAGCAGCGGCCGCCACGCCTCCAGCGGCGTCCCCTCCAGCGGCACGACCACCAACGCCGGGCCCGCGCCGCTCAGACGCGTCACCTGCACGTACCCAGCGTCCCGACCGATATACGGGTCGTGGAAGGAGGCCACCGCGTGCGCCTCGTCCAGATCCCGCTCCATCAGGATGTTGTTGAATACCATCGGGATCCCGAGGGCGCCGATCTCAACCGGTGACGCGCCCTCGTTCCGCAGCTCGAACCGGAGCGCCAGGCTCCCATCCCGTACCTCCCAGTACCGGCGTACCCGGAGCGGGATGCCGGCCGCGAGCGTCGGGTTCAGCTCCGCCGCGGCCAGGACGCGCCCGGACGCCGGCAGCGGCGTCACCGGACGCCGCGCGGCAGCCGTCGAGTACTCCGCCCACTCCCCGGACCCGACCTCGCGGAGTCGCAGGGTCAGGTCGCCCAGGTGGTGGTACAGGTTCGCGGACCGCCGCTCCAGCCAGTCCGACGGGGTGAAGTCGAAGCCCTCCTGACCCGCCGGACGGAGCGACGACGCCGTCTGCGAGGCCCGCACCAGCCCCAGCCGGAACCCCGCGGCCGCGTACTCGGCCAGTCCCCCCTCGAGCCCGAGCGTCGGCAGCGTGTCGCCCCGATCGCCGCGGCCCTCCGGCGCCTGGGCCCCCGCCGCGCCCGTCGGCGACAGCAGCACGATCGCGGCGAGGACGCCGAGACAGCGTATGGTGACGGGGCTCAGCCGGACGATCATGGCCACATCCTCCATCTCCCGGTGGACGCGCGCCTGGCGCCGCTCGGCGGGGGGCGCGCTGCAACAGATATATCAGTCGTCGCATCCTAGCACGCGCGGCTGCGGATGGCGAGCGGCGAGCGCGGCACCCTCCGGGAGATGCGCCGTCACCGCGGCCGGCCGTTCACCAGCGGGATGACCTCCTCGGCGAAACGCTCCATCTCCTCGTGCTGGGGAGAGAACTGGAGGAGGAGCAGGTCGAGGCCGGCGCGCTCGAACGCGCGGATGCGCTCGGCGACCTCTTCCGGCGTCCCGACCAGCCCGGAGCGGAGCCCGCGGTTCGACACGGAATAGTCCTGCAGGCTCACCTGGCGCTCCAGCCTGGTGTTCTGCACCCAGTCCTGGTAGTTGGCGTAGCCGCTCGCGCTCTGGCGCACGTCGGTGATCCGATCGACTTCCCGCCGAGCCTCCGCCTCCGTGGCGCGGACCACCGCGAAGCCAGCGGCGCCGAACGTCATGGGCTGCAGCCCCAGCGCCGCTCGCCGCTCCCGCATGTCGGCGACCTTCGGGGCGATCACGTCCGGCGGGTCTCCGTGCGTCAGCCACGCATCGCACTCCGCGGAGATGAGCGCCTTGGCCGCCGGCGATTCACCGCCGGCGTAGATGGTCGGGCGGGGGTCCCGCAAGGGCTTGGGCTCGAGGATGGCCTCGTCGACGGTGTAGTAGGGCCCCGAATGCGAGAAGACGGGCTCCCGCCACATGCCGTCCACCACCTCGATCCAGTCGGCGGTGCGGGCGTAGCGGTCGTCGTGGGTATCGAAGTCGACGCCGTACTTCCGGGCCTCCGTCGCCCACCAGGACGAGACCACGTTGAGCGACAGCCGCCCGCCGCTGATCCGGTCGATGTTGGCCGCCTGCTTGGCCAGGAGCGCCGGCGGGTGGAAGGTCGGCCGGACCGCGACCATGATCTCGAGGCGCTCGGTGACGGCGGCCAGCGCGGCGGCGGTCGACCAGGCATCCAGCGACGGCGCGTCCATCCCCTTGATGTCGTTCAGGTTGAGCTCGGCGATGAGCGTCAGGTCGAACCCGATCTGCTCGCTGCGCCGGGCCAGCCGGCTCACGTACTCCCAGGTCGCCTCCATCCCTTCGTCGTCGATGTTCCTGAGCCAGCCGCCGAAGACCGGGAGCCAGTACCCGAACCGCATCAGACGACCTCGCGCGCGAGCGCGGGAGACAGCGCCGCTTCCCGCTCCAGCCAGTCCGCCAGGCGCGCGAACGGGTCGAACCCGATGACCCGCGGCGCGTCGGCCACGAAGTTCGAGAGCGCGTTGATGTCGTAGTAGAGGAGCCGGTCATCGCGCGCGTCGATCATGTACTCGACGCCGCCCACCTCGATGCCCGCCGCTGCGGCGATGCGCTCCACGGCCGCAATGACCTCATCGGGAGGCGTGTAGCCTTCCACCCGCAGTCCGTTCCGCGGCGCGTCGGCGGCGCAGGCGGTCCGCTCCAGCTCCGCACCGTCGACGCTCTGGCAGACGTCGGCAGGGCACAGGTTGAAGGTGTCGCCCGGGGCGTAGACCCGGATCGCGTACAGGAACGCGCCATCGAGGACCTCGACCCGCACGATCCGGCCGCGCTCCGCGGGGATGAACTCCTGGACGAGCGCGGTGTCGTCGATGCCGAGGTCGATCGCCTGGGCGGCGGCGGCCACCTCGAGCGCCTCCGGCGTGTCGAAGCGGCGCACGCCCGCCCCGCTCCCGCCGATGTTGGGCTTCACGACGACCGGGAAGCGGAGGCCCTCGGCGGCGGCCGGGGCTTCGGCCGCGTCGTTGATCACGCGGGCGCGGGGGTAGGGCAGCTCCAGCGCCTCGAGCAGCGAGAGCTGGAGCGCCTTCGAGGTCTCCGTCCGCCAGGCCTCCTCGCCGTTGATGACCCGCACCCCCTGCCGCCGGAGGTGCGCCAGGTACTGGGCCGTGTAGAAGATCGCCCGCGCGTTGCCGCGCAGGTACGCGGACGGACTCACGCGGTTGAACACCAGCGAGTACGGCGACTCCGTTTCCGTCGGGTCGTAGCGGTGACGGCCCGCGTGCAGCTTCACGTACGGCGTCTCCCTCCGGTCCAGCTCGGCGAAGAGCGGCCGGAACCAGTCCGGGTGCTCGTGGAAGATCGCGATCGGGCGATCGGTGCTGAGTGTCGTCATGGTCATCTCGCTTCAGGGTATGAAAAAGGCCCCCTCTCGCGATCGGAGAGGGGGCCGGGGAACCGCCGAGCCAGGGCTCGGCTACGATCTCATGCGCACACACGCGCAGGGACGCCCGTCCGTCTCTCCCGCGGGGAGAGCCGTACACATCCGACAGCGTGGCATGCGGAGGATCGGGTGCATTATCGGCGTCCAGTCGTATCCATGAAAAAAGCCCGGGCGGAGCGCGCCGCCGGGCGATCGCTCTTTAGCTCGTTCTTTTACGTGGCGGCAAGCGGCTGCAAATGACCACGGGCTCCCAGTGCCACTCGCATCGTATCTGAATCCGGTGCGGCGTGTCAAGGTTCCGGCGCGGTTCCCCTCGAGCGGTCGGCAAATTTTTCCTACCCGATCACCCTCACATCGCTTGCGATCGGCACCGGCGCTCTGTTCGCGGGAATTGTTGCGGCGAGCCCTGCAACACTCGTTCAGGCGACGCGGCATGCGCGCCGGCGACCGACTCCCCATTATGGTTCCGGACATGGCCCCTCCTTCCCATTGCCCGTAGGCTGAACAACCTGTGACGACGATGCCCACGTATTCAATGGCCCCGTGGCCCGCCCGCGCAGGCCTCCTCTTCGGCTTCCTCGCCGCCGCGCCGGCCGCGGCGCAGGGCCCCCGCGCCGCTAACGCCGCCCTCTTCGACTCGGCCTACCACGCCTGGGATGCCGGCGAGTACGACGACGCCCTCGAGCGCCTCGACCGCGTCCTCCGCGGCCCCGGCGCCGACGACCTCCTCGCCGACATCGCCGTCCTCACCGGCGAGCGTTACCGCACTGTCGAGGTGGCCGCCGACGGGACCAACCCACGCTGGAGCCCCGACGGCCGCCACGCCGTTTACGACACCCCCGGCGCCGGTGCCCCTGGAGACGCCGAGCGGCGGACCGTCGTCGTGCGAGTGGAGAACGGCGCGGTGCGGCAGGTGGTCGAGCTGGCCGGCCACGGCGCCGTCTTCTCCCCCGACGGCCGGAGCATCGCGTGGCTGCGGATCGCCGACCCTGCGGCCCTCGCCCGGGAGGAGGCCACCATCCGCCGGACCATCGAGGTCCGCGACCGCGCGAGCTTCATCGCCCAGCGCGCCGCCCTCGACGTCGCCCGCGCCCGCCACGCTCGTGTCCGCGTCCGCGACCTCGCCACCGGCCGGGAGCGGGACGTCCCCGCCAGCGAGCCCGTCCACGCCGTCGTCTGGAGCCGCGGCGAGGCGG
The DNA here is from genome assembly GCA_019347975.1 of Gemmatimonadota bacterium. Classification (GTDB taxonomy): domain Bacteria; phylum Gemmatimonadota; class Gemmatimonadetes; order Longimicrobiales; family RSA9; genus JAHWKI01. The sequence continues at coordinate 28,340 of JAHWKI010000010.1, forward strand.
TGCCGTGGATCCGCGCGGGCGAGGTGCGGATGTCCCCCTCCGGCGGCCACATCGTCTTCGACGCGGAGCACGGCCTCGGGATCCTGGCCGCCGGGACCAGTGATCAGACGACGTTCCAGGGGGCCGGATCGCCCGCGTTCTCGGCAGATGGCCGCACCATGGCCTTCATCTCCCGCGATGAGTCCAGGGAGACTCGCTATTTCCTGAACCGCGCGCCGCTCTCCGCAGGCGAGCCCGTCTTCGGCCGGTCCCGGGTGCTCTTCACGACGATGGACCCGATCGCCAACCCCGCCGTCTCCCCCGACGGCTCCCTCGTCGCTTTCCAGCGGATGGGTCGGGAGAACTGGGAGGCCTGGGTGGCCGGTGAGGGGGAGGAGCCCCGTCGCCTGACCTACGACGTCCAGCACGACCTCTTCCCGCAGTGGCTGGCCGGCGACCGGCTGCTGGTGATCAAGGGCGAGGGGCGGCATCGAAGGTCGTATGTGTATCCGGTGCCTTCAGGGGTGGGTTCTGCTGGCAGCGACGCCCCAGCGGGGCGTCGCCCCCAGGACCCTGAGATACGGGAGTGGGTGCCGGGCTCGGGCGAGGGGATGCGGCTGTTCCACAACAACACGGTGCGGACCATCGCGCCCGAGTACGAGTGGGCCGTGTCCCCCGACGGGACCATGGTGCTGATCGTGTCCGAGCGGGACGGCGACACCATCTCCCCGGAGCGCGGCGTCTACCTTACGGACCTGGGCCGCCCGGTCACGCTGGAGGAGGTCCGCGCCCGGGTGCGCGACCAGCTCGCCGCAGAGCGGGCGCTGCGGACGAAGGCCGATGCTCTGTTCGCGGGAATTGTTGCGGACGTCCGCGCCGCCGTCGCCGACGTCTCCG
>JAHWKI010000011.1 GCA_019347975.1 Gemmatimonadota bacterium
GGAGGAACCATGACCATTACGGTCACGCCGAATGCGGTGGCGGAGGTTCAGAAGTTCATGGAGGAGCAGGGCGCGGCGGACACGGCTGGCCTCCGGGTCGCGGTCCTGCCGGGCGGCTGCTCCGGCTTCCAGTACGGCCTGAACATCGAGGATGAGTCCCAGGAAGACGACGAGATCTTCGATCTGAACGGGCTGCGCCTGTTCGTGGATCCGTTCAGCGGGCAGTACCTGGACGGCGTGGAGATCGATTACGTTACCACCATGATGGGCGCCGGGTTCACCTTCAAGAATCCGAATGCCACCGGCGGGTGCGGGTGCGGGAGCTCCTTCAACGCCTGAGTCGATCCCGCGATCAGCGGCGAAACGAGGGTCCCGGGTTCCCCCCGGGGCCCTCGTTTTTCATTGACTCGATCGGGCGCCCGCTGCTAAGATATCCGTTACCCCCATCGCTATTAGCCGCGCCGGCACAAGGCGCGCCCGCATAAGGGACTGCTGAGTCCTTCCTGAACGGAGCCCGCTTGACTTCGTCGTCCCGGATTCCCGAGCAGGAGCACACGCAGCTCGACCAGCTGACGCTCCTGTACGCCATGGCGGACCATATCCAGCGGGCCCGCCACGTCGACATCATCTTCGACGAAGTCGTGGACGGGCTGCGGCGGGCGGTCGGCGCGGCTCGGGCGGCGCTTCTGCTCACGGACGAAGCCGGGGTGATGCGGTTCAAGGCGTGGTCGGGGCTCTCGGAGGCGTACCGGAATGCGGTGGACGGCCACTCCCCCTGGCCCTCCGGGACGCGCGACCCGAGGCCGGTCCTGATCGAGGATGCCGGGATGGCCGAAGGATTGGGAGACCTCCGGGAGGTGGTGCTGGCGGAGGGGATCAGGGCGCTGGCGTTCATCCCGCTGCTCTACCGTGGCCGGCTGCTGGGCAAGTTCATGCTCTACCACGACCATCCGCACACGTTCGGCGAGTCGGAGGTGCGGCTGGCGGAGGTGATCGCCGGGCATCTGGCGTTCGCGATATGGCGGAGCCGCAGCGACGCGGACCAGGCGGACCTGCTGCGACGGTTCGAGGCGGAGCGCTCGGTGCTCGAGTCCGTCGTAAAGCAGATGCCGGCCGGCGTCCTGCTCGCCGATGTGCCGTCCGGGCGCATCGTGATGATCAACCAGCAGGTGTCCGCAGCGTGGCGGCGTCCGTTCCGGCAGGCGGCCGAGATCGCGGACTACGCCGCCTGGGGCGGAGTGGACGAGACCGGTGAGCCGCTCCTCCCCGAGGACTGGCCGCTGGCCCGAACGGTGCGCCGCGGGGAGACCGTGCGGGGCGAGGAGATCCGCATCGTGCGCGGGGACGGCACCACGGGTGTGGTGCGGATGAGCTCCGCGCCCGTGCTGGACGGGCAGGGCCGCGCGCTGGCCGCCGTGGCCACGGTGTTCGACATCACCGAGGAGAAGAACGCCGAGTCCAGCCAGGCTTTCCTGGAGGAGGCGAGCCGCCTCCTCAACGAGTCGCTCGAGCTCGACCGGACCCTGGACGTGCTGGCGCGGCTCGTGGTCGGGCGGCAGGCCGACTGGTGCGTGATCTTCAAGGTGCTGGAGACGGGAGCGATCCAGCGGGTGATCTCGGTCCACGCCGATCCCGCGATGGCGGACACCGTTCGCCCCTTCGGTGATCCGTCGCTCAGGGTGCCGGACCGGTCGCTCGTCTCGTGGGTCGTCCGGGAGCGCCGTCCCATGCTCGGCCCCGAGGTGACCGACGAGGTGGTGCGCGACGCCTACCCCGACTCACCGGAGCTTCGTCAAGCGGTCCGGAGCGTCGGCGCGACCTCCTTCATGATCCTCCCTCTGGAAGTGCGCGGCCGCGCGGTGGGCGCGATGTCGCTTCTCCGTACCGAAGGCCGCTACACGGAGAAGGACCTGGCGCTCATGGCGGAGCTGGCCTCGCGGGCGGCGCTGGCGGTCGACAACGCGCTCCTGTACGAGCAGGCCCGGGCCGCAGACGCCGCGAAAGCCAATTTCCTGGCGGTGATGTCGCACGAGTTCCGCACCCCCCTCAGCGCGATCCTGGGGTACGCGGACATCCTGACCGCCAGGGTCCACGGTGAGCTGAACACGCGACAGGCAGGGCACCTGGAGCGGGTCAAGGCGAGCGTCCGCCACCTCTCCCACCTCGTGGACGAGATCCTCTCCTACGCGAGCATGGAGGCGGGACGGGAAAAGGTACGGCTCGAGGACGTCGAGCTGGTGGAGCTCGCGCGGGACGTCGCCGGGATCATGGAGCCGATCGCGCAGGCGAGCGGCCTCGACCTCCGCGTTCGGCTGCCCGAGGCCCCGCTGGACGCCCGCACCGACGAGTCCAAGATCCGCCAGATCCTGATCAACCTCGTCTCCAACGCCATCAAGTACACGCCGGCGGGTCACGTCGAGCTGCACCTGCGCGCTACGGAGACGGGCTTCTCGTGCACCGTCGAGGACACGGGCCCGGGGATCGCGCCGGAGCATCTGGAGGACGTGTTCGAGCCGTTCTGGCAAGTCGAGCGCGGCGATGGCCGGCGGATCACCGGGACGGGGCTGGGGCTCGCCGTCGCCCGTCGGCTGGCGCGGCTCCTCGGCGGCGATGTGACGGTGCGGAGCGTCGTCGGGGACGGCAGCGCGTTCACGCTGGAACTCCCGCTGGTGTCCGCTCAAAAGGGCGGCGGAACCGGATTGGCCTGAGGGCCCGCAGTCGTGATACGTTGCTCTCTTCCGATCAACGGAGCAGAGGGCAATGGCCGGACCGCTGACCATCCGCACGTTCACGTCGAATGTCTTCGGGCAGAACGCCTATCTCCTCCGCTGCGGAGCGGCGGGTGAATGGGTCGCCATCGATCCGGGTGGCGAGGCTGCGGCGATGGCGGACGAGGTCGAGGCGTCCGGGGACCCCCTGACGGCGATCCTGCTGACCCACGCGCACCTGGATCATCTCGAAGGCGTCGCGGCGCTGGCGGAGCGCGTCCCCGCCCCGATCCACCTGCATCCGGCCGACCGCCCGCTGTACGACGCGGCGCCCCAGCAGGCGGCCATGTTCGGCCACCCGCTGCGCCCGCCGCCGCCCCCGGACCACGGCTTCTCCGACGAGCAGGCGTTCCGGTTCGGAGGCTGTGAGCTGGAGATCCGCCACGTGCCCGGGCACTCGCCGGGTCACGTGCTCCTCTACAGCGAACCGGCCGGGGTGGCGTTCGTCGGCGACGTGGTCTTTGCCGGCTCCATCGGCCGGACCGATCTTCCCGGCGGCGACCTCCAGCAGCTCATGCGGTCCATCCGTGAGCGCGTGCTCACGCTGCCGGACGATACGACGCTGTACAGCGGGCACGGCCCGCCCACCACGGTCGCCCGTGAGCGCGCGACCAACCCCTTCCTCGTGCCGCACTTCGGCGGAAGCCGGGCGTGACCGTGCGGATCGCCGTCTTCGCTTCCGGCGGCGGAACGAACCTCCAGGCGCTGCTGGACCATTTCGGAGGGGGCGAGAGGGGTGCGGAGGTGGCGCTCGTGGTGAGCGATCGCCCGGGGGCCGGGGCTCTGGATCGCGCTGCGCGGGCAGGCGTCACGGCGCACGTCGTGCCGGTCTCCGGCAGGCCGGCTGCCGCCGTCACCGCGGACACGCTCGACGTCCTGGACGCCGTGAAGAGCGACATGATCGCGCTGGCCGGCTACGTCCGCCTCGTCCCGGCGGAGGTGGTGCGGCGGTTCGCCGGCCGCATGGTCAACGTCCACCCCGCGCTACTGCCCGCGTTCGGCGGGAAGGGGATGTACGGCGCCCACGTGCACCGGGCGGTGCTCGCGGCCGGGTGCCGCGTCTCCGGGCCGACCGTGCATCTCGTGAGCGAGCGGTACGACGAGGGCCGGATCCTCGCCCAGTGGCCCGTTCCGGTGCTCGAGGACGACACGGTCGAGCGCCTGGCCGCGCGCGTGCTCCGTGCCGAGCACGCGCTCTTTCCGGCCGCGGTGGAGTGGCTCGCGCGCGTGCTCGCCGTGGCCCGCGGCGAAGCCCGCGAGGCGCTCGATCGCGCGCTGACGGAGCGGCGGGGGAGGGAGGCCGGGTTCCGCCTCTCGGCAAACCGTGAAACGGACGTGGACGGGATTCGTCGCATGCTGGGACTGGACTGAGACGGGGGAACGATGCCGAGGGCGATCCTGAGTGTTTCGGACAAGAGCGGGCTGGTGGAGCTGGCGCGCGGGCTGGTGGAGCGCGGCTGGGAGCTGGTCTCGACCGGGGGCACGGCGCGGGCGATCCGGGAGGCCGGGCTGCCGGTCAGGGACGTGAAGGAGGTGACCGGCCACCCCGAGATGATGGACGGGCGGGTGAAGACCCTTCATCCGGCGGTGCACGCGGGGATCCTGGCCAGGGCGGGCAACGCCGGGGACGACGACGCTCTGGCGCGCCACGGCTACGGCGCCGTCGATCTGGTGGCGGTCAACCTGTATCCCTTCCGCGAGACCGTCGCGGGCGGGGCGGCGCTGGACGAGGCGATGGAGAACGTCGATATCGGAGGGCCGACGATGATCCGCGCAGCGGCGAAGAACCACGCCCGGGTAACCGTCGTCGTGGACCCATCCGACTACGGCAGCGTGCTGGAGGCGCTGGACTCCGGCGGCCCCGATCCGGCCATGCGCCGGGAGCTCGCGCGGAAGGTGTTCGCCCACACCGCGGAATACGACGGCGCCGTGGCCGCCTACCTGGGCGCGCATGCGGCCGGCGGAGGCGCGCCGCCGGACCGCGGCGCCGAGACGGAGCTCCCCGAGCGGCTGACGCTGGAGCTGACGCAGGTGCAGCCTCTGCGCTATGGGGAGAATCCCGATCAGCCGGCGGCGTTCTACGCGGAGGCCGACCCGCCGGCGGGGTCGCTGCCCCGGCTCACGCAGCTGCACGGGAAGAAGCTCTCGTTCAACAACCTGATCGACGTGGACGCTGCCATCATGGGCGGGTCGGCCTGGAGCGCGGAGGACGGAGTCGCCTGCTGCATCATCAAGCACACAACCCCGTGCGGGCTCGCGCTCGGCGATGACGCGGCGTCCGCGTACCGGCGGGCGCTGGCGTGCGACCCGGTTTCGGCGTTCGGGGGGATCGTGGCGCTGAACGCCCCCGTCACGGCGGCGGCGGCGGAGGCCATGGCCGAGCACTTCCTCGAGGTGATCGTCGCCCCCGAATTCGACAGCGCCGCACGGCAGATCCTGGAGCGCAAGAAGAACCTGCGCCTGATCCAGATGCCGGTGGAGTCCGCCCCCGGGATGGAACGGGACTACAAGCGGGTGCGCGGCGGGATCCTGGTCCAGCGGCGTATGTCCATGCGCTTCCCGGAGGACGACTGGACCGTGGCCACGCGCCGGACCCCGGATGCAGCGGAGTGGGCGGACCTGCGGTTCGCCTGGCGGGCCGCGGCGGTGGTGAAGTCGAACGCAATCGTCCTGGCGCGCGATCGGCGAACGGTCGGCATCGGGGCGGGTCAGATGAGCCGGGTCGATTCATCCCGGATCGCGGTGATGAAGGCGCGCGACCAGGGCGCGGAGCTGAAGGGCGTCGTCGTCGCCTCCGACGCGTTCTTCCCGTTTCGGGATGGCGTCGATGCCGCGGCCGAGGCCGGCGCGCGGGCCATCATCCAGCCCGGTGGCTCGGTGCGGGACGAGGATGTCATCGCCGCGGCGGATGAGCACGGGCTGGCGATGGTCTTCACCGGCAGGCGCACGTTCCGGCACTGAGTGCCACCGCGTCCGAGGAACCTCGCCGCGCGGGCGGGGTTTTCACTCTCATCCACCCTGCGCCCGGCGCGGCACTTCTCCACGGCTACCCCGGAAGGTCTTCATGACGCAGCCGACCACGAGCCGCTGGCTCCTCCTGCTGGCCGCGGCGCTGGTGCTGCCCGCGTGCTCCGGCGACACCACCGGTACGGAGCTCGACTACGACCCGGCGGCGACGGGGGCGCAGCTTGAGGAGGTGGTCCGCCCTCTGTTCGATGGCGAGAACGCTTTCCTGGGCCTCTCGGCCGCGGGGGCGGCGCTCGGGCAGTTCTCCGCCGCCCAGCCGGCGCAGGAGCTCCTCCGATTCCGCCCCGGTCTCGACCCACGGGCGGGCGTCGAATACCGGCGGGTCGATCGGGCGCTGTGGAGCGCCCAGGTCACGTTCCCCGCGGAGATCGTCGGGCGGACCCTGGTCTGGGACTTCGCACAGGAACGCTACGTGGTGGACGAGACCCGGACGGACGCTCCGCAGGACGGGGTGAGGCTCGTCCATTACACAATGAACCAGGGCACCCGGACACCCATCCTGCCGCTCGAGGAGATCGGGTTCATCGATCTCGTGGACGAGGACGTGGCGGAGGAGGAGCGGCTGGGGATCCGCGTGGTGATCACCACCGGTGCCGAAGACCGGACCCTGCTGGACTACGTCGTCGGCTTCACCGGGGACTCGGAGCCGTCCGAGGGCAGCCTGCTCTTCACGGCCGTCGGCGCCCTGACGAGCGGCACGGGTCGCGTCGACTTCGACCTCACTCGGGGCTTCACCTGGAGCGAGGCGGAGAACGCCGAAGAGCTGACTCTCGACTACCTGTACGACGCGGGCGCCGGACTCACCGTAGCCCTCCAGGTGCGGGCTACGTCGGCGTTCCAGGCGGAGACGTGGGGCGACCTGGAATTCCTGGTGGAGATCAACGATGGAGCCGACATCGTCGAGGTGGACGCACTGATCGCGATCGACGGCTCGCTGTCGGGTGAGATCCGGGTGAACGGAATCGGGGTAGTCGATATCGCCGGCAGCGACGGGGACGCGGTCTTTGCCCATGCGGGTGGCGGGTCGCTGACGCCGCAGGACCGCAACGCGCTGCGGAACCTCTGGAACCTGATCGTCCGGCTGCTCGGCCTGACCGAGGGTCTCCTCTCTCCGGCCGGGATCCTCCTGCTGCCCGGCTGAACGAAGCCTACTCGGCCACTTCGGCCGCTTCGGTCGGGTAGGGCCGCAGGCGGAGCTGACCCTTCTCGAGCCGGACCCCCTCCCGCGGCGCCGGGCCACGCCACCAGTAGAACACCTTCTCGTTCTCCCGGACGGCGAAGTCCCTGGTTCCCCCCTCGATCCCCACGACGACGTCGGCCCCACGGGCCCTTCGTACGCCGGCGGGGCCGTGGCCGCGCCGGACGACGAGCTGGTAGCGCCCGGGCCGGAGCCTTCGGTACCTGCCGCTCATCCTGCCTCCACTGCGACCGGTTCATGATGCAAACGGGCCCGCCGGGGTTTCCCCTCGGCGGGCCCTGGTGCGCGAGGGTGGCCCCCGCGCACGGTCGTTTCGATCGATCCTCAATGTTCAACAAGTCGGATGGCCGCGCAAGACCTTCGACCCCCGACAGCGCCCCCGCGCGGTGCGGGCGGATTGCAGGGAACCGGCCGGGCGGCGCCGGGGGTATACGCGCCATGCGTGAACGACCGTCCCCCGCCGATTACCTGAGCGCGCTCCGGCTGCTGGCGCTGCCGATCCTCTGGGCTCTCGCTCTCGCCGAGCGGCCGGTGGCGCTGGGGATCGGGCTCGGCCTCGCGGGGTTCACGGATGTCCTCGACGGGCCGGTGGCCCGCCGGACGGGACGGAGCACCCGCTTCGGTAGCCAGCTGGATTCCGTCGCCGATGTGCTGCTCATGGTGTCGACGGTCGCTTGGATGGCGCTCCTCCGCCCCGCCTTCTTCTCCCGCAACGCCGCCGCGCTCGGGGTCTGGCTGTCCATCGGCGCCGCCGCTCTCGTGGTCACCTGGCTGCGGCTCGGGCGGCTGGGGGACCTGCACCTCTACTCGGCGAAGGCCGCGGGGGCGGTGGGGCACCTCTTCGCCATCTGGCTGTTCATCTTCGAGGACTACAGCGCCGTCTTCTGGGCTGTCACCATCGGACTGGCGATCCTGGCGTCCTCCGAGACGCTCCTCGCCGCGCTGTTGAGGCGCCCCGAGGAGGGGTGGCGTGGGACCGTCCTGACCCGTCTGCTCTAGTATCCGGAGTCGGAAGTGCCCCGGTATTCGAGGGCCGCTGCAGACTAGCGATCCCGCGCGGCCATGAACCCCGCGGCGACCGCGGCGGCGCCGCCGGCGAGGGCGAGCCAGCGGCGGTTGCGGGTCGCCCAGAGCTGTCCGCTGGAGTCGCGGGCGCGGTGGTCGAACCTGCCGTGCGCGGCGAACTCGCCCGGGACGGGATCGAAGAGGTTGTCGGGACGATCCGCGTCGGCGGGCTCGTCCGTCTGCTGGGCGTCGAAGCCGTTCCTGGCCAGGTAGTGGTCCAGGAACCAGGGCGCGATCCGCTCCCCGAGGACCGTCTTCACCGTCGGCATTCCCACATAGACGGTAGTCCTCTGATTATGGGCCGCCCAGTGAATGGCCTCGGCGGCGACCTCGGGCTGGAAGATGGGCGGAACGGGCTGGGCGCGGTTCGGCAGCCGGGACCGGACCCACTCGAACTGGGGCGTGTTGAGCGCGGGCATGTGGACGCTGCAGACAGACACGCCGCTGCGATCCTCGAGGAGCTCACAACGCAGCGATTCGGTGAACCCCTGGATCGCGTGCTTCGACGCGCAGTATGCGGCCTGCAGCGGGATCCCGCGGAAGGCGAGCGCCGAGCCGACCTGGATGATGCGGCCCCGGTCCCGCGGCCGCATCCGCCGCAGGGCGGACAGCGTCCCGTGGACGAAGCCGAGGTAGGTCACTTCCGTAACGCGGCGGAACTCCTCGGCCCTGACGTCCCAGGTCCGCGCGAACACCGACGTCATGGCGTTGTTGATCCAGATGTCGATGGGTCCGAACCGCTCCTCCGTCTGCGCCGCGGCTTCCTCCACTCCATCCGCATCGGCGACATCCGTGGGCAGGACCAGCGCCTCGCCGCCGAGCTCCCGGACCTCTGCGGCGGCCGCCTCCAGCCGCGCGGGGTCCCGGGCCAGGAGCGCGATCCGGGCGCCTTCGCCCGCGAAGAGACGTACGGTGGCCCGACCCACTCCGGCCGAGGCGCCGGTGACGACGACGACCTCCCTCTGTCCCTCGGTCATCCGTTCCCCCCTCTCCGGATCAGCGCCAGCCCCGATTCCTCGTCATGGTGGCGCGGCAGCTCGGCGTCATACGCAGTGAGAAAGAGCTCCAGCGTCGGCCGGACGATCCCCTCCACCAGGTGCCCGGTCACGGCCGACCCGTCGCGCCGGCCGAGAACGCAGTGGACGTGGACGGCGGGCTCGCCGTCGTTCACGCCGATGTCGCCCGTGAGCGAGGTCACCTCCACCTGCTGGTTGACGGGGATCTCGTCGTACTGTTTGGTCTCCGGGTCGTAAAAGGCGAGGCGCGCCTCCCGGAATGCCCCGAGGGCGCGGAAGTCGGCAGCGCGGATGCCGGTCTTCCTGGCGTGCTCCCGCAGGAGCGAGATCACCTCGTCGTCGGTGCGGAAGATGAGCGCCCACTCGAGGGCGGAGCCGCGCCTTCCGAGCTCGATCACGTCCACGGCTGTGCTCCCGTCTCGCCCATCACTCGAGCGGCGGCTTGTGCTGCGCCTTCCGCTCGGCGAGCCAGATGATCAGCGCGATGATGGCCACTATGCCGAGGATCGGCGCCAGGAAGATGCCCGCCACACCGAACACGAGCCCGGCGATCGCGACGAGCACGGCGGTGAGAATAGCCCAGTACAGGGGTTTCATGGCTCTCCGGTGGTTCCTGTGATGGTCGTCCGCGGTGGGGTGCAAGTCCCGGTCCGATGCGCGGGGCCAGTGGACGGCATCTTGCTCCTGTGATGCGACAGCGACAACGCCGCAAGGAGGGCGACGGTGGGAGCGGAGGGACGATTCGACATCCCGCGGAATCGGGACAGCGCGGTGCTGGAGTTCGCGGGGCGGGAGGTCCGCGTGACGAACCTGCGGAAGCCTTTCTGGCCGGACCGTGGGATCACGAAGGGCGACCTGCTCCAGTACTACGCGGACGTGGCCGAGGTGCTCCTGCCCCACGTGGAGGGGCGGGCGATGGTGATGAAACGCTACCCCAACGGCTGGCGCGGCAAGTTCTTCTTCATGAAGCGGACGCCGGATCACGCGCCGGAGTGGCTGGAGACGTGCGCCATCGAGCATGGATCGGGAAGCGTGATCGATTTCCCCGTCATCCGCCATATGCCCGGACTCCTGTGGCTGGTGAACCTCGGGTGTATCGACCTGAACCCGTGGTACTCCCGCTGTGACGACGTGGACCGTCCCGACGTGCTCCACTTCGATCTGGATCCCGTCCCCGATGCCGGCTTCGATCGTGTCCGGGAGACGGCGCTGCTGGTGAAGGAGGCCCTCGATGGGCTCGGGATGCCGTCGTACCCGAAGACCACGGGCTCGAAAGGCATCCACGTGTACGTGCCTATCGTCAGAGGACCTGTGCAGAAGGACGTGTGGCGGTTCGCCAAGGCCTTTGCCCGGCTCATGGAGCAGCGGCGCCCGGACCTGGTCACGGCCCGGTACCGGATCGCCGATCGACCCGCGGGGCGGGTTCTCGTGGATTACAACCAGAACGCCTGGGGGAGGACGCTCGCCAGCGTCTATTCGGTCAGGCCGACCCCCACGGCCGCCGTTTCCGCTCCGGTCAGATGGGATGAGGTGGAGAGAGGGATCGACATCGAGGACTTCCGCCTGGACAACATGCGGGACCGGGTCCGTCAGGTCGGCGACCTCTGGCGCCCGCTGGCCTGGCCGAAGAAGGGCCGGGTCGAGCTGGACGAGGTGACGCGCGGCATGGTCTCCGGCTGAGGAGGAGCAGATGGGACTGTCGGAGTACCGCCAGAAGAGGAACTTCCGCCGCACGCCCGAGCCGTCCGGGCGGGTGACGTATCGCCGCAATGCCGACCCGCTGTCGTACGTGATCCAGAAGCACGATGCGTCTCACCTCCACTACGATTTCCGGCTGGAGCTGGAGGGCGTCCTCAAGAGCTGGGCGGTGCCTAAGGGTCCCAGCATGAAAGCGGGCGTGAAGCGGCTGGCGATGGAGACCGAAGACCACCCCATGGGCTACGGGACGTTCGAGGGGGTCATCCCGAAGGGGCAGTACGGCGGCGGAACGGTGATGCTCTGGGACCGCGGCATCTGGATCCCCGAGGGCGACCCCGTGAAGGACTATCGCCGGGGACGTCTCCGCTTCCGCCTGGAGGGGGAAAAGCTGTCCGGCTCGTGGGTGCTGACCCGGATGAAGCCGAAGCCCGGGGAGCGGAAGGCGAGCTGGCTGCTGATCAAGTCCGGGGACGAGGCCGCACGCGAGGAGGACGAGCCGGACATCACGGAGGAGCAGCCCCTGTCCGCGACCACCGGGCGAGACCTGGCCGCCATCGCCGAGGAGCGCGACGAGGTGTGGAACAGCAACCGTGGCGGAGGGGACGGCGAGGGGCGGGTGAAGGAGCTGTCGAAGTCGAAGCCGAAGCCGAAGCCGAAGCCGAAGTCGAAGTCGAAGTCGAAGTCGAAGTCGAAGCCGCTCCCCAGCGATCTCCGCGTCCAGCTCGCGACGCTCGTCGGCGACGCGCCGGAGGGGGAGGACTGGGTGCACGAGCTGAAGTTCGACGGCTACCGTGTCCTGTGCCTGCTCGAGGACGGAAGGGCGCGGGTGATCACGCGGAACGGCAAGGACTGGACGGACCGCTTCGCCGGGGTCGCCGAGGCGCTGGCGGGTCTGCCGGCCGGGACCGCGGCGCTGGATGGCGAAGTGGTGGTCATGGACCGCCGGGGGGTGACGTCGTTCCAGATGCTGCAGAACTCCCTGTCGGGCGCTCGGGTGGGCGAGCCCCTCCTGTACGCGTTCGACCTGCTCCACCTGGACGGCGAGGACCTGCGGCGAAAGCCGCTGCTCGAGCGGAAGGCGGCGCTGGCGGCGCTGCTCGATGGGGCGCCCGAACGTGTGCGGTACAGCGACCACGTGATCGGCCGAGGGCCGGCTTTCTTCGAGCAGGCGTGTCGCACGGGTGTCGAAGGGATCATCTCCAAGCGAGCGGACCAGCCGTACCGTGGCGGACGAGGCAAGGACTGGCTGAAGGTGAAGTGCACCGCGCGGCAGGAGTTCGTGATCGTCGGGTACAGCGAGCCATCGGGATCGCGCGTGGGAATCGGCGCGCTGCTACTGGGCGTTCACGACGAGGACGGCCGGCTCGTCTATACGGGGAAGGTGGGCACGGGCTTCGACACCCGAACGCTGCTTCGCCTCGAGGAACGGCTCGCCCCGATGGAGCGAAAGACCCCGCCGGTGGACGGCGCCCCGCGTGGAGCGAAGGCGCGTGGCGTGCACTGGGTGCGTCCCGAGCTGGTGGCGGAGATCGAGTTCACCGAGTGGACGGACGACGGCCGGATACGGCACCCGTCCTTCCAGGGGCTGAGAGAGGACAAGGAGGCGGAGGAGGTCGTGCGCGAAGCCACGCCGAACGGAGAGCGGCCGGAAGCTGCGCCGGAGGCAGGGGCCGTGTCCCGCGGCTCGGGGAACCGGAAGAAGGGCAAGTCCGCCGGGAAGGCCACGGGGAAAGGCTCCGGAAAGGCGGCCCCGGCGAGCGGAGGTCGGCTGGAGGTGGCGGGCGTGCGGGTGACGAGCACGGACAAGGTGCTCTGGGAGGAGCAGGGGGTCACGAAGGGGGAGCTCTTCGCGTATTACGAGGCGATCGCCGAGGTCATGCTTCCTCGCATGGTGGACCGGCCGCTCACGCTGGTCCGCTGCCCGTCGGGAGCGGGCGCCAAGTGCTTCTACCAGAAGCACGCGAACGACTCGGTGCCCGATCTCATCCCGAGGGTGCCGGTAGAAGAAAAGGAGGGCCCGGCGCTCTACATGTACATCGACGGGCTGCCGTCGCTGATCGGTCTGGTGCAGCTCGGGGTGCTGGAGTTCCACGTGTGGGGGTCGCGGCGCGACCGGCTGGAACGGCCGGACCGGCTGGTGTTCGACCTCGATCCGGACGAGGACCTGCCGTTCGGGGAGGTGGCGCGCGCGGCGCTGGATCTGCGCGACCGGCTGGAGGACCTGGGGCTCGAGAGCTTCCCCAAGAGCACGGGTGGGAAGGGGCTCCACGTCGTCGTTCCGGTAACCCGGCGGTCGTCATGGGAGGAGGCCCGGGAGTTCACGAGGGCCATCGCGCTGGCCATGGTGGCGGACGAGCCGGATCGCTTCACCGCCAAGATGACGAAGAGCAGGCGGACCGGTCGGGTCTTTCTCGACTACCTGCGAAACACGCGGAACGCGACGGCCATCGCCGACTACTCGACGCGGTCCCGACCGGGAGCGCCGGTGGCGACGCCGCTGGCGTGGGAGGAAGTGGACCCGGGGGCGAAGCAGCCGCCGTCGCACGGCATCCGGGACGTGCCCGAGCGGGTCGCCGAGTCGGGCGATCCGTGGATCGGCTACGATGGCGTTCGCCAGAGCATCACCGCGAAGATGAAGGCGTCGCTGGGGATCGCGTGACGGGGCGCCGCCGCGTGGACGAGGTCCGCCGCTCGACATAGCTTCACCCTCCGCAGCCCCCGGGATCAAGGAGACCCCCGCTCGCCGTGACGGACCTGCAGCTCATCGCCGATCTGGGCATCATCCTGACCGCGGCCGCCCTGCTCCTGCTGGTGGCCCGGCCGCTCCGCGTGCCGTCCATCGTCGCCTACATCGTGGCCGGGCTCGTGCTCGGCCCCGCGACCGGGGTCATCCACGCTACGGAGACGGTCGAGCTGATCTCGGAGGTCGGCATCGCCCTGCTCCTGTTCCTGGTGGGGCTCGAGCTCAGCATCGAGAAGATCCGGGCCGTGGGGAAGGCCGCCGTCGTGGCCGGGCTGGCCCAGGTCTCCGCGAGCACGATCCTGGGGACCATGCTGGGGCTGGTGCTGGGTCTGGGGCTCATGGAGGCCTCGTTCATCGGGCTGGCGCTGAGCTTCAGCAGCACCGTGGTGGTGGTGAAGCTGTTGGAGCGGGAGGACGAGCTGGGCACCCTCCATGGCCGCCTCGCCGTGGGAATCCTCCTCGTGCAGGACATTGTCGTCGCGGTGGCGCTCACGCTGCTGGCGGGGCTCGGGGCGTCGGGCGAGGAGCTGGGGCCCGCGATGGTGGCCGAAGGGCTCCTGCGCGCGTCGCTCGGGATGGCGGCCCTGGTGGCCATCGCCGTAATCGGCGCCCGCTGGATCCTGCCGCGGGCCATGGACTGGATGGGCCGTTCCCTGGAGGGGCTGTTCATCTGGAGCCTCACCTGGTGCTTCGCCTTCATCCTCCTGGCGGAGCTGCTCGGGCTGTCCGTGGAGATCGGCGCGTTCGTGGCCGGTGTGAGCCTGGCCCAGCTCACGTACAACCACGAGCTGGTGCGGCGCGTGAACCCTCTCGTGGACTTTTTCCTCGCCATCTTCTTCGTCAGCCTCGGCGTGCACCTGGATGCCGCCGCGGCCTTCCGCGTGTGGCCTCTCGCGCTGGCGCTCACGGCGTTCATCCTGCTGACGAAGCCGGTCCTGATCGCCATGCTGGTCTCCAGGTTCGGGTACGGGAGCCAGCCTTCCTTCCTCGCCGGGCTGCTGCTGGGGCAGGGGAGCGAATTCTCGTTCATCATGGTGGCCCTGGGGGCCGGGGTCGGTCTGGTCGGAAACGACGTGGTGGCGCTCGTCGCCGTCACCGGACTGCTGTCGATCGGAGTTTCCGCCGGGCTGATCCAGGCGCGGGCCCGCATCTTCCGCGTGCTCCGCGGTGCCGGGCTCCTCCGGCTGCTGCGGGGCCTGCGGGAGGAGGGGCCGGTGGGGACGGAGCTCGCCGGCCACATCGTCGTCGTGGGGATGAACACGCTGGGACGGCGTCTTGTGGACGGCTTCATGGAGCGCGGCGAGCTGGTGCTGGCGGTGGACACGGACCCGCGCAAGCTGGCGGACCTGCCCTGCCCGACGCTCCTGGGGAACACGGATCACCCGGCCGTGCTGGAGGAAGCCGGGATGGCGCGCGCCAAGCTCGTCGTGTCGGCGCTCCAGATCGAGGACGCCAACGCGCTGCTGACGCACCGTGCGTCCAGGCTGGGGGTGCCGGTGAGCGTGCACGCATTCGATCCCTCCCTGGTGCCGGAGCTCGAGGCCCTCGGGGCCACGTACCTCATGGTGTCCAAGTACGACGGGATCCGGCAGGTGGCCGAGGCGCTGGGGCGCGTGGGCGTGAGGGCCTGACGTGCACGGGATCGCTCTCCTCCTCGCGGCCGCCGCGGCAGCCTACGGGCTGGCCCGGGCCATGGACATCCCGCCGGTCCCGCTGCTCCTGGCCGCGGGGGTGCTCCTCGCGCCGACCGGCCTGCTGCCGGCGGAGTTCCTCCAGGACTCGCTCATTCTCGGCGTGTCCTTCCTGCTGTTCCAGGGCGGGATCGAGCTGAATCCGGCGCGGGTGCGGGGGCAGCGGGGCGCCGCGCTGCGGGTGGGGCTGGTCCAGTTCATCGCTCTCGCGGCGCTGGGGCTCATCGCCGCCGTGCTGCTGGGCTTCGACCTGCTGAGCGCGGGCTACCTGGCGCTCGCCCTGACCGCAAGCTCCACGCTGGTCACCGTCCGCCTGCTGCAGCGGCGCCGTCAGATGTTCGAGCCGTTCGGCCGCGTAGTGGTCGGCGTGCTGCTGCTGCAGGACCTCCTGGTGATCCTCTTGATCCCGCTCATGACCCGCCTCCCGCTCGGGCCCCTCGCCGTCGGCCAGGGCGTGCTGGCGGTCGGCGCTCTCGGGATCCTGATGTGGATCTCCAGCCGCTGGCTCACCCCCGCCGTCCTCGCCATGGATGGCGACGAGGAGCCGCTCCTCCTCGTGGTCCTGGCGTTCCTCTTCGGATTCATGCTCCTGGCCGGTTGGCTGGATCTGCCCCTCGTCGTGGGCGCGTTCCTGGCCGGCGTCGCGCTGTCCACGTTCCCGGCGAGCGGAGTCGTGCGGTCGCAGCTCGCCTCCATCGGCGACTTCTTCACGGCCGTCTTCTTCACCGCGCTCGGGGCCCTGATCGCGGTACCGGAGCCGGGCGTGATCCTCGAGGCGTTGGCGCTGGCGGCGGTCGTGGTCGTGGCGACACCGCCGCTGGTCGCGTTCGTCGCGGAGCGCGCCGGGCTGGGGGCGAAGCCGGCGATCGAAGCGGGGCTGCTGCTGGCGCAGACCAGCGAGCTGTCCCTGGTGGTGGGACTCTATGGAGTGGCGGAGGGGCAGATCGACGGGGAGGTGTTCACGGTGATCGCCATCGTCACGCTGATCACGATGTTCCTCACGCCGACGCTCTCACACGAGCGACTGGCGTGGCGGCTCCTCCGGCTGCACCCCGTTCCCTCACGGGTGACGCAGCCGCCGCCCGTCCGGGACCACGTGCTCCTCCTGGGCTCCGGGTCCACCGGGATGCCCCTCCTGGAGACGATTCTCACGTCGGGGCAGGAGGTCGCCGTGGTGGACGACGATCCGGCGGTGATCGCCCGGCTGGGAGAGCTCGAGATCCCGTGCGTCCGCGGAGAGGCCGCGGACCTGGAGGTGCTGGACCGCGTGAACGCCCGCAGCGCCCGCGTCATCAGCTCCACCATCCGCCGACCCGAGGACAACCGTCGCCTGCTGGACTACGTCCGCGGCGTTCCGGTGATCGTCCGCGTGTTCGACGAGGAGGACGCGGACTGGATCCGGGAGAGTGGCGGGACCCCGGTGCTCTACTCCGAGGCGGCCGCCGAGCGCTTCTTCCAGTGGTACGACCGGTCCGGGCCCGGATCCGCCGCCCCCGGCTGACCGGCCGGGCCGCGGCGGCGCTTCACTGAAACCGGCCCCGAGCGGAGCCGTACGGCGGCGGGAGCCCATGCCCACCCTCGCCGCAGAGATCACATGCGAACGATCCT
Source organism: Gemmatimonadota bacterium (assembly GCA_019347975.1). GTDB lineage: Bacteria > Gemmatimonadota > Gemmatimonadetes > Longimicrobiales > RSA9 > JAHWKI01. Next base: position 16,815 of record JAHWKI010000011.1, read on the forward strand.
GAAGGACCTCCGCCTCGCCTTTCGGAAGCTGGTTCGGGACCCCTCCCTCACGATCACCGCGGTGCTGGCCCTGACGCTGGGGATCGGCCTCACCACGATGACGTTCAGCATCGTCTACGGCGCCCTGTACAGGGGGCTGCCCTTCGAGGATGCCGATCGTCTGGTCCACCTGGAGAGGGCGAACCTGCCCCGCGGGATCGAGAGCATGGAGACCACCATCCACGATTTCGTGGAGTGGCGGGCGGAGCAGCGGAGCTTCGAGGACCTCGCGGCGTTCCACATGGGGACGGTAAATCTGGCGGGGGAGGAGCGGCCCGAGCGGTACGACGGCGCCTTCATCAGTCCGTCGGCGTTCTCCATGCTGGGCGCCGCCCCGGTGCTGGGGCGGACGTTCACCGAGGAGGATGCCTCGCCATCGGCGCCGCTGGCGGTCCTGATCGGGCATCGGGTCTGGCAGAGCCACTTCAACGGGGATCCCGATGTCGTGGGGCGTGTGGTGCGGGTGAACGGAGAGCCGGCTTCGATTACCGGCGTGATGGGCGCGACATTTCGCTTCCCGGTCCGCCACGAGGTCTGGATCCCGTTGCGGCTGACGCCCTCGGACGCGCCGAGAGGCTCGGGACAGACTCTGGAGGTGTTCGGCCGGCTGAAGGACGGGGTGACCGAGGAGGAGGCGGCGCGGGACATCGCGGGGATCGCCCGTCGTCTGGAGCTGGAGTATCCCGCCACCAACGAGGGGATCACGACGGTCTCCAAGCCGTACATGCGCGAGTTCATGGGCGAGGAGAACTACTACCTGGGCGGCGTCATGCTCGCGGCGGTGTTCCTGGTCCTGCTGGTGGCGTGCGCGAACGTGGCGAACCTGCTGCTCGCGCGGACCGTGCTGCGGACGCGGGAGATCGGCGTACGGACGGCGCTGGGCGCGTCGCGCCGGCGGGTGATCGGGCAGTTCCTGGCGGAGGCGTTCGCGATCGCGGCGGTGGGGGCGGGGCTGGGGATGGGGATCACGTGGGCCGGAGTCCAATGGTTCCAGGGCGTGATGGACCAGGTGGGGGCGCCGTTCTGGATCGACATCCGGGTGGACGGAGCGTCGCTCCTGTTCGTCCTGGTGGCGACGGCCGCGGCGGCGCTGATCGCCGGAGCGCTGCCCGCGTGGCAGGCGGCGCGGGCCGACATCGGCGAGATCCTGAAGGATGAGAGCCGCGGATCCTCGAGCTTCCGGATCGGCCGACTGAGCCGCGGCCTGGTGATGTTCGAGGTGGCCCTTTCCTTCAGCCTGCTGGTGGCCGCCGGGCTGCTGGTGAAGAGCGTGGTCAGGCTGAACGGGATCGAATACGCCTTCGCCCGGGAGGACGTGTTCACCGGGCGGATCGGGCTGATGGAGAGCGTCTATCCCGAGGCGGAGGACCGCGTCCGGTTCCATGACGCGCTGCTGGAGCGGCTGCGCGCTCTGCCTGGCGCGCGGTCCGCGGCCCTGACCTCGGCGCTGCCGGGGTTCTGGAGCGGCCTGTACTGGTTCGGAATCGAGGGCGCACAGTACGACCGGCCGGAGGACCACCCGTTCGCGCACCGGGCGGCGGTATCCTCCGGCTTCTTCGAGACCTTCGGGGTGGAGCGGGTCCAGGGCCGGCTCCTGGAGCCGCAGGACCGCCAGGGCTCGCTGCCGGTGGCGGTGGTGAACGAGAGCTTCGCGCGCCGCTATCTGGATGGCGATGCCGTGGGGAAGCGGATCCGCCTCGGCCAGTCGGACCCGGAGAGGCCATGGCTGACGGTGGTGGGCGTCGTGCCCGACATGCACGCGGGCGGCCCCGAGAACGAGGATCCCGAAGCCATGTACATCCCGCTGGCGCAGACCCCCGAGGCCTTCGTGTCCATCGCCGTGCGCACCGCCGGGCCGCCGACGTCGATCACCAGCGCGGTGCGTGGCGCGGTCGCGGCGGTCGACGCCGACCTGCCCATCTATTTCATCGGCGGCCTGGCGGACCGGATGGACGAGGAATACTGGCAGTGGCGCACGTTCGGCACGCTCTTCTTCATGTTCGGCATGGCCGCGCTGCTCCTGGCGGGGATCGGGCTGTACGCGGTCATGGCGTTCGGCGTGAGCACCCGCACGCGCGAAGTCGGTGTGCGGATGGCGCTCGGCGCCGAGGCCGGGGACGTGATCCGGATGATCCTGCGGCAGGGGATGGCACAGCTGGTCATCGGATTGGTGATCGGGCTGGCGCTGGCCGTGGGGCTCGCCACCGCGCTCACGCAGTTCCTCTTCGAGGTCGAGCCCCGAGACCCGGCGGTGTTCGTGGGCATTCTGGGGCTACTGGTCGGCATCGGTTTCGCCGCGTCCCTGATCCCCGCCTGGCGCGCGACCCGCGTCGACCCCGTGGAGGCGTTGCGGTACGAATGACAAAGGGGGCCGCCCGTCCCCCGGGAAGCCCCCTTTCTCATCAACGCCCGAGTAGCGCGGCTCACATCGCGGTCGAGCCCACACCGCTCAGGTCTGCGCAGGCGACGGTCGGACCATGGTCGACCCCGCCCTGCGCGTGCACGTGCACGCTGTACTGGCCGCTGTGGAGCCGGTCCAGCGTCAGGTCCTCGGCGGGGACCTCGGCCGAGCCTTCGGCGCGCCCGCTCTCATCGACGCTCAGGTCGCTGGCAAGCCCCTCCTCGTCGGCCGTGGCCGAGAACGGAACCACGATCGGTCCCTTCTCGCCGCAGGGCGCGTCGTGGATGTGCCAGGCGTGATCACCCTGAGTCAATCCGTCCAGGGACACCTCCACCCGGAATCCCTGACCGGCGTGACTCTCGCCGGACGTCGTCGCGCTCGGTTCTGCGCTCTCGGTCCCGGCCGCGCCGGTGGCCGGCGTCGTCCCGGTGGCCCCATGGTTCTCGGCGAACACGCGCACGGTCCCGGAGACCTGCGCGGATTCCGTCGCGCCCTCGCCGGCCTCGAACGGCGCGGTCAGGATCGGCGCGCCGCCGGCGGGCTGCGTCTCGACGGCCGGTGTGGCCGCCTCCTCACCCTCGTAGAGCTCGACGTCGTCGTTTCCGGTGTCGCACGCCGCGGCCGTGGCGGCGAACGCCACCGCGATCAGGAACTTGAGCCCATTACGCATCTGCAGAACCTCCATCTCGGTTGTGACTCCCCGCCCGTGGGGCATGATCCACGTTCTTCCGCCGGAGGCCCCTTCGAGGCCGCCGGTCCGGAACGGCAAATCGCAAGGAGTGGACCGGCCGCACGTTTTGCGGCCGCGGCCGGAATTCCTACATTCCCCCCATGACACCACGGAGGATCGGCCGGCACATCGGCGGCGGACCGGACCCGTCCGCGCGCGAAGGCGAAGAGCAGGAGACGGCGGATGCGCTGCGGGAGGCGCTGGCGGCGTGGCCCGCCGGCGTGACCCTGGTGGGCGTCCGGGCGGAGGGGCGGGTGCACGCGCTGACGGTGAGCGCCTTCATGCCGATCTCCCTGAATCCGCCGACCGTCCTGGTGAGCCTCGGCCCGAACGCTGCGGCCGCGCCGTATCTCGACCCGGGATCGGAGCTCGGCATCAGTCTCTTGGCCGGAGACCAGAAGGGGCTCGCGTCACGGTTCGCCGACACCTTCCCGGTCGGGCCCTCTCCGTTCCCGCCCGAGGGTGTCCCCGTGGTGGCGGACGCACTGGCTGCACTGGTCTGCGAGGTGGAAGAGGTGCTGACCCGGGGGGATCACAGCCTCGTAATCGCCGGGGTTCGGGAGGTGCGGCGGGGCCGTACCGCCCCCGCCCTGGTGTGGCGCAACCGCGACTACCGAATCGTCGATTGAGGAAACCGGAGCCGATATGAAGCGGACCCTCCTGGCCGTGCTGATCACCGTGGCGGCCGCCATCGCGCTCGTCGCGGGTGTCGTCCTGTTCGTGGTCTACACCGGCGTGTACAACGTGGCTGCCACGACCTCGCACGCGGGGATTACCAACTGGGCGCTGAATACCCTTCAGCACAGCTCCGTCAGCCGCAGGGCGAAGGACATCGACGGCGCGGCCCCCGCCGATTCCGCCGCGCTGGCCGCCGGCTTCCACCACTTCCACGCCATGTGCGTCCAGTGCCACGGCGCGCCCGGGTTCGGCCGGGGCGAGCTGGGGCAGGGGATGGCCCCCACACCGCCACGGCTGGAGGAAGAGGCTCACGAGTGGACCGACCCCGAGCTGTTCTGGATCACGAAGCACGGGATCCGGCTGGCCGGCATGCCGGCCTTCGGCCCCACCCACAGCGACGAGGACATCTGGGGAATCGTGGGGTTCACGCGGGCGCTGGAGACCATGACGGAGGAGGATTACGCCGAGCTGGTGCGGGCACGCACGGCGGCGATGGAGGAGGGCGGAGAGGAGGCGGCGGGGGGGCACTCCCACGCTCCGGGAACGGCGCCCCACAGCCACTGATCCGCCGCCCCGCCGCGTACGGTTCGTGCACGTGGGGCTCCAGGCGGACATTCGACGGGAGCGGAGCCGATGCCAGAGCCACGAAGGAAGGACCGGAGCAAGGCGCGGGAGAAGCCCGAGGGGCTGGAGCCGGCGGAGGAGGAGAATCCGCCGCCGGAGGAGTACACGACCTACCGCCAGACGGACGGCGGGGAGGTCCCCGAAGAGGATGCCGAAGCGATGCGGGAGGCCGACCTACAGCCGGGCGGCGCCGGCGGCGAGGGGACGGACCGCGAACGGACCGAGGGCCGTCCCGGCGCCGGCGGCGGCTGAGTCACCCTTTCGCGGTCAGCCCGCTTCGGCGAGCGCCGCACGCGGGACGCGCCGTCGGGTGAGCCGGCCAGTCGCGCTCAGAGCCGCCGATCCTCCGGATACGGATAGAAGTCCACCACTTCGCCGGCCTTCTGCCGGGCCTGCATGTCCCTCCACCAGGCGGGGTCGAACAGCTCGGGATGGGCGCGGTGGAGGACGTCCCGGAGCGGCCCCGGCGGGCCGAGAAAGGGGCGCCACTCCACGGGGAAGATGTCGTCCTCGCCGACGTGGAAGTGGGGCTCCATGGCCATCTCGGCCTCGGGGTACGGGGGCGGGGGCCGATCACGGACCCGACAATCGGTGAGGAGCGCCACCTCGTCGTAATCGTAGAAGATGACGCGACCGTGGCGGGTCACGCCGAAGTTCTTGACGAGCATGTCGCCGGGGAAGATGTCGGCGGCGGCCAGGTCCTTGATCGCCTGACCGAAGTCCACGACGGCGCGACGGGCCTCCTCGGGTGACGCGGAGCGGAGGTAGAGGTCGAGGGGGTGGACGCGCCGCTCGGTGTAGAGGTGCTCGATCGTCACGGTGTCGCCGGTGACGGAGACGGCACGCGAAGCGGAGCCGAGGATGTCATCCAGGACCTCGCGGCTGAAGCGCTCGCGCGGCAGCTCGAGGCGCTCGAACTGCTGGGCGTCAGCCAGCCGTCCGACCCGGTCGCGGACGAAGATGAGCCCGTAGTTGCGCTTCACGCGCTCGCGGCTCGTCTTCTTGGGGTGGCCGAACCGGTCCCGGATCACCTTGAAGACGACGTTGAGCCGTGGGAGCGTGAACACGCACATGACCAGCCCCTCGGCGCCGGGCGTCTTCACGAACCGCGCGCCCGGCTCGGCGAGCTGCTCCAGAAGCGTGCGGTAGAGCTCCGTCTTGCCGTGGCGATTGAAGCCGAGGGCGGTGTAGAGCTCATCCACCCGCTTCAGCGGCATGATGGAGCGGAGGAAATCGATGGTGGGCCGTGGGGCGCCCACGTCCGCGTGCAGGTAGGACCTGGTGAAGCCGAAGACCACGCTGGCCTCGTCCCCGGTAGGGATGACGGCGTCGAGCGTGATCCCGGCGTGGGGGTGGACCAGGGCCAGGATGAGCGGCCGCGTCTCACGATGCCGGACGAGCCGGCCGACCACGTACGCGGCCTTGTTGCGGAAGAACACGGTCCGGAGCACCTCCAGCGTTGCCGCCCGCCACTCTTCCTCCGGCCCCAGCTCACGCTGGAGGACGTCGGCGGCGCGGCGACAGCGCTCCGCCCGCTCGCTCCACGACGCCTGCAGCGGGAGCGGGGTAAGGCAGGACTCCAGCGCGACCGCGAATCCGTCGTGGAGAGAAACGCTGCGCCAGGGGCGGGCGGCGGAGTGGCCGGGGCGGTCCACCGCCTCCGCCACGAACTCCGTCTCCCGATCGATGCCTACCGTCCCCAGGAGGCGCCGCATCACGGAGTTGAAGAAGGTCTCCGCGATCTCCACGTCCGCCCGTTCGCGCGCCCATTCCGCGTACGACGACCGGGCGGCCGCCACGTCGGCTCGATCCGGGCTCCGGCCGTCCAGCCGCCGCCTGGCCTTCATCAGGGTCTCCGCGACCACCACGTCGTAAAGGAGGATGCGCTCCCGGGCGTCCTCCTGTCCGTCCTCCCATTCGCGACGATCGAATCTGCCCCATGCCCGGGTGGTCACCTCGCCGAAGCGCCGCCGATAGTCGTGGTAGCCGATCATGACGAGCTCGGCGAGCGCGCCGGCCAGGGGCGTCACGGAAGGCATCGGGGGGCCGCCGGTCGGGCGCGGCGGGGGATCAGTGCGACGAAGGGCCCGGCCGGCGGTTCGCCCGGTCGGCCGCGCGTCCCCACCGTGGGCCGCCGTCGCCCATGGGCGGGCGCGGCGCCAGCACGTCGGCGACGAGGTCGCGGCTGAGCGTATCGGCGAGCCGCTGGGGCGCCTCGTCGAGCCAGCCACGGCCGCATTCGGCGATGAGGGTCCGGGCCTCGCGGCGCGCACGAAGAGTCACGCCGGCGTCGGTGCCGACGGCTCTCAGCACCTCGATGCCGAGGCGCCGGACTGCGTCCGCCTCGGAGACCAGCTCGCGGACCCGATCTGCCTGCTTCTGGGGATCGGTCATGCCTCGCCAACGGGTCACGTTTCATGCCAGAACGTCCTGGCCGCTCAGTCCAGCAGGCGCCGGATGGCGCCCCGCAGCGCAGGACCCATGAGCCCTCCATCGTCGGCGGCTGCGGTGCGTTCCGCCCGCGACCGGGCCTGCGCTCACGCGGCGGCGATGCTGGGCCATGGAGGCGGACGGGTGGGGGGCTGCCGGCCCGCGACGTGCGGCCTTTCCGCTCTCGCGCGCGCGAAGAACCCATGGAGAGGACGGACGGATGGCGGAGACGGGGAAGACCAGCTCCTACTGGATGGGCACGGCCGGTGACGTGGTGAGGCCGCGGTTGAAGGGAGACGCCCGGGCCGACGTCTGCGTGGTGGGCGCCGGGATCGCCGGCCTTTCCACCGCCTACGAGGTGGCGCGTGAGGGGCGGGACGTGATCGTCGTGGACGCCCAGCAACCGGGCGCGGGGGAGACGGGCAGGACCACGGCGCACCTGGCGAACGCGATGGACGACCGGTTCGTCGAGCTGGAGCGCCTGCACGGCAAGGAGGGCGCCCGGACGGCGGCGGAGAGCCACGGCGCGGCCATCGACCGGATCGAGACCGTAGCGAGGGAAGAGCGGATCGACTGCGAGTTCCGGCGCGTGAACGGGTGGCTCTTCTCCGCGCCGGGGGAAGACCCCGGGATACTGGAAGGGGAGCTGGAGGCCGCCCGCCGGGCGGGGCTGACGGTGGATCGCGAGGAGGATCCGCCGGTCGCACTGCACCCGGGCGGCGCGTTGCGATTCGCCCGGCAGGCCGAGTTCCACCCGCTCCGGTACCTGGCGGGGCTCGTGGGGGCGATCGAGCGAATGGGCGGCCGCGTCCACGGCGAGACCCGTGCGGTGGACGTGGAGGAGGGGGAGGACGGCTGCCGGGTGGTGCTGCAGGGGGCGGGCGAGATCGTCTGCACGGACGTCGTCCTCGCCACGAACTCCCCGGCACGGCACTACCTGACGACGGCGAAGATGCTGCCGTACCGGACGTTCGCGGTCGCGTTTCGGGCGCCGGGAGCCACTCTCCGGGGCCTCTTCTGGGACACGGAGGACCCCTATCACTACGTCCGGTACGCGGGCCCGTCCGCGGCTCCGGTCCTGATCGTCGGCGGCGCGGACCATCACACGGGAACGAAGGACGACGGGGAGGACCGGCTCCTGGGCCTGGAGCAGTGGGCGCGGGAGCGGTTCGCCGGGCTGGGGGACGTCACGCAGCGGTGGTCGGGGCAGGTGCTGGAGCCCGCGGACGCCCTCGCGTTCATCGGCAAGGCGCCCGGCGCGGACCACGTGTGGATCTGCACGGGCGACTCGGGACAGGGCATGACCCATGGGGCGCTCGCGGGAATGCTGCTCCGCGACCTGATCCTCCACCGGGAGAACGGCTGGGCGAAGCTGTACGCGCCGGCCCGGATCAGCGTGCGCGCCGCCGGGGAGTACCTGCACGAGGGCGTGAGCGTGGGGCGGCACTACCTGGACTGGCTCCTCCCCGGCGAGGTGGAACGGGAGGAGGATGTCCAGCCCGGGCACGGCGCCGTGCTACGGCGGGGGCTGAAGCCGGTGGCGATCTATCGCGACGCGGACGGGACCGTCCACCGGCGTTCGGCCGTGTGCACGCACATGGGGTGCGTCGTCCACTGGAACTCCACCGAGCGGAGCTGGGACTGCCCCTGCCACGGCTCGCGATACGATCCCCAGGGTGGAGTGCTCAACGGTCCGGCGGCGCGGGGGCTGGACCCCGCCTGAGCCGGCGCCCCCATCCCGACGCCGACCGGGAGAGGCGTGGCTCAGCCCTCGATGCGGACGACCTCGACGTCGAACGTCAGCGCCTGCCCGGCCAGGGGGTGATTCAGGTCGAGGGTGATGGCTTCGGGGCCCACATCGGCGATCCGCGCCACGCGGTTCTGCCCCGGCGCGATCTGGACCTGAACCTGCTGCCCGACCGACGGGTCGCCCTGCGGCGGGAACTGGCTCCGCGGCACCTCGACGACCAGGTCCTCCCTGGCCTGCCCGTACGCCTCGTCGGGCTCCAGCCGCACCTGGCGGCTCTCGCCGACGCCGAGTCCCTGGACGGCGCGGTCGAACCCCGGGATCACCTGGCCCTCGCCCACCGTGAACTCCAGCGGGTCGCGCTCACGGGAGCTGTCGAACACGTCCCCGCTGTCCAGGGTGCCCGTGTAATGGACGCTGACCGTCTTCCCCTCTTCAGCCCTGTTGGCCAAACCTGCCTCCCTGCTCCTGATCTCCGCGGGCGACCCGTCCGGCCGACCGTCCGGGGCGCGTACACGGCAATCCGCGCATCGTTCCGGCTACGGCTCGGTCACCAGCTCCACACCCCGCGCGGCCAGACCATCGAGCAGCGCTGCGGGGTCCACCAGCTGGGACGGGGCGAGCACACCCGCCGGCCTCCCCGCCTCCAGCGCCCGCTTCGCTCCGGCCACCGCGATCGCCGCGGTGAGCCCGTACGGGTCGGTCCCGCGGACCTCGACAACCTCGCTGCGGCCGTCCGTCCCCGCCGCCTCCAGGCGGATGGTGAACCGGCTGTCGGCGCGCTCCGTGTCGGTGGGGTCGCCGGCGCGCAGGGCGAGAGGCTCCAGGATGGGGCGGAGCAGCGGCACCAGCACGGGCAGCGCGGGGGACACCACCCTCGCCAGCGCCGCCTTTCCGGCGCCCATCACGAGCCAGCCGCGGACCGTCTCCACCTCTTTCGCCCACCGCGGAACGGTCACGACTTCGCCGGCGCCGAACGTCACCGCGGTGCGGAGCCCGCGGCCGCCCACGGCGACCGTCCGCTTCGATGATGCCGGGGGCCGCCGGCGCCACCCGCCGCGGACGAGCTCCCAGCCCCGCGTTCCCATGATCCGCAGCGCCGTCCGTCGCGTGCCCCGGGAGGACGCGGAGCCGCCCCACGCGTAGATCACGTCCAGCGACCGCAGGGCCGAGCCGCCGGCGGCGAGCCGGCGGCCGAGCAGCGCCGCCGCGCAGTCGCCGAGCGCCCACTCGAACGCCATCCCGTTCACCACCGCCACGCCCGCGCTCGATGCGGCTTCGTGGTAGCGCTCCCGCATCTCCCGCATCCAGGGCTGCTCCCCGGTCGTGTCCACATACGACGCCCCCGCCTCGACACACCGGGCGACCACCGGCTCCCCCAGCTCCGAGAACGGTCCCGCGCAGTTGATGACCACATCCCCGCTGCGGATCGCGCGGGCGAGCGAAGAGTGGTCCTTCACGTCCACCTCGGCTCCCTCGATGCGTCGCGCCGGCCCGGCCGCGCCGGCCTCCCGCACCAGGCTGTCCACCTTCCCCCCGTCGCGGCCGGCGAGGACGATGGGGTGCGGCGCGGCGGCGTGTCCCAGCTCCCCGGCGACCAGCCGACCGGTGAACCCGGTCGCGCCGATCACGACGATCCGGGGGCGGGTGCCGCCCGTCTTTTCCATCGAAGTCTCGCTCGTCATCTGCACCGCCGATCACGGGGTGGTCCCGTCGGGATGCTAACCGGGCGCGGCGAGGGAAGACAGCCGCAACGAAAAAGCCGCCCCGACCGAAGTCGGGGCGGCTCCTCGTCGACCGCGTGGCTCGCTCGGGTTCAGCCCTGATTCACCCGAACCACGTTCTCCGCCGCCGGACCCTTCTGGCCCTGCACGACCTCGAACTCGACCTCCTCGCCCTCCTGCAGGGTCTTGAAGCCCTGCCCCTGGATGGCCGAGTGATGGACGAAGCAGTCCTTGCTCCCGTCCGCGGGCTGGATGAACCCGAAGCCCTTCTGGTCGTTGAACCACTTCACGGTGCCGGTGGTACGCATTCTACCGCACTCCCTGTGTTGTTCTGGCGCTCTCGGGGCCGGTATTTCCGTACCACGCGATCGCACTCCATCCCGCGGACCTTTCGTCGCCACGTTCGACGGGCGGGCAGAGACGAAAAAACCCGGGCGCTCCAGCATGCCCGGGTCCTCTCCCTGCCGGACTCCGGATCCTCTCGGAGGGTTCGCCGGGCGCAATATTAAAGCGCCTTTCAGGTGCGTCAAGGAGTTTGATCCGCTCGCTGTCACGGCCGAATCCGGAGCCGATCCACTGGCGCCGGCCGCTGCTACGGACCCCTCGCCGGCGCCGGACTGGGCCTGGGGTTCCTCGCCTCGCTGGCGGCCGGCCGGGCCATGGCATCGCTCCTGGTCGGATTCCCTCCGTTCGACCCCGTCACCTTCCTCGCGGTCGCTCTCGTGCTCGGCGCCACCGCGCTCGGCGCATCGCTGATTCCCGCCCGCCGGGCGCTCCAGGTGCAGCCCCAGGCGGCGCTTCGCGAGGAGTAGCGTAGTACGAAAATTGCCCCTCCGGGGAGTCGGTGCCGGACGGCCGGCGCCGCCCAGACCACAGCCCGGAGGCTGGCGATGATCGGCAAACGGACGACGACGGCGCTGCTGGCGGCAGGCGCGTGGCTCGCGTGGCGCAACCGCCCGGGCTCCGATCTGGCGGGGTGCGTGGCGCTGGTCACGGGCGGTTCGCGCGGGCTGGGGTTTCTGCTGGCCGAGGCGCTCCTGGCCGAGGGGTGCTCCGTCGCGATCTGCGGCCGGGATCCAGAGACGCTGGAGCGGGCGCGCGCCGAGCTGCGCCGGGGGGCCGGCGATGGGGCGGAGGTGTTGGCGGTGCCGTGCGACATCGCGAGCCCCGACGACGTCGCCGAGCTGGTGGCCAAGGTCGTCGCGACGTACGGACAGCTCGACATCCTGGTGAACAACGCGGCGACCATCCAGGTGGCGCCGCTGGAGTGGATGCGGCTCGAGGACTTCCAGGAGGCCATGGCCATCGGATTCTGGGGCACCGTCCACGCCACGCTGGCGGCGCTCCCGCACCTCCGGCGGACGGGGGGGCGGATCGCGAACATCACGTCCATCGGCGGCAAGGTGGCCATCCCTCACCTCCTCCCGTACGACTGCGCCAAGTTCGCCGCCGTTGGGTTCTCGGAAGGGTTGCGCTCGGAGCTCAGCGGGTCGGGCGTCTCCGTGACCACCGTGGTGCCCGGCCTCATGCGCACCGGCTCGCCCGTCCACGTCCGCTACGGCGGGAACGCGCCGGCGGAGTACGCCTGGTTCGCGGCGGGGGACGTCACGCCGGTCACGGCGATCAGCGCGCGGCGCGTGGCGGCCGCCACCGTGTCGGCGCTGCGGCGGCGGGACGCGGAGATCGTGCTGTCGTGGCAGGCGAAGCTGCTGCGTGTCGCCCACGCCGCGGCTCCGGGGACGATGGCCCGGGTCCTGGGTCTGGTCTCGCGGCTGCTGCCCACCGCCTCGGCCGGCGCCGGGGCGGCGCCTGTTACCGAGGGCGAGAGCGCGGAGGCGAGAACCGGCCGGGAGGGACGCTGGACGCGGGGCCGCGAGCTGCGCGGGAGCATGCCCGCACCGCTCGAGAAGGCCCTCGACCGCGCGGGCGA
>JAHWKI010000163.1 GCA_019347975.1 Gemmatimonadota bacterium
GGCCACAGCGCCACGTTCGGCGACCTCACCGTCCGCCTCGCCGAGGAGTTCGGCTTCTGCTACGGCGTCGACCGGGCGGTCGACTACGCCTACCAGACCGCGATGAAGTTCCCGGACCGGCGCATCTGGCTCGTGGGCGAGATCATCCACAATCCCCACGTCAACCAGCGCATGCGGGAGATGGGGATCACCTTCATCTATCCGAACGCCGACGGGAAATTCGACTTCGCGGAGGTCACGGCCGATGACGTGGTCATTCTCCCGGCGTTCGGCGTGACGCTGCACGATTTCGAGACGCTGAAGGGCGTGGGCTGCATCCTGATCGACACGACCTGCGGCTCCGTGCTCAACGTCTGGAAGCGCGTGGACAGCTACGCCCGGGACGGATTCACCGCGGTCATCCACGGCAAGTACCAGCACGAGGAGACCCGGGCCACCGCCTCACAGGTGAACAACCACGGCGGCCGCTATGTCATCGTTCGCAGCATGGACGAGGCACAGCTGCTCATGGATTACATCGAGCGGAACGACCGCGCGCTGGATCGGGATGCGCTGATCGACCACTTCCGGCACAAGGCGTCCCCCGACTTCGACCCGGACCGCGATCTGGTCCGCGTCGGCGCGGCGAATCAGACGACCATGCTCTCCACCGAATCCCTCGCGATCGCCGCCGCCATCGGAAAGAGCCTGGCCGGCCGCTACGGGGAGGCTTTGAAGGACGAGCACTTCCGCAGCTTCGACACCATCTGCTCCGCTACCCAGGAGCGACAGGACGCGGTCAAGAAGCTCATGGAGGTGCCGCCCGACATCATGCTGGTCATCGGCGGATACAACTCGTCGAACACGAACCACCTCGCCCACCTGTGCCGCGAGTACACGCGGACCTACCACATCAGCGACGCTACGTGCATCGATCCCGCGGACGGGACCATCCGGCACAAGCCGGAGCTGGACGCGGACGCGCCCGAAGTGCGGGAGGAAGGATGGCTGCCGGAGGGACCGGTGACGCTGGGCTTCACGGCCGGAGCGTCCACGCCCAACAACAAGATCGGGCAGACGCTGGAGCGGGTCCTGGCCACTCGCGGGATGGCGGTTCCGGAGCTGGTCTGAGACGGGGAGAAACCACTCCAGCCGCGCGGCTGTAAGTCCTTTCCGCACAGGAAATTCACCACCGGGCTCGCCCCCGGTCCCGTGGTCCGGGATGTGCACTGAAAAACGACGTATACGAGACCGATCCGAAACCCGGGGACGAATAGCACATGAAGCGAATCACGAACAGGTCCAGGGGATTGGCCGCCGGCACCGGCGCCGCCGCCATCGCCGCGGTGATGCTGGTCGCGGGCGCACCACCGAGCACGCACCCGATTCACGACCGTCCCCGGGCGAACGTGGAGATCTGGGAAGCCGCGGTCGCGGACCCGGACAAGAAGGTGATGGTCTCCCTGGAGCAGAAGCACCTGTGGCTGGTGGTCCGGGGCGACACGGTGTTCTCCGCGCCGGTGGCCATCGGCAAGGGAGGCGTGTTCAAGTTCGCCAACCGTACCTACGCGTTCCACACGCCGAAGGGTCAGCGGCGGATCCTGGCGAAGCAGAGCGATCCGAACTGGATTCCGCCGGACTGGCATTACTACGAGAAGGCGGTGCAGCGCGGCATCGAGCCGGTGCACCTCAAGGATGGGGACCGGCACGAGCTCAGCGACGGCACGTTCATCGAAGTGCGCGGCAAGGAGGTCGGGCGGATCAACCGGTGGGGCAACTGGTGGCCGTTCACGCCCGGGACGGAGATCATCTTCGACGGCAATATCTACGTGCCGCCGATCGGGAGCCCGCAGCGAATGATCCCGAATGCCCTGGGTCCGATCAAGCTCTCGCTGGGTGATGGCTACCTGATCCACGGGACGCACCGGTACAATCAGGAGAGCATCGGGGACGCCGCGAGCCACGGCTGCATCCGGATGCGGAACGAGGATGTCGAGCGCCTCTCCGAGCTCGTCGACGTCGGCACCGCGGTCTATATTTACTGACCGCCGGCAGCGCGACGGCCGCAAATGAAAGAGGCGCCCGGCCGGGAGCCTCTTTCGCGTATATCGCCGTGCCGCTTGTGCGCACGTGCGCGAGGGACGCATATTGCGGGGCGAACCGTACTTGCGTTCGCTAACCTGGCGGTTTATGGCCTCATATCTGCCCGACGAGATCAGCCGGCTGGAGCTGCTGCAGGCCGCCCACCCGGACGGCCTCGTCTTTCCACATCTGGCCGATGCGTATCGGCGAGCGGGGCGATTCGATCAGGCCGAGAATCTCCTGAACGCGGGGCTCAGACGCCATTCCGAGTATTCCAGCGCACACGTGGTCCTGGGGCGGCTCCGTCTCGACCAGGGCAAACGCCAGGAGGCGCAGGAGGCGTTTCGGCGCGTCCTCCAGCTCGATCCGCAGAACCAGGTCGCGCTCGAATACCTGGCGGAGATCGCTGCCGAGCAGGGCCGCCTGACCGACGCACTTTCCCTGTTTCAGCGCCTGAACCGCATCAAGACGGACGACGCGCTGGCCGCCCGCGTGGAATCGCTGGAGCAGCGCGTGGCCGCCGCTGGTGACGACGCCGGTGCCAACCGTCATGCCTGGACCGCCCCGCCGTCCCCCGGCAATGGCGGTGCGAGGAAGAGCGAGCAGGCTTCGGCGGGGCCCGCCGCTACCGCGGATGCGGCGCCGCCGGCCCGGGCCACGGCTCCCCCCGCCGAAGCCCGGGCCCCGCTGGCGGAGCCGGCGGAGGTCGTGACCGAGACCATGGCCGAGCTGTACGCCCGGCAGGGTCTGCACAACCGGGCTGCCGCCGTGTACCGACAGCTGCTGGAGCGGGCGCCGGGGGACAGCCGCCTCCGGTCCAAGCTCGATGCGGCGGAAGCGGCGCTCCGGCCGCACGACGCCGGCACGAGGACGCCGGGCCACGGCGGCCCCGTCGCCGAGCGCGCGCGCCACCCTGCCGTCGCCGAAGCCCGTCCGACGATCCGCGCCGAGCTCCGCGCGCTGCTGGCCTGGGCGCCCGCCGCGGCCATCGATCCCGAGCCGCCCCGCGCAGCGGAGCCCTCTCCAGCGCAACCGACCGAGGCTCCGAGCGACCCCATACGGGAGGAGCCCGTCGAGAAGGCGATGCCGGACCACGCCGCCGCCCCGCCGGAACGCGTCGTTGACGGTGGAGGGGCAGTCGAACGGCAGGGAGATGCCGCCGCGGCCGTCGCCGTGGCGCCGGCCGTAGCCGCGCGTGGCGCCGCGCCGACCCTGGGCCGGCAGGCGACCGCCGATCCGCTGTCGGAAGCGTCGCCGCAGACCCGTTCGCTGATCGCGCTGACGGACATGCTCGTCGGGCTGCTGGAGTACCGGGACCCCTTCTTCCGCGGGAGCAGCAGCCTGACTCGCCTGCTGGCCACGAGCGTGGCCGAAGAGATGCAGCTGCCGGTCGAGGAGCGCGTCGACCTCGCCCTCGCCGCGGTGCTGCGGGACCTGGGGCGCCTGGCGCTCGGCGGAAAGCTGCTCCCGAACCCGCGGTCGGCGTGGACGACGGAGGCCCGCCGCCGGATCGAGCGTCACGTGGAGCTCGCGCTCCACCTGATGGAAGGGATCGAGCTGCCGAAGGGAGTGCGACGGGCAGTCCGCTACCATCACGAGCGGTGGGACGGCGCCGGGTACCCGGATGCTCTGTCCGGCGAGGACATCCCCGTGATCGCCCGCATCCTGGCGGTGGTCGACTCCTTCGCCGCCATGGTGTCCCCGCGCCCCTACCGGCTGCCGCGGAAGGTGCCGGAGGCCGCGGCGGAGCTCCAGGAGGAGGCGGGCACGCGGTACGATCCGGAGGTGGTGAGCGCGCTGGTCCGGGTACTCGCCCGGCGGGACCAGCCCCACCTGGGCTTCGTGCAGCGCCATCACGTGTTGATGGTCAATCCGGATCAGCCGGGCGCGGTGGTGACCGCCGCGAAGCTGTGCTCCGCCGGGTACCTGGCGGAGGTGGCGGTGGATCCCGCGACCGCGCGGGAGCGGCTCCGGCGGGTTCCGGTGTCCGCTCTGGTCGTTTCGGCGGAGTGCGGGCTCGAAGCGACTGCGGGGCTGCTGCGGGAGCTTCGGGTCGACCCGTTGTTCGCGGCGCTCCCGATCGTGGTGTCCGATGCGGTCGGAGTGGACCTCCGGGTCCGGCTCCTGGAGAGCGGGGCGGACGTGTGCTTCCCTCCGGGCGTGCGGCACGCGGAGCTGCAGGGTACCCTCGGCGCGCTGGTCCGCCGCACGCCCCCTCCCGGTGGAGGCGACGGGAGCGGCGGGGCCACGGAGTCGCCGTGGCTGGCGCTGCAGGGCGACATCCAGGACTTCCCCCTCACGTGGCTGCTCCAGGTGATGAAGTACGACTCGCGGACGTCGGCCATAGGGATCCGGGGAGCGCGTGGCGAAGGCGTGATCTATCTGCAGACGGGCGATGCCGTGCACGCGCAGATCCGGGGCGGGAGCTCGGGCGAGCCGGCGCTGCGGGAGATGCTGCGATGGGAGCAGGGTCGCTTCACGGTGCAGCCGGACGCGCGCCCGAAGGAGCGGACGATCACGACGTCCATCATGCACCTGCTCCTCACGCAGGCCGTGGACGCGGACCACGCAGCGGCCGGGATCTTCGGCGCCGTCTCCACCGGCGGATAGCCGCTCCGGACAGGACGTGTCGGATGCGAAAACGGGGCGCCTTTCGGCGCCCCGTTCTCATATGATGCAAGCCGCTTCTCAGCGGTTCTTCGACATCTTCGACTTGGCCTTGCCCATGGCGGACTTCACCGCGCCCTTCGCCTTCGCGGCGCCGGACTTGGCCCTGGCCGATGCCTTCCCGGCCGGCTTCTTCGCGGCAGCCTTCTTCGCCGCAGGCTTCTTCGCCGCAGGCTTCTTCGCGGCACTCTTCTTCGCCGCACTCTTCTTCGCCGCGGGCTTCTTCGCCGCCGTCTTCTTGGCGGCCGGCTTCTTCGCCGTTGCCTTCGCGGTGGACTTCTTCCCCGCCTTTGCCGTCGCCTTCTTCGCGGCCGGCTTCTTCGCGGTGGACTTCGACTTCGTCGTCGCAGCCTTCTTGGTGGCCATGGGTCGCTCCTTAGGAGTGTGAGTGCCCACCGTGGACCGAGAAAGATACGGCATGGCGGCTCGGAATAACAAGATAAACGAAGCCGCGCCGGCTTCAGGTCATCCGCGCGGCGGCTCCTGCGCCGCTGATTTCGCTACGCGGGGCGGTTCCGGAGGGAGGGCGCGTCCGCCTCGTAGCCGAGCTGCCGGAGGTTGGAGACGAGGGAGTCCACGTTCTCCGACTCCAGGTGGAGCACGATCAGGGCCCGATCGCCCGACGATGCGGGCACCACCACTCCCGTGATGTTGATGCGGTGGTCGATCCCGATGAGCCGCACGATGCGCGCGAGCTCACCGGGTCGGTCCGGTGCGAGGACCTCCAGCCGGCTGTGGCGGTCGCGGCCCACCATGAGCTCGACGAAGGCACGCAGCAGATCCGACTCCGTGAGGATACCCACCAGCGCGCCGTCCTCCACGACCGGCAGGCAGCCGATGCGCTTCTGGATGAGGAGCTGCGCCGCGGTCTCCACCGGCGTATCCGCCGGTGTGGTGATCGCCGGGGCGGTCATGACGTCGGCCACCGTGGCGTCCGGGTCCGCGCCTTCGGCGCCGAGGGCGAGGCGGAGGTCCCGTGCAGTGGCCACGCCAGCGAGGCGGCCGCCGTCGAGAACCGGGAGGTGTCTGATCTTGCGGGACCGGGCGAGGTCGAGTGCGTCGGCGATCGTCGTCGACGGTTCCACCGTCACCACGTCCCGGGTCATGCGGCCACGAACGAGCATCGACCGGCGAGGTTCGGGGAAGCAGGGGGTGTGAGTGATGTTAGGGTCGCGCCGGCGGGGCGGCAAGCGCGCCCGAGCCGTCTCGCGGGCGGTCGTCGCTTGCAGGGGCCCGGGGGCTCGCGCATCTTGGCTTTCCTTCTCAACCGTCCGGCCCCGGAGGTGTGAAATGCGCTGCCGCCACCCCATGGTCTTGCTCCTTGCAGCCGCGATTCTCGCGGTCGGCGCCGTCCCGGCAGCCGGGCAGGACAAGGCGCCGCCACAGACCTTCAGCTGGCACGACGGCGCCATCCCCGCCACGACGCCATGGGGGCAGGCGGTGGACGTCGAGAGCACGCGACTCATCCTCTCCTGGACCACCGCGGCGGAGTACACATCGCCGCTGGTCGACCATCTTCCGGCGGCTCCCGGCGTGGTCTCTCCCACGGACCACTTCGGCCACCCCATCGGCAGGCCGGGCGTGCTCCACCGCACCGCCCAGATCCACGACTACTTCCGCGCCCTCGACGCCAGTACCGACCGCGTCCGCTTCGCGGAGCTGGGCGAAACCGAGGAGGGGAATCAGATCGGGCTGGTCCGGGTGGGCTCGAAGGCCAACCTGTCGCGGCTCGACGAGATCCGCCGCGCGTATCGCCGCCTGGCGGACCCGCGGGTGTCGGACCGCGCCGAGGCCGACCGGCTGATCGCGGAGCTGCCCGTCCTCTACCTCCTGACCGCCGGGCTCCACTCGACGGAGACGGGCCCCCCCGAGATGGTCATGGAGCTCGCCTACCGCCTGGCGGCGAGCGACGATCCGCTGATCCGGGAGATCCGGGAGAACGTCGTGACGCTCATCGTCCCGGTGACGGAGCCCGACGGACGGAACCGCGTCGTCGACTGGTACCGCCTTCATTACCCGGCGCCCGACACGACGAAGAAGCGGCTGCCGGGCCCGCCGTACTGGGGCAAGTACATCTTCCACGACAACAACCGGGACGGGCTCCAGCTCACCGCCCGCCTGACGCAGGAGGTGGTGGGACTGATCCGGGACTGGGCCATCCCCATCGCGCACGACCTGCACGAGTCCGTCCCCTACCTCTACACCTCCACGGGCACCGGCCCGTACAACCCGACGGTGGATCCCATCACCGTCGCCGAATGGACCTGGTTCGCCAACTACGAGGTCACCGCGCTGACGGCGTACGGCATGCCCGGCGTGTGGACCCACGGGTTCTACGACGGCTGGAACCCCACGTACCTGATCTGGGCGGCGAACACCCGCAACGGGATGGGCCGGTTCTACGAGACCTACGGGAACAGCATCCCGTGGACGGTGGAGCGAACGGTCGGCGGGCAGACATCGGTGGAGTGGTACCGGCCGAACCCGCCGCGTGACACCACGCTCTGGTCGCTCCGGAACAACACCAACTACATGCAGACCGGCGTGCTGACCGCGCTCTCGCTGGCCGCCCGGCACCGGGAGCGCCTGCTGGCGCAGTACCGGACCAAGGTCGAGAACGCGCTCCGCCTGGGTCGCACGCAGCCGCCGCACGCGTACGTCATCCCCGGGACGCAGGAGCGCGGCCGGGACGCGGCGGAGATGATCGACCTCCTGCGGCGCCAGGGCATCGAGGTGCACCGTGCGACCGCGCCCGGCGCCTACGCGGCCGAGGCTGCCCCGACGCCCGCGAAGGGCGAGGCGACGGACTCCGTCGCCGTATCGGCGGGTGACCTGGTCATCCGCATGGACCAGCCGTACCGGAACCTCGTCCTCACGCTGATGCAGATCCAGGACTTCCCGGAGGACGCGCCCCGCCCGTACGACGACGTCGCCTGGACCTTTCCGCTGATGTTCGCGACGGAGGCCCGCGCGGTGACGGACCCGGCGATGCTGGCGCACGCCATGGAGCCCCTGAGCGGGCCGGTGGCGGTGGGCGGCTCGGTCACCGGGTCCGGCTCGTGGTGGCTGGTCCCCCCCTCCTCGTCGGCGTTCACGCTCCCTGCACGGATCGCTCTCGGCCGGACGTCCGCGTGGGCCCTCGAGGAGCCGGTGGTCCTGGGGCAGGATTCCATTCCGGCGGGTGCATGGCTGATCCGCGCCCGGGACCTCCCCGTCGACCGCGCCCGAAGCTGGGCGGCCGAATTCGGCCTGGACGTCCTCGGCGTGAGCGACGCCGTGATCTCGCGTACGCCCCGCCATGAGCTGGACCTGCCGCGCCTCGCGATCCTGCACACGTGGCGGTCCACGCAGCCCGAAGGATGGGCCCGGTACACGCTGGATGCCCTCGGCATCCCCTACACCTACATCGCGGACAC
>JAHWKI010000012.1 GCA_019347975.1 Gemmatimonadota bacterium
GGCTCCGGGAATCCGCGTCGGACCTGCTGGTGCAGAACTGCGACGAATACTTCTCCTACTCGGCGCTGACGGGGCTGACCCGTGCGGGCGAGGAGGAGACGGTCTCGGCGGTGAACCCGTGGGACCTGGCGGAGCGGGCGGTCGGGCAGATGGCGAACGACAACGACGTGATGCGCTCCGACCGTCTGAAGCAGGTGATGCTGGAGCTGGACCCCAGCTTCGACGAGGCGCAGCTCGGCTACAGCAAGTTCAACCGCTTCCTGACGGAGGCGGCATCCAAGAACAAGCTGGCGCTGAAGAAGCTGGAGAACGGGCAGTACGAGGTCCAGCCGCTGGTGGGCGGAGCGGAGGCCGAGTCCGTGCGGGAGCGGGAGGAGAGCCGGCGCGGGCGCGGGCGGAGGGAGCCGCGCCGTGAGCCGGTGCGGCGGGAGGAGCCGGCGCGCGAGGCGCAGCGGCCGCGCCAGCCGAAGGCGGCGACGCCGGAGCCCCAGAAGCCGACGCCACGTCCGGCCACCCGGGAGCGGAAGGCGGAGGATCTCCAGCACGGCTACGACCTGCTGCGCAGGGCGATC
This sequence comes from Gemmatimonadota bacterium, assembly GCA_019347975.1. Lineage (GTDB taxonomy): Bacteria > Gemmatimonadota > Gemmatimonadetes > Longimicrobiales > RSA9 > JAHWKI01. The sequence continues at coordinate 573 of JAHWKI010000012.1, forward strand.
AGCGACATCATCGCGGGGGGCGACCAGACCGCCGCGCGGGATTCCGACATCAAGCGCCGGATGCTCGAGCTCGAGGCGGGGTGGGACGAAGCGGAGATCGGATTCACGAAGTTCAGCCGCTTCCTCCGCCAGGCGCACGACGCGGAGGTGATCGACCTGCAGAAGAGCGGCGAGGGCTACTACGAGGCCCGCGTCCCGGGGGGTGCCCACCCCTCGACCGCGGAGAGCCGTCCCCGCGCTCGCGAAGAGCAGGGCGAGGAGCGGGGCGGTCGGGACCGGGACCGCAGCCGCAGGGGCGGCCGCGACCGGGACCGGGATCGTGGCGGTCGAGCGGCGGCGGCCGCCGGCGCGCGGGAGGAGGCCGACCTCGGCGAGGAGGCGGAGGATCTCCCGCAGCCCGAGTCGTCGGCGCCGTCCGGGCGAGAGGAACGTCCCCGGCGGGAGCGTACGCCGCGGCAAGAACCGGTGAGGCACCGTGAGCCGGAGCCGGAGGAGGTCATGGCGGACGGAAACCGGGCGGAGCCGGATGTGATGGTGGACGGGAACCGGGCCGAGCCGGAGGCTCCGAAGGGAGAGGAGGCCGCAGCCGCGAGCCGGGAAGAGAAGCGGGAGGCGCCGCCGTCGACGCCTCGCGGGTTCGGCCGTGGCGGGACCCGGGGCCGACGCGGCGCTCCGGAAGGGCCGCCGCCGCTGCTGCCGGGGCAGGCGGTCGGCGCCTCGTCGAGCGCCACCGGCGACGGCGGAGCGGGCGTCTCGCACGGGGAAGGGGCGATCTCCGCGGCGCCCGTGGCGGAGCCCGATGCCGGCGTGAAGTCGGAGGAGAGCGCGGCGCGGACGGGGGAGCCGGCCGCAGAGCCGGAGGGCCGGCCGGCCGACGAGGCGGTGGAGGCGCCCGCGGTCAGGCCCGAGGGCGCGGTGGCGCGCCCGGCGCCGGGCGCGGGCGCGGAGTTCGACGCGACGGAGCTGGGCCTTCCGACGGACAGCGGGTCGGTGATCCGCTACCTGTCGAACAGCTACCCTGGCGTGGGACAGAAGACGGCGGAGACGCTGATCTCCGCGTTCGGCGCGGACCGGGTGTTCCACGGGCTGCACGCGGATCACGAGAAGGTCCGCGACATCCTCGGCAGCGGCCGCCGCACGGAGGCGCTGATCGAGGCGTGGCTGAAGGACTACCGCCGTCGTACGACGGCCGGCGCGGCCGGCTCGCCCGCGGGATCCGAGGGCGACCGGGGGGCGTGAGCCCGGAGCCGATCGGGGCGCCCCTCCCGGCGGCCTTCTTCGCGAGGCCTTCCCGGGAGGTGGCCCTCGACCTGCTCGGCAAGGTCGTCCTCTCCTCCCTCGGGGGCGAGACGACGGCCGGACGGATCGTCGAGACGGAGGCCTACATCGGACCGGACGATCCCGCATCGCACGCGGCGGAGCGCATCGGCCGGACGACGAGAAACGCCACGATGTTCGGCGCTCCCGGCCTCGCGTACGTCTATCTCAGCTACGGCATCCACTGGTGCCTGAACGCCGTCACGGACCGTGAGGGTCACCCGGGCGCGGTGCTCATCCGGGCGCTGGAGCCGCTGTCCGGCCTCGAGACCATGCGGGCGCGACGCGGGACGACCGACCGCGAGCTGGGGCGTGGTCCGGGTCGTCTGACGCAGGCGCTGGGGATCACCGGCGCGCTGGACGGGCACGCTCTGCAGGACCCGCCTCTGAGCTTCCACGCCGCACCCCCCCTCTTTCCCGAACAGATCGAGGCCGGCCCGCGCGTCGGGATCACGCGGGCCGTGGACTGGCCGCTCCGGTTCATGGTCATGAACAGCCCGTGGGTTTCCGGTCCGCGGCGTCGGCGCAGGCCGTGACCTCCGGAGGGCCGCGCCCGACGCCCCTCCCGGCAGCCTCCCGCGCCGGCTCCAGCCTCCTCACCCGGTGGCACGCCCTGTGCGCCCATTAGGGCATGTCGGTCGACTGCATCAGCTGATAGAGAGGAGGCTTCCATGGCCACGGTACCCGGACCGGATCCGGACAAGCCGCTGCCGATCCCCAGCGCTCCCGCGAAGGAGCCGCCGAGGGAGGAGCCGGAACGATACGAGCCGGCGCCCCGCCGTTCCGACGAGCCGGAGTGGGCGCCGGAGGAATGGACCCCGGAGAAGGAAAGCGAGGAGGTCGGGGAGCCGGTGCCCATGTAGGGGTTTCCGGACCGGAGGCAGGGCTCCGAGAGGCGCCGTGCGGTCACGCGCGGCGCCTTTTCCCATGCAGGGGCGCGGCCTACATTGGCCGGGCTCGTAACTGGATCGAGGAGACGGAACGTGAAGACGGCGATCTGCATAAAGCGCGTGCCGGACACCGAGGCGCGGATCCGCGTGGCGGGGGACGGCACATCGGTGGACGAGAGCGGGCTGAAGTTCGTGGTGAGCCCGTACGACGAGTTCGCCGTGGAGGCCGCGCTGCGGCTGAAGGATGCGACGGGCGAGGGGGAAACGGTGTCGATCTCGCTGGGCGGGTCGGGCGCGGGCGAGCAGCTCCGGGCGACGCTGGCGATGGGGGTGGACCGGGCGATCCGGCTGGACGGGGAGGGCTCGATGGACGGCCTCGCCGTGGCGCGAGCGCTGGCCGCGGAGCTGAAGGAGCTGGGCCCGGACCTGGTCCTGTGCGGCATGAAGGCGGCGGACGACGACCAGCAGCAGGTCGGGCCGATGCTGGCCGAGCTGCTGGGCATGCCATGCGTGACGGTGGTCTCGTCGATCGAGAAGGAGGGGGACACCCTGGTGTGCCACCGCGAGGTCGAGGGCGGCACCGAGGTGGTGGAAGTGGACCTGCCGGCCGTCGTGACGGTAACGAAGGGCGAGCACGAGCCCCGCTATCCGTCGCTGAAGGGCATCATGGCGGCGAAGAAGAAGCCGCTCGAGGAGAAGCCGGCCGAGGGCGCGGAGTCGCGGGTGAAGGTGCGGCGGTACAGCGAGCCGCCCCCCCGGCCGGAGGGGAAGGTGGTGGGCGAGGGTGCGGAGGCGGTCCCGGAGCTGGTCCGTCTGCTCCGTGAAGAAGCGAAGGTCCTGTAGCGAGGCGACGAGATCATGGCGAAGGTACTGGCGGTGGTGGAGCAGCGGGACGGGACCCTGAAGCGTGTCTCCGAGGAAGTCGTCAGCGCGGCCCGGAAGGTGGCCGACGGAATCGGCGGCGAAGTGGACGCGCTGATCATCGGCGCGGCGGGGATCGGTGACGCGGCGAAGTCGCTGGGGACGTTCGGCGCCGATCGGGTGATCGCGGTGGAAGCGGAGGCGCTGTCGTCGTACAACCCGGAAGGGTACGCGGAGGCGCTGGCGGAGCGGGCGAAGGCGGAGGACTACTTCGCGGTGCTGTTCGCGGCCACGGCGTCCGGTCGGGACCTGGCGCCACGGGTGGCGGCGAAGCTGGACGTGCCGATGGCATCGGAGGCGACGGAGCTGGAGGTCGAGGACGGCGAGCTCCTCATCACGCGACCCGTCTACACCGGCAAGCTGTTCGCCGAGGTGACGCTGGAGGGGAGCCCCCGGGTGGTCACCCTGCGGCAGAACGTCTTCCGCCCCGAGGAGAATCCGCGGCAGGCGACGGTGGAGACGGTGTCCGCCGACGTCGACCCGACCGCCTGGAAGGTGCGGGTCCGTGAGGTGCGCGCGGGTAGCGGGGAGACGCTGGACGTGGCGGAGGCCCCGGTCGTGGTGAGCGGCGGCCGTGGACTGAGGGGCCCGGAGAACTGGGGCCTCCTGGAGGACCTCGCCGGCGCCCTGGGGAGCCGGTGCGCGCTCGGCGCGTCCCGGGCCGTGGTCGACGCCGGGTGGCGCCCGCACGGGGAGCAGGTGGGTCAGACGGGGAAGACGGTCTCGCCGCAGCTCTATTTCGCGGTGGCGATCAGCGGCGCGATCCAGCACCTGGCCGGGATGCGCACCGCCAGCACCATCGTCGCGATCAACAAGGATGCCGACGCCCCGATCTTCAAGGTCGCGGACTACGGGATCGTGGGCGATGCGTTCGAGGTGGTGCCGAGGTTGACGGAGGAGATTCGGAAGCTGAAGGGGTAAGAACTACAGAACAGCAGAACAGCAGTACAGCGGAACTGCTCTGTGCGGCGCCTTCGGCGCCGGGGCGCCACGGGATTCCCGCGGCGCCCCTTTCGCGGGGGCCGTTCCTGTTTTTCTGCTGTTCTGTTTTTCTGTAGTTCTTTCGTTCCTACATGCGCCGGTAGGATGGTCCGCTCCCGCCCTCGCGCGGCGTCCATCTGGGTCCGAGCACGTCCGTGGCCTTGCAGTCGATGCAGTTGGGGGCGTTGACGACGAGGGTGCCGTCGTCGCGGACCTCGTAGACGCCGGCGGGGCAGAGGCGGGCGTACATCTCGGCCACCTCCTTCGGCACGTCCTTCCCGACGATCAGGTGGGACGGCAGGTCATCCCTCGTCTTGTTCCCGGCCTTGAAGACCGCGTCCACCTTGCTGAACGTCAGCTTGCCGTCGGGGGTGAACGGTGGCTGGTCGCCATCGGCCGGGTCCTTGGGCGTGGCGGCGTCGGCATGCATGTCGATCATCCCGCCGGGGAAGCGGCCGCCGGTGAGCGTCATCAGCGACGCCTTCAGCCCGCCCATGTAGAACCCGGACTTGAACGCGAGTCGCATGTTGCGGGTCCGCTTCAGGTCGGTGGCGATGAAGCCGGTGTCGACGAGGTCGTCGTAGCGGCGGAGGGTGGCGGTGGACGTGTCGCCCTTCTTCAGGCCGTCGAAGATCGCGCGGGCGGCGAGGCGGCCGGACTGGACGGCGTAGTGGATGCCCTTGAGGGAGGGGACGTCGACGAAGCCGGCGGCGTCGCCGAGGATGACGACGCCGTCGCCGTGGCGGCGCTCGGGCAGGGCGAAGAAGCCGCCCTCGGGGATGGTCTTGGCGCCCCATTCCACCATCTCGCCGCCCTCCAGGTACTCCCGGAAGAGCGGGTGGGTCTTCATACGCTGCATGAGGACGTGGGGGTCGAGGCCGGCGTCACGATAGTCGAGCCCGACGACGAGGCCGATAGCCACCAGGTTCGGCTCCAGCGGGTACATGAAGCTCCCGCCGAACGCGTCGGTGGGGAGCGGCCAGCCGAGCGTGTGGACGACCGCGTCCAGCGGCTTCGTCGTCTCCCAGATCTCCTTCACGCCCAGCGCGAAGATCTGCGGGTTCGGCGAGCCGATCTCCTGCCAGCGCATGTACGCCTGGGACAGCGTGCCGCGGGTCCCCTCGGCGAGGGCGGTCACCTTCGCCGTCACGTCCGTGGGCGGCATGTAGCCGGAGCCGGGATTGCCGGAGCGGTCGAGGCCCGTCGCGGCGGTGCGGACACCGCGGACCCTGTCGCCGTCGACCAGCAGGGCGTCGGCGGGAAAGCCGGTGAAGACGTTGACGCCCGCGGCCTCCGCCTTCTCGCCCATCCAGCGTACCACCTCGGAGATCGAAGCGATCCGGTTGCCGTGGTTCTTCATCGGCGGCGGGATGGGGATGCGGAAGGAGCGGCCCTCGGTGAGCACGTAGACACGCTCGCCGGTCACCGCGCCGCGGAAGGGGAAGTCGCCATCCGAGAGGCCGGGGAACAGCTCCCGGAACGGGCCGGGGTTGATGACGGCGCCGGACAGGCAATGCTCGCCCAGCGCGGCGGCCTTCTCGAGCACGGCGATCTCGACTTCGCCGATCCCGCCGCCGCCCTCGTTGTCCTCCGCGGCAAGGCGCGCAAGCTCGATGGCGCAGGCGAGGCCCGCGGGGCCGCCGCCGACGATGGCGACGTCCATCGGCACCGCCTCCTCGCCCGGCTCGTCGCTGATGATCAGGCGGTCCCGGGGTAGGAGGGGCTGGTGCTGCTGCGGCAGGATGCGGTTATCGGGCATGGGGCGTCATTGCGTTCGAGTGTGTGGCGCCGAGGCGTCCATGGCCGCCCGGTTGCGCGCCGCTGTTTCCCTTATCTTCCGGCGCCGTGCTCGGAGAGGCAAGCGACCGGGGACGCGGGCGCACGTCGTCGGTGGCGTCAGCCCGGCAGGATCCCGTCCGTCGCCCCCCGGGTACCGGCCTGACGTCTCCGAGCGACGTGGATCCGGCAGGCGTCGCCGCGACGCGGAACGACTGCCGTCCTGACGTCGCCGCGAGACGTGAAGCCGGAAGACGGCCCATCCGGTCCCGAATCTTTCCGACTTCACGCCTCCGCTGTGACCTGTGCACCGCCCGGCGGGCGTCACTCCGGCAGCCCGTACGCCGCCGCGGCGGTATCGGGACCTCCCAACGGCATTGCGAGCACCCGCTCGCCGGCCTCGACTCCCCGGGCTCCCTCCGCGATCACGGCCAGCGCATCCGCCCGGGTCATGGACGTCAGGATCCCCGAACCCTGCGGCCCCGTGGGACGCGCGAGCGGGAACGGGTCGCCGGGCTCGAGCATGATCCGCTGGAAGTGCGTCTTGTCCGGCTTGGAGGGAATCCGCTCCGCGGCCTGGACCCGGATCACCGGCTCGTGCACCTCGGTCCGCCCGAGCATCCGACGGAGCGGCGGCCGGACCAGGACCATGAAGGTGACGAGGGCCGAGACCGGATTCCCCGGCAGCCCCCAGACGTGGAGCGGCGGCCCGCCGGGCCGCCGCAACGTGCCGAACGATGCCGGGCTCCCCGGTCGCATGCGGACGCGCCAGAACGCGGGCTCGTAGCCCATGTCGTCGAGGACGTCCTTGACCAGGTCGTGCTGGCCGACGGCGGCGCCGGCGGAGGTAACGAGCACGTCGGCGTCCAGCGCGGCCTCCACTTTCGCGCGGATGTCTGCCCTGTCGTCCCGGGCGATCCCCAGCGGCCGGGGGACGCATCCCATGGCGGCGACGGCGCCGATCAGGGAGTAGCTGTTGGAGTTGACGATCTTCCGGCCGGCCAGGACCTGGTCGAAGTCGTCCAGCGCGGCGAGCTCGTCCCCGTTCGAGAGGATCGCGACGACGGGGCGGCGGACCACCGCGGGCCTGGCCACGCCGATCGTCGCCAGCACGCCCATGGCGGCGGGGGAGATCGCGGTGCCGGCGGCGAGAGCCACGGCGCCCGCCGTGAGGTCCTCGCCACGGCGGCGGATGTTGGAGCCGGCGTCCCGTTCCTGCCGGATCTCCACCATGTCCTCGCCCGCGTCTGTGTGCTCGACCCGGACGGCGGAGTCCGCGCCCTCGGGGACGGGCGCGCCGGTCATGATGCGAGCAGCCTCGCCCGGGCCGATGGGACGGGACGGGAATCCGCCGGCGGGGATGTCGTCGACCACGCGGAGGCGGACGGGGGCGTCGGCGGACGCGCCGCGGACGTCGTCGGCGCGGGCGGCGTAGCCGTCCATGGCGCTGTTGTCCCACGGCGGCTGGTCGATGGGGGAGACGGCGTCGGCGGCGAGGGTGCGGCCGAGGGCGTCGTCGAGCGGGACCTCCTCGGCCTCCAGCGGCGCCACGGCGGCGAGCCCGCGCTCGACGGCCTCGCGAACGGAGATCCAGTCGGCGTCGCGGTTCGACCAGTCAGTGGGCATCCGACGCCTCCGCCAGCCGCTCCGCCCGGTCCCGCTCGCCGGGCGTGTTCACGTTGAGGAACGCGCGCTCGGGGTCGCACAGCGAGTCGACCTCGGCGAGGGGGAGGCGGTGGACGCGGACGTCGTCGTAGAAGCCGATGACGTGGCTGTCGCCGCCGTCCAGCTGCGCCTCGATGGCGGGGAGGCACGCGGTGGCGTAGGCGGCGCAGAGGGGCTCGACGCCCCGGCGGCCGCGGCTCTCGGGGACGACGAGGTCAGGGCGGCCCCCTTCCGGTCCGCTGGCGCCCCGGGGTGCTCCAGCTTCCCCGAACGCCAGGTCGTGCAGCCGCTGGAGGAGGGGCGCGGAGAGGAACGGCATGTCGCACGCGACGGCGACGATGCCCGGCCGTCCCTCCTTCTGCGCCCACGCCAGGGCCGCGTGGATCCCGCCCAGCGCGCCGAGGCCGGCGCGGAGGTCGGGGCGGGTGGGAAGGCCGAGGTCGCGGAAGAGGTCGGGGTCGTTGGCGATGACGACCAGGTCGTCGCATACGCCCCCGAGCCGGTCGACGACCCGGTCGATGATGCGCCGGCCGCCCACGTCCGCCAGCGCCTTGGGCGCGCCGTAGCGGCGGCTCTCGCCGCCGGCCAGGATGGCGCCGAACGGCCTCATCGCGCCTCCGATACGGAGTCGCCGGGCGCGAACACGCGGGCGTCGGGGCTCGGGGCCCGGGCGACGATGCCGATGCCGGCGACGGCGGCGATCTCGACGGCGAGGGTGGTGGGGACGGAGCGGCTGGCGATCCAGGCGAGGCCCGCGCGGGCGGCCTTGGCTGCGATGTCGCCGCTGATGCGGGCGGTGGTGACGAGGCCGAGCGCCGGGCGGTCCGCGCCCTCGAGGAGCGCGTGCCCGATCGCCTTGTCCACCGCATTGTGGCGGCCGACCTCCTCGTGGAGGAAGGAGAGGGAGGCGCCGTCGCTGAGCGCCGCGGTGTGCAGGCCGCCGGTGCCGCGGTAGGTGGCGGCGCCGTCGTAGAGGGCGCGGAAGAGGCCGTGGAAGGCGGCGGGGTCCGGAGGCGGCGCGGCGGGGGCCCGGCGGATGAGGTCGGGGCGGCAGTCCAGGAGGAAGCGGGGTCCGCAGCCGTGCTCGTCGCGATGCTCCGCCTCGGCGACGGCAACGGCCATGCGGCCCGGCGGCACCTCGGCATCGACGCCCAGGATGCCGTCCTCCGGGGGGAGCGTGCGGAGGGCGAGAACATCGTCTGCAGAGGTGATGAAGCCGTCGTGGACGAGGCGACCGGCGGCCAGCGCTTCCAGGGCGTGCGGGGTGCACGTCCACGTGGCGATCCGGAGCCCGTTCACCCGGAGCCGCACCGCCTTCTCGGGTACCGCTACGACGTCCCTTGTCATGCGGGCCAATATACCGGGGCCGGCCGCGGGCTGCAGGGCGTCAGCGGTGGGCGGCGTAGACGTGGAGGGCGGTGGACTTGAGCAGTGCCGTCACCGCGGCGCCGGGGCGGATCCCCAGCCGCTCGGCGCTCTCGCGGGTGACGAGAGCGGCCAGCTCGATGGGACCCTCGAGCCGGACGCGGATGAGGCCGCCCGAGGGCGTCGTGGAGCGGACGCGCATCGGAAGGTGGTTGCGGGCGCTCACGTCGGGCACGTCGGCGGGGGCGAGGGTGACGTCCTCGGGGCGATAGCGCACGTGCACGGCGGTCCCTGGTTCGAGGGCGGGCTCCGGAGCCCGCGCGACGAGCCGCGCGTCCCCGGCCCGGACGCGGACCGTCCCTTCCTCTGTCGTCTCCACGACTCCATCCAGCAGGAGCTCCGCGCCGGTGAACGCGGCGACGAAGGGGGTGGCGGGGTCCGTCGTCAGGTCCTCGGGCGTCCCCACCTGCGCGATGCGGCCGCCCTCCATCACGGCGACGCGGTCGGCCAGGTCGAACGCATCGGCGGCGTCGTGGGTGATGAGCACGACGGCGCCCGCCCGCTCCCGAAGCACCCCACCCAGCTCCTCGCGGAAGCGGCGGCGGATGGTGGCATCGAGGCCGGCGGTGGGCTCGTCGAGCAGGAGCACGTCGGGCTCGAGAACCAGCGCCCGCGCCAGCGCGACCCGTTGCGCCTCGCCGCCGGAGAGCCGGCCGACCCGGGCATCGACGAGGCCGGCCAGGCCCAGCTCACCGGCCACGCGATCGGTCCGCGCGCGCCACTCGCTCCGGCGCACGCCGGCGGCGGCGAGCCCGAAGCGCAGGTTGTCCCTCACCGTCCCCGAGAACAGGTGCGGTCGCTGGAAGACGCCGGCCAGGCGACGGCGCGCGTTCTCGTCACCGGGCTCGACCGGGCGGCCGTCCAGCAGCACGCGCCCGGCGTCGGGTCGCTCCAGGAGGAGGAGCAGGCGGAAGAGCGTGGACTTCCCGGCGCCGTTCGGGCCCAGCACCGCCAGCACCTCGCCGCGGCTGATGGCCAGGTGGGCGACGTCGACGACGACGCGTTCGCCATAGCGGCGGGTGAGGCCCTCGGCGGCGAGGAGCGCGCTCACGCCCAGGGCCGCTCCGTGGCCGTCCGCTCCCACGCGGGCCCCTGCTGCACGCGCGTGAGGAGGACGTTCACGGTGAGCACGATGGCCATGAGGATGAAGCCCAGCGCCATGGCGGTCTCGAAGTTCCCGCGCCGCGTCTCCAGGACGATGGCGGTGGTGAGCACGCGCGTCTCGCCGATGATGTTGCCGCCCACCATGGTGGCCGCGCCGACCTCGGAGATCACCGCGCCGAAGCCGGCGATGACGGCGGCCAGGATGCCGAGCCGGGCCTCGCGGAGGTGGGCCCAGAGTGCGCGGCCGCGGCCGGCGCCCAGGGCCCGGGCCTGAAGGCGGACGTCGGGAGGGACGGCCTGGATCGCCGCCAGGCTGACGCCGGCGACGTAGGGGGCGGCGAGGAGCGCCTGGGCGAGGACCATGGCGGTGGGGCTGAAGAGGAGGGCGAGGGCCCCGGCGGGTCCCTCGCGTGAGAGGACCAAGTAGACGAAGAGCCCGACGACCACGGGTGGGAGCGCGAAGCCGGTGTAGGTGATGGCCACCAGCAGGCGCCGGCCGGGGAATCGGCCGACGCCGAGGAGGATGCCGAACGGGAGCCCGACGACCACGGCCAGGAGCAGCGCGCCGCCGGAGACCTGGATCGACCGGAGGACGATCTCGAACACGTACCGGTCCAGCGAGGCGATCAGCCGGAAGGCTTCGACGATGGCGCCGGCGATGAGGTCCACGGGTCAGCCGGCGGAGTCGACGGCGGTGGGGACGAACAGCGGCTCGCCGAAGGAGGCGATGCCGTGGTCGGCGATCACCGTCTGGCCCGGGCCGCGGAGCCACCCCATGAAGTCTCTCGCGCCTTCCGCGTTGGTGGCTTCACGTGGGAGAATGAAGGTGTAGTGATTCTCGAGGCCGGGGCCGCTCTCGACGAGCGGGTCGAGGCGCAGGGAGCGGCGGAGGTGGAGGAACGTACCGCGGTCCGTCAGCGTGTAGGCGCCCAGCTGGCTCGCCATCTGGAGGGTCTCTCCCATTCCCGTCCCCGCTTCCACGTACCAGCCCGGGCGGCTCTCCCACGGCGCCATAGCCGCCGCGCGCCACAGGGCGACCTCGCGGGCGTGCGTCCCGGAGTCGTCTCCGCGGGACACGAAGGGGGCGCCGGCGTCGGCGACCCGCCGCAGTGCCGCGGGGGCATCGGAGGCCCCCCTGCTGCCCGCCGGGTCGGCCGACGGGCCCGCGACGAGGAAGCGGTTCATCATGATGGGGCCGTGGCCGGCCGCGTGTCCCTCCGCGATGAAGCGCCGCTCGCCCTCGGGGTCGTGGGTCAGGAGGAGGTCGGCGTCGCCGCGTCGTCCGATCTCCAGGGCGGCGCCGGAGCCGACGGCGGTAGGGGCGAGGCGGTACCTCCCCTGCGCGGCGTGGTAGGCCTCGAGGAGCTCGTCGAGCAGCCCGGAGGCCTCGACGGAGGTGGTGGTGACCAGGAGCACACGCTGCCGGTCGGCGTCGGAGCCGCCGCAGGCGGCCAGGGCGGCCAGGGGGGCCACCCAGAAGATCGCCCACGTCGGCGCGGTTCGCATCCGTCAGAGTGGGCGCGCCGGGGAGAGCCCGCAAGCGGCACCCGCGTCGGTCAGTGCCGCTCGCCGCCGGGTCCGCCCTCGATCCCCTCCTGCATCGGGCCATCGGGTGCGTTGTAGGACTGCCCCTGCTCGATGGCCTTCTTCATGTCCCGGGTGCCGAACTGCTCGCCGGCCGTGTCCGGGAGGAGGTGCTCTGCGGTGTCGGTGGTGGCCTTGCCGCGCTCTCCCAGCTCGTCGTCGATGGCGGCGTCCTCGAGGATGGCGATGTCCGCGGCCTCGGAGTGCTCGGCCCGGACCACCTCGTCGACGACGACGTTGTTCTCGTAGTCCTGGACGCCCATGGCGGTGAGGACCTGCTCGACGTGCTGCCGCTCCTCGTCCGTGCCCACGCGGCCGTCCACGAAGACCTGCCCTTCTCTCACCTCGACGTCGACGTTGTCCACCTCGAAGTCCTCCGCCTCGTTCAGGCGCTGGCGGACGAGGTCACGGATCTCGTCATCGTCGAGCTGGTCCGTGTTGATGATGTTCTCGAAATCCTTGGGCATGTGCGTCTCCTCGCGAGTTGAAGCCGGGAGACCAGCATGCAACGCCGGTGCCGGACGTCAGAACCGCCAGGCGAGACCGAGTGTCAGGTGAGCGGTCTGGACCCACTGCTCGTCGTCGATGATGCGGCCCCTCTGGAAGAAGCCGGACGGCACGTGGATCTTCCAGAGGAGGTCGCGGGCTTCGGCACGGAGGGTGAACCGGCGGGCCGGGTGCCATTCGACCCCGGCGCCGACGTGGCCGGTGAAGCCGTTGCGGAAGCGTACCCTGAGATCCACGTCCGTGGGGAGGTTCTCCTCCGCGGTGTTGTCGCTCGTGAGGGTGAAGGCACCGCCGGCACCGATCAGCGCGTAGGGCTGGAGGCGGTACCAGGTGCGCGGGCCGGTGATGTCGAAGCGGAGCGTGGCGTCGACCAGGAGCAGGGACAGGTTGGCGGTGCCGAGCTCCACGAGCCCGGCCTTCGGGTCCGCGCGGAGCGTCGCGCTGTCCGTGGGCGTGATATCGTAGACGCGGCGGCTGGTCGGCAGGACGCTCGCCCGCGCATCGAACTCGAAGGGGCCGCTGACGCGGATGTTGTACCCGGCCCCGAACACCGGTCCGGATCCGGGGCCGATGTCGATCGTGCCGCGGTCGGTGAAGACATAACCGCCGAAGACGCGGATGCCCTGGGCCGTCTCGATGAAGTCGTAGGGTGAGGTGATCTGCTGTGCGCCGGCGGGCGCGGCCAGGGTGCCGGCCAGCAGCAGGATGGCCGCGATGGCGCTCCCGCTGAGGAGGGTGCCGCAGCGCGTGCTTCGTCTCACGTCTTCCGATCCTCTTCCGTTTCGTGCCGCTCCCGTGTCCCGCCCGGTGGACGGGTGCCAGAAGCTAGGAGCGGGGCAGGGGGCACGCAAGCGACCGCCGCGCCCGCGTTGACGTCGGTGAGTCGTGCGGGTTACGTTGACGTTCGATCACCGGCTAACTCGCTAGCTCACCGACATTTGGCCCAGGTGCTGAAGCATTCCTCCCGGCTCCTCCGTCGCCCCGCTGGCTGCGTTCTGATCGTCCTCGCGGCGGCCGGAGCCCTCGACGCCCAGACCGGGACGGTCCGGGTGGCCCGGGAGAATTTCCGCTCCACGCCCTCCGGTCCGATCCTGGCCGAGGTGGTGGCGGAGACGGAGCTGCCGCTCGGAGCGAAGCAGGACCGGTGGCGCGAGGCCACGCTGGAGGGGTGGGTCTGGGGTCCGTCCGTCCGGGAGGAGCGGGAGGAGGGGCACGACCTGGTGGTCTCGGCGCGGCGAGGCGAGAACCTGCGGGCGTCGCCCAACGGCCCGATCACGGCGCGGCTCCGGCCGGGGATGCGACTGGACCGGCTGGAGAGCCGGGACCGCTGGATCCGGGTGCGGCGCGTCGGCTGGCTGTGGGAGCCGTCGCTCGAGCTGGAGCCCGCCGCCGACGAGCCGCCGCCGCTGCCCCCGGGAACGCCGGCGGGGCGGGCGCGGGCGGCGGCCCCCGCGCCGGTCACCGGACCCGCCGCGGGTAGCGGGACCCCGGCGGCCGCGGCCGGCGCGAGGGGTGAGTACACCGTCGCGGGGCCCGGCGGGAGCACGCTGCTGGAGAGCCCGCAGGGGGATACGCTGGCGCGGGTGGCGCCTGGGGCCAGCGTGCAGGTCCTGTCCCGCGAAGGCAACCTGGCCAGGGTGCGGGTGGAGGGCTGGACGTTCGCGGCCTCGCTGGTGGGCGCGGACACGGCGGCCGCCACGGTGCTCCACGACATCTCCACCGCGGAGCTGGCGGAGGACCCCGAGCGATACCGGGGGCGGCTGGTGGACTGGAGCATCCAGTTCATCGCGATCCAGCAGGCCGAGCGGTTCCGCACCGACTTCCTCGAGGGGGAGCCGTTCATCCTCGCCCGCGGCCCCGGCGACGAGCCCGGCTTCGTCTACGTGGCCGTCCCGCCGGAGCGGGTGGACGAGGTGCGGCGTCTCGCGCCGCTCCAGCGGGTGCGGGTGCTGGGGCGCGTCCGGGCGGCGAAGTCCGCGCTCACCGGCGCGCCCGTCCTCGATCTGCTGGAGCTGAGGGCGGAACGGGACCGCTGATTTCTGCCGGGGTCCGGGGGTGGGGGCTGCGCGGACGATCCGTTTCACGCGAAGACGCGAAGGAACGCGAAGAACGCGAAGACGGCTTCAGCTTTCCGGGCGATCAGACCCCCACGCGCCGACCGGGGGCTTCCGGGCGAATCTTTTTTTCTTTGTCTTAGCCGCAGGCGTTCCCCGCCCCGTAACTCTTGATAGCGACCAACAAAAAAATCCCCGGTGAGGTGAGTCACCGGGGATCCAGCTCCGCCCGCGGCGCGTCAGAGCCGGGAGTTCTTCGCGTCTTCGCTCCCTTCGCGTCTTCGCGCGAGACAGGAGCCCGCGCAGCGCCAGAAGGCCGTCAGGGGAAGCGCTACGACCCGGCGGCCACCGGGAGCGCCTGCCCCTGCACCCCGAAGGCCGAGCGGACCGGGCGCCCCTCCCAGTGGGCGGGGTGCGGAACGCCGAGCAGCCAGAGGGCGGTCGCGGCGGTGTCCATGGTGCGGACGCCCGCGGGACGGCTCCCCGGCGTCACGCCCGCGCCCCAGGCGATCCAGGGGATCCGCACGTCTTCCTCGACCTCGGTGCCATGGCCGTGCTCGTGGCCGCCGTGGTCGGCGGTCAGGATGACGGTGTAGCCGCCGCGTCCGAAGGCATCGTCCGCGGCCTCCAGGACCCGGGCCACGCCGGCGTCCGCGCGGCGAGCCGCCCAGCCGTAGAAGATGCTCATCCAGCCCGTGGTGTGGCCGGCGTAGTCGGGCTCGCCGATGTGAACGAACAGCAGGTTCGGCCGCTCGTGCCGGAGGTACTGCACCGCGTCCGCCACGGTCCGTGTCGCCAGCCAGTTGTCGGCGTTGGAGCCGGGTGCCTGCCAGTAGTCGTAGGCGTCCGGGCGCTGGAGGTGACGGAACTTGGCCTTGCTGAAGAACGCGGCAGTGGAGAGGCCATGCTCCCGGGCCAACTCGAAGATGGTCGGGACCGACACGTTCTCCTCCGCGCCCATCTCGCGGTTGAACGTGATGCCGTGGTCCTCGGGGAGGAGCCCGGTCAGCATGGAGGTGTGCGACGGGAGCGTCTTGCTCGGGAGGATCGTCCGCGCGTCGATGGCGCTGCTCCCCTCACGGACCAGGCGGCCGAGGGTCCGCAGCTCGAACCGCTCGATGGCGTCCGGGCGGAGGCCGTCGACGGAGATGACGACGACGTGGCGCGTCCGCGGGCCGTTCCCGTCCGGCGCGGCCACGACCGGTACGCCCAGGCCGCCCTGCGTGGCGCCCAGCGTGGATACCAGGAGGACCGGCAGCCAACCCGCACGTGCAGCTCGCTTCATCGCGTGCCCTTACGTTCTTCAGTGGGTGCTCAGATTACCCGCTCGAGGCGGGGATTGGGACGACGGGAACGACCGACCTTGGCCAACGGCCGACCGTCCAACAGTACCACATCCGCCGTGAAATCGAAACGATCCCGGAAGAGCGAGGATCCGACGCCGTACGAGTCCACCGGAACACCGAGCTCTTCGAAATGCCTGATCTTGTCTACGCTGAAGCCACCGGAGACAACGATCCGGACGTGATTGAACCCCTCGGCGTCCAGAGCGTTCCGCACATTCCACACGAGCTGGGGATTCACGCCCCGCGGATCGAACGCGCCCATCTGCGGGAGGATGGAACGGTCCACGAGCGACTCGGACGTGTCGAGCCGCACGCCGTGTAGCCGCGGCCCCAGGGCGCGGGCCACCTCCAGCGAGGTCCGGACGCAGTCGTTCTCGAAATCCACGAGGCTGATGACGTTCACCTCTTCGGGCATGTGCTTCGCGAACGCCACCGTCGCGCGGACCGTGTCCCCGCCGTACGCGGCGATGAGGGCGTGGGGCACCGTGCCCGCCCCCTTCGATCCCCACCAGGACGCCTGCGCATCGGTGGATACGCCGATGGCGCCCGCGATGTGCGCCGCGTAGCCGTCGCCCGTCTGGACGAGCCAGTGGTCGTGGCGGGCGGGGAAGAACATGACGGACCGGGGCCACGCGGCCTCGACGACCTTGCGGGTGTTCGTCGCGACCTTGGTGCGGCGCGCCAGCACGCCGAGGTAGAGGGTCTCCAGGTGGGAGAACGCCGGGTAGGGGCCGGTGATGTGGAGGACGCTCTCCAGGGGCTCGATGCGGTCCCCGTCCCGGAGCGCGTGGACCTCCAGGTCCTCCCAGGCGAAGCCGTCGCTGAGGCACAGCTTCAGGATGGCGATGGCCTCGTCGATGCCCCCGAGGTACGCGTGCTTCTTCTGGAACACCTGCATGGTGATGACGGGGTGGTGCCCGTCGGCGATCAGCACCTCGCGGGCCCGGACGAAGTACTTGTCCGAGTAGTACCCGCTCCTCATGCGCTCCACCGGCAGGTGGAAGATGGAGGGGTCCAGGCGCTCCGCCGGGCGCAGCGGCGGCGGCGGGCCCGCACGATTGCTGTTGGCTGGCTCGCTCATGGTCCGTCCGAGGTCTGCTCGACCAGCAGCTCGAGGCGCCGGGCGTGCACCATCGCCCTGGCCAGCGCCAGGATGCCGAGGAGCGTGAGCAGGCCGGCGATCGGCCACATCACCGGATAGCCGCGGGTCTCCGGCATGGTCCGGCGCGCCAGGTCGATGGCGACGCCGATGAGCACCGGGGCCACGATCCGGCCGATGCCCATGGTCACGATGTAGAGGCCCGTGTCACGGCCCACGCCCTTCTGCTGGAGGAGCCGCGCGTACAGCGGGTACGGCAGCGTCAGGAGCGTTCCCGCGCCGAGCCCGGCGAACAGCAGCAGGGCGATGGCTCCCGGCACGTCCCGGACAAAGAACCCGGCGACCATGGCGGCGCCCGTGATCCCGCCGCCGAGGGCCAGCACCTTCGCGTGGCCGTAGCGGTCGCCGAGGTTGCCGAGAACCAGCGCCCCGACCCCCAGCCCGCCCACGATCACGACCAGAAGGAGCGACGTCTCGGCCACGTTGATCCCCAGCACGATGGCCGCGAAGAGGAAGATGTAGGGCCTGATCCCGTCCACCCCCGCGCTCCAGAGCGAGTTGGCCAGGAGCATCCAGCTCACCGCCGGACGGCCTTTCAGCCGTCGCCAGATCTTCAGCACGTCGGCCGTGTCCCCCGCGTCACGCTCGTGCCCCGGCGCGCGGGTCCGGGGCGAGGTGAAGTAGGTGACGGCCGTGGTGACCAGGATGAGCAGCGCGGCGGCGAGGAACGGCAGGGGCTCCCACACGGCGAAGAGGAGGCCGCCGGCGACGAGGCCGAACCCGAGGCCCATGGAGTGGAGGGCACCCCGGATGCCCTGCACCCGCCCGTATCGGTCCGGGGCCACCTCGTCGACCATGAGCGCCCAGAGGGGAGCCAGGTAGCCGTGGAGCGTGAGGAAGAAGATCAGCGCCGCCCCGGCGATCATCCAGAAGCCGTCCAGGAACGGCGCGATGGCCACGGAGGCCGCCATGAGCGGAGCCATCAGCAGGAGGAAGAACGTGCGGCGGCCGAAGCGGGCGGCGAGGCGTTCGGGGAGGTGGTCGCTGGCGGCGCCGATCCAGTACGGCACCAGGATCGCCACGATCCCCTCCCCGCCGATGGCGAAGCCGATCAGCGTGGCGGAGTCCGTGTAGCGGTCGAGGAGGATGGGGAGCAGCGCCACCATGACGGTCTGCGCGGCGGTGGACCCGAGGGTGCCCGCCGTCGTCCCGAACTCCGCGACGCCGCGTCGCATCCGCTCGACGCGGCGGGAATCGCTCCTCATGCCGCCTCCGTCGAGCGCCGGACGACGGAGATCCCGCCGATGATGACCACCGCGCCCAGGAGCTGCCACACGTTGGGCACCTCGGCGAGCCAGAGCCAGGCCACGAGGATGGCGAGCACCGGCGTGAGGTTGGAGAACGCGGACGTGTGGGTGTTGCCCAGCACGCTCACCGCCCGGTACCAGAGGAGGTATGCGACGCCGACCCCGAGCACCCCGGCGTAGAGGACGCCCGCCCACGCCAGCAGCGACGGCGGCCGGTCGAGCCGGACCAGGTCCGGCAGCCCGATCAGCAGCAGGAGCAAGGCGCCCACCCAGAGCGTCCATGCGGTGACGGCCACGGAGCCGTACTTCCGGATGAGGTCGCGCGCGCCCACCGTGTAGAACGCCCAGACCGCGGAGGCGGCGATGAGCAGGAGGTCGCCGACGAGCGTCGTGGCGCCGAAGCGGAAGCCGCCCTCTCCGCTCCCCACCACCAGCGCGATCCCGACCACCGTTGCGGCGATGCCGGCCCACGCGGCGGAGCGCACGCGCTCGTGGCCGAGGGCCGCGCTGAGCATGGCGGTGTAGACCGGGCTGCCGGTGAGCAGGAGGCTGGCGTTGCCCGCGCGCGAGCGGGACATCCCGACGATGAAGAGGAGCTGATAGAGCACGTTCCCCACGATCCCGAGGGCCACGACCCGGCCGCGGTCCCCGGGGTCCGGGAGCCGGAGGTTGCCCCGGTACCGGAGCACCGTCGCCAGGAGCAGTGCGGCCAGCGGGAAGCGCAGGGCGTTGAAGCCGAACGGCGGGATCTCGTCGAGCGCCACCTTGATGAACGAGAAGTTGACCGCCCACAGCGCGACCATGAGGAGGAGTCCCGCCTCGGCGGCGCGGTTCGCGGCCGGTCGCGGCCGTACGAGGGTGGGTGCGTGCATGGGGTGGTGAAGATCCTCACCGGGTGCCCGCGTCGCAAGGCCGCCGGGACAGGGCCGCGGGGACGTCCCGCTCGCTTGCGGCTCCGAGGAAGCGGCCGCTAACTTCGCCCGGGAACGAGACCTGTACCGTAGCCGGAGCGCGCCGATGGTAGCCGCAGTGGTCCTGATCCGCGCCCGCCGGGACGTGATCCCGACGGCGGCCAAGCAGGTGGCCGGCATCGAGGGGGTGGCGGAGGTGTACTCGGTCTCCGGCGAATGGGACCTGATCGCCGTGGTGCGGGTGCCCGAGTGGGAGCAGATCGCGGAGGTCGTGACGGAGCGCATCGCGCAGATCGAGGGGCTGGACCGTACGGAGACGCTCGTCGCCTTCCGGGTCTACTCCCGCAAGGACATGGACGCCGCGTACGAGATGTTCGACTAGGGGGAGGCGGATGGCGGGCTTGATGGACGGCAAGCGGGTCATGGTGTTCGGCGTCGCCAACGAGCGGAGCATCGCGTGGGGGATCAGCCGGATCTTCCACGAGCAGGGTGCCCGCCTCGGCTTCAACTTCGTGGGCGACGCCCTCGAGAAGCGCGTCCGCCCTCTGGCCGAGAGCGTCGGCGCGGAGCTCGTTCTCCCCTGCGACGTGACGGACGACGCGCAGGTCTCGGAGACGTTCGGGCAGGTCCGGGAGACATGGGGTGGGCTGGACGTGCTGATCCACTCCGTCGCCTTCGCCAACAAGGAGGACCTGGAGGGGCGCTTCTCCGGCACCACGCGCGCCGGCTTCCTCAAGGCCATGGAGATCAGCGCGTACTCGCTGATCCACCTCGCCCGGGAGGCCGCGCCGCTGATGGCGGAGGGTGGAACGATGCTCACCATGACGTACTACGGCGCCGAGAAGGTGGTCGAGAACTACAACGTCATGGGCGTGGCCAAGGCGGCGCTGGAGGCTTCCGTCCGCTACCTCGCCGCGGACCTGGGCCCCGACGGGATCCGGGTCAACGCCATCAGCGCGGGACCGATCAAGACGCTGGCGGCCTCGGGGGTGCGCGGGTTCCGCAACATCCTCGGCGTGGTGGAGGAGCGGGCGCCGCTCCGCCGCAACGTGACGCAGGAGGACGTCGGTCGGAGCGCGCTCTACCTCTGCTCCGGGCTGGCGGGCGGGGTCACCGGAGAGGTGGTGCACGTGGACTCGGGCTACAGCATCCTGGGGTACTGAGCCGTCGTGCGCCGCTATACCGACTCCGAGGGGCGGCCGTGGGACGTGGTGCTCGGCCGGGAATCGTTCGGCGCGCTGCTCGCCCTGTTCGTCCCCGCCGCGGGGAACCGGGCGCCGCCGCGGCAGAGCATGCTGGGCGCCGAGTCCCGCCAGGGCGCCGCCACGGAGCTGGCTGACCTGGAGCCCGCCGAGCTGGACGCACTGTTCGAACGATCGCAGCCCAAGGAAACCGGATGAAGCGCTTTACCGACGAGGAGGGGCGACCCTGGGTGGCCACGGCACTGGAAGAGGATACTCCGCGTCACCACGGACGCTGGTACATGGTCCTGCACCCCGAGGGCGGCGGTCCCGAGCTCATGCTCCCCGAGGTCCGCTGGCACAACCGACACACCGCCGAGCGGACCCTGCTCACCATGTCGGAGTTCGAGCTGCGCAGGCGACTCCGGATGGCGTCCCGCCGCCACGACACTCCCGGCGCCCAGCGGGACAGCTTCGGACAGTGGGAGAAGGGCGGCCCGGGAAGCAGGGGCGTCGTGGGCGGCTGATCCACACGTGGCCGACCCGCTGAAGAAGATCCGCGCTGTCGCCCGGAAGGTCCGGCGCGAGCTCGTGCCCGATCCCCGTGTGGAGGTGCTGGAGCTCCGCACGCGTCCCGTCGACGGCCTCTACCTGATCACCGGTCAGACGACGGTGCCCGCCGCCGCCGACGCGCTCCGCACGGGCCTCACCGAGCTCGGCCTCCCCCTCGAGCTGAAGCTGCGCCTCCTCCCCGACCCCGATCTGGGAGCACGGTGCGAAGCGGTGATCCGGGCGCCGATCGCGCCCGTCTACCGGCGGCCGACGATGAACTCCACGCAGCTCACCCAGTACGTCCTCGGCCATCGCGTGACGCTCCTCTCACGCCGCGCCCGCTTCTGGCGCATCCGCGGTGAGGACGGCCACGTCGGCTGGGTGCACCGCGGCTACCTGGCCCGCGGGGACAACCAGTGGGCGCTGGCGTGGGAGCGGGCCGAAGGAGGGGACCCGGTCGTCTCCCTCGGCGCGGAGCTCATCGATGACGATCACACCACGTTCGCGCGGCTGCCCTGGGGAGCCCGCATTCTCCAGGTGGCCGGCGGGATGATCCGCCTGCCGGACGGGCGGACGGGCCGTCTGGGCGGGGGCGAAGTGGTGCCCGCGGACCGGCTGGCGGACCGCTTCCCGGCACGCGGAGAGAGCATCACCCGCACCGCTCGCCGCTGGATGGGCGCCCCGTACCTGTGGGGCGGTGTGACGCCCAACGGCGTGGACTGCTCGGGGCTGATCCAGGCCAGCTACTGGATCCACGGCATCGCGCTCCCGCGAGACTCGGACATGCAGGCGCGAGTCGGGGCCGAGGTGGATCCCGGGGATCGCTTCCAGGACCTGCGCGCGGGCGACCTGGTGTTCTTCGCCGAGCGGAACCGTGTGAACCACGTGGCCATGTCCCTCGGCGGGTCGCCCATCATCCATGCCGCGGCGAGCAACGGCGGCGTGGGCCTCAACGACCTGGCGGGCGAGGGCGAGCTGGACGTCTGGCTCGGCGAGGTCTTCCATATCGCCCGGCGGTTGCTCCCGGACTGAGGAGGGCTCGCGCCAAGCTGTGAACCGTGTCCGTCTGGCGTGCGCCGAACGCCGTGATCCGGTCGTTCCCGTCCACTGGCGGAAGAACGCGTGGGATGATCCGAAGGAAAACCCGGCCCACGGCCGCCGGGTCACGCCAGACGGGCCACGTCCTGGCATGCCGCCGCCGTGAGGCGGCCGTTTGGCGTGTGCCGTCCCGCGTGTGCCGGTGGCGTCACCCCCCGGGGATCGAGAGCTCCTGCCCCGGCATCAGACGGCGCGGATTCAGCCCGGGGTTCGCCGCCTCCAGCTGCGAGAGGGTGATCCCGTTCTTCCGCGCGATCGCGTCGAGCGTGTCCCCCCGCTTCACCACGTACGTGCTGCCCACGTCCTCGGACCGGGGCTCGGGGGTGGCGGCCACGGCCGCACCGGTGTCCGCCGGCCGCGGACGTGCCGTCGCGGCGCTATCGGCCGGCCCCGCTGCGACCGAGCCGGCCGCGGTGTCGGGCCGCGTCCTCCCGGCCGCGAGGCGGCCGGCCTGCACCGGCCGGTCGAAGGACGCCAGTCGGGCGCCGATCCGGTCCTCGATCCGCTTCGCCTTCCACGTCGACGGGATGTCGTTGCTGATGATGGAGAACGCCAGCATCTCGCCGTTGGCCGCGCGGACATAGCCGGAGAGGGAGGAGACCCGGTCGATGGTGCCGGTCTTCGCCCGGAGGTTGCTGGCCGCCTGGGTCTCCTGCATGCGCCGGAGCCCCCGGTCGACGGCGGCCTCCGGGAGCGTGGCCAGGTACGCGTCCCGGTGCGGCGACTTCTCCATGAACGCCAGCAGCTCGACGAACGATCGCGCGCTGGCGCGGTTCCGGACGGAAAGCCCGGAGCCGTCATCCATCCGGACCGTGGAGGCGGCCGGGCTGTCCTCGTCCAGGAGCGCCGCCACGGCCGCCTGTCCCCCCTCCACCGAGCCGTGTCCCGTGGCGACGCGGCCCACCGTCCGGAGGACCGACTCGGCGTAGAGGTTGTGGCTGCGCTGGTTGATCACCTTGAGGATCTCCAGCAGCGGCGGCGACCGGTGCACGGCCAGCGTGTGGACGGTCGGGCGGCCCTCCTCCAGCGCCGGAGCGAACACGCTCCGGGCCGTGATCGGCGAGGCGGCCGCGTCGTGGATCGCCCGGACGGTGCCCCCCACCGTGATCCCCCGCTTCTCCAGGATGTCCGCCACCACGGAGGCGGTGAACTGCGCCGGGTCCGGGACGGGCACGGCCCGCCACACGCCGGACGAGCCCCGCGGGATCTGCCCGGTGAGGACGAGGGGCGCGTCGTATGACGCGCGCGTGGCCTCGATCCGCATCCTCCCCGAGGCGACGGTGCGGGTCTCGTTGCGGAGCTCCACCCGCCCGGCGGGGAGCATCTCCACCAGCGCGGGCGCACCGTCGGTGTCCGCCGGCCGCACCCGCAGGGTCACGATGTTGTCGTTGAACGAGAGCGCCCCGGCGGGCGCCGCGTACGTGTGGGTGATGTAGGTGGTCTGCCATCCGCTCCCCACGCCCGGCCCCTCGAAGTACGAGGCGTCGCCGACCACGTCACCGGCCACCCGCTTCACCCCCAGCGCCACGAGCGAGTCGGCCAGCCCCTCGAACACCGGCCGCTCGCTCTCGTAGAAGCGGCCCGAAGCCGTCGGGTCCCCCGTCCCGTACACCACCAGATCGCCCTCGAGGACGCCGTTCCGGATCGGTCCCGTCCCCGTCAGATACGTGCTGTACCGGTAGTCCGGCCCCAGGTAGTGGAGCGCGGCCGCGGTGGTGAAGAGCTTCAGGTTCGACGCCGGCGTGACATCCGCGCCGGGCTGGTGCGCGAAGAGCGTGTCCCCTCCGTCCAGCGACACCACCATCACGCTCCAGCGGTCGGCGGGCCACCCCGACTCGCGCAGCACCTGCGCCAGATCCCCCGCCAGCTCCTGCGCGGCCGCGTCGGCGGCCACCGGAGCGGCCGGTGCGATCCCGGCGGTCGATGGGGCGGCCATCGCGCCCGCGGCGGCCGCGGAGAGCCCCGCCAGCGCGAGGGCGGCGAGGGTGGTGAAACGCGTCATGTGCACTCGTCTGAAACGGGTCCGGGACATCTGTTTCCACGAGCCAAACGTGCAAGAGAGAGGCCGCCCTGTCGCACTCGCCCGGCGCCCCGCGTACATTCGGAGCCATGATCGTCGGAACGGGGATGGACCTGGTCGCAATCGAGCGGATCCGGGGCTTTCTTGAGCGCCGCGGAGAGCGCGGGCTGAAGCGGCTCTTTACCGAGCGGGAGCTCGGCTACTGCCTCTCCCGGACGGACCCGGCGCCCTCCCTGGCGGCGAGGTTCGCGGCGAAGGAGGCGTTCTTCAAGGCGGTGGGCCTGGGGTGGGGGAGGGGAGGGGACTGGCGTGAGGTGGAAGTGTGCCGGACCGAGCGGGGCGAGCCGTCGCTGGACGTGCGCGGGCGCGCCGCGGAGGCGGCCCGTACGCGGCGGGCGAAGCGGCTGCATCTGAGCCTCACGCACACTGCGGAGGTCGCGGGCGCGTTCGTGGTGCTGGAGGGATGAGCGCGCCGTGGAGCACGGGTCTTGCGCCGTAGGTGCCGCGAGGGCAACTTGACCACCGGTCGGACGATAGAGCGGCACCCGGGTCACGCGCGCCCCTTCAGCAGTGCTCGAGGAGGCGCGCTTTTTCGTCCCACCGACCACACCACCGTCTTATCCTGGAGCAGCTGAGCATGGCGGATTCCCTGCGTTTCCTGATCGCGGACGACGAGGCGCTTCACAATCTGGCGCTGACCAGCCAGCTCGAGGCTCTGGGTCACGAGGTCGTGGCCACCGCATCGAACGGCAGGGAGGCGGTGGAGCTGGCACGGGAGAAGAAGCCGGATCTCGCGGTGCTGGACATCCGGATGCCCGTGATGACCGGCCCCGAGGCGGCACACAAGATCCATCAGGACCGGCCCATCCCGATCATCATCCTCTCGGCGTACAGCGACAACCGAACGGTCGAGGAGGCGACGCGCTCGCCGATCTTCCACTACCTCGTCAAGCCGGTCGACCCGGACGACCTGGCTCCCGCCATCGCGGTGGCCAAGGCGCGGTTCGACGAATGGACCCGGGCGCGGGCGGACCGGGACGCGCTGCAGACCAAGCTGGACGAGCGGAAGACGCTCGAGCGTGCCAAGGGCATCCTCATGGAGACCCGCGGGATGACCGAGCAGGAGGCCTACCGCTTCCTCCAGAAGACGAGCCAGGACAAGAATACGCCGATGATCGACCTGGCAAAGAAGATCCTCCTGGCTGCGCCGCTGCTGCAGAAGGGGTGACCCGCGCTTGCTCACTCGCGCGCCCGCCAGAAGTGGTCCGATGAACGCCGCCGTGGCCGACGAGCCCCCGGAGGCCGCGCCCCCGACCATCCTGGTGGTGGATGACGAGCCGCTGGCCCGCCAGACCCTGACGGATCTCCTCGACGCCCACGGCTACCGCGTGATCGCGGCCGCCAACGCCGAGCAGGCGTTCGACCTTCTCCACGAGGCCGACCTCATCCTCCTGGACGCCATGCTCCCCGGCACCGACGGCTGGACCATCTGCCGGGAGATCAAGGACCGAATCGACCCGCTGCTCCCCATCATCATGGTGACCGCCCGGACCGCCCCCGAGGACGTGGTGCGGACGTTCGACGCCGGAGCGGACGACTACGTTCCCAAGCCCTTCCAGCTGGCGGAGCTGCAGGCGCGAATCGATTCCAGGCTGCGGGCGCACCGGGCCGAGCAGGCGCTGCAGGACGCAAACCGGCAGGCCTCGCAGCTCGCCGAGCAGAACTACCGGCTCTACGAACAGGCCCGGCACGACGCCGAGGAGCGCGCGGAGCTGCTGCGGGAGCTGGACCACCGGGTCCGCAACAACCTCGGCGTGATCATGGGGCTGGTCAGCCTCGAGCGGACCCGGGGCGCCGCGCGCCCGGCCGGGGAGGCCCTGCTGAGCCTGGAGAACCGGCTCCGCGCGTTCCTGATGGCGTACGAGGCTTTCCGGCGCGCCAACTACAAGGGGCTTCCCCTCCGGGAGATCATCGATCGGGTGCTCCAGCGCCTGAAGAACACGCTGCGCCCGGAGAGCCGCATCGCCACCACCGTGACGGGGGATGACGACGTGGTCGGGGAGCGCTACGGCTTTTCCCTGGCGCTGGCCCTCAACGAGCTGGCGTCCAGCGCCCTCCGCCACGGGTTCCCCGACGGACGGACCGGGCATCTGGCGGCCAGCATCCTGGTCGAGGAGCACGGGATCGAGGTCGTGCTGGCGGACGACGGCGTGCCCGCCGCCGACCGCGGTGACGACGTCCAGGACGAGGTCCTCGGTGAGCAGTCGGTGGTGCGCGCCCTGGTCGAGAACGAGCTGGGCGGGAAGGTCACCGTGGACCCGACGGCCCAGGGGACGCGCGTGCGCATCACCTGCCCGGTCCGAACCGACGCCCCGCAGTCGGACGGGGAGTAGCCGGGCGAGGCCGCGGCGCCGGCAGGGCTCGTTAGTAGGCGCCCAGGTAGCGGTCGATCTCCCACTCGTGGACCTGCGCGATGTACTCCTCCCACTCCTGCTCCTTCGCGGCGATGAAGTGCTCGAAGACGTGCGCCCCGAGCGCCTCCTTCATCAGCTCGCTCCTCCGCAGCTCCGCCACCGCCTCGCCCAGGTCCCTGGGCAGCTCCTGGATCTTGTAGCGGCGCCGCTCCCGCACGGTCAGCGCGAAGATGTTCTTGTCGACGGGGTCCGGCGGATCGATCCTGTTGCGGATGCCGTCCAGCCCGGCCGCGAGCTGTACCGCAAGCCCGAGGTAGGGGTTCGCCGATGGGTCCGGCATCCGCATCTCCAGCCGCGTCCCCTTGCCGCGCCGGGCGGGAACGCGGACCATCGGCGACCGGTTCCGGTGGGACCACGCCACGTTGACGGGCGCCTCGTATCCGGGCACCAGCCGCTTGTAGCTGTTGACCAGCGGGTTCGTCACCGCGCAGAAGGCACGGGCGTGGGTGAGGAGGCCGCCCACGTACCAGCGCATGATCTCGGAGATCCCATCCTCGCCCGCACCGCTGGCGAACACGTTCTCGTCCCCGGAGAAGAGCGACTGGTGGGTGTGCAGCCCGGAGCCGTTCTGGCCGAAGATCGGCTTGGGCATGAACGTGGCGTGCAGCCCGTGCCGCACCGCCATGTTCCGCACCACGAACTTGAACGTGGACAGGTTGTCCGCCGTGGTCAGCGCGTCCGCGTACTTGAAGTCGATCTCGTGCTGTCCGGGCGCGACCTCGTGATGGGCGGCCTCCACCTCGAAGCCCATCGCCGCGAGCATGTTCACGATGTCGCGGCGGGCGATCTCCCCGAGGTCCACCGGTCCCAGGTCGAAGTAGCCGCCCGCATCCTGGGTCTCCCGCGTGGGCGCCCCCGCATCCGTCCGGTGGAAGAGGAAGAACTCGGCTTCCACCCCCGCCATCATCTGGTAGCCCATCGTGGCCGCGGCCGCGATCTGCCGCTTCAGCACCTGACGAGGATCGCCGGCGAACGGGTGGCCCTCGGACGTGAGCACATCGCAGATCAGCCGCCCGACCCGGTTCTCCGGATCCCCCCACGGATAGACGGAGAACGTGTCGGGGTCCGGCTTCAGGATCATGTCCGATTCCTCGATCCGGACGAACCCCTCGATCGACGAGCCGTCGAACATGATGTCCCCCTCGAGCGCCTTCTCGAACTGGCTCTCCGGAACCTCCACGTTCTTGATCGCGCCCGTGATGTCGGTGAACTGGAGCCGGAGGAACCGGACGTTCGTCCGCTGGAGCGCCTCCCGCAGATCCTCCCTCGTCGCCCCCGCCCGGCGCCGGACCGGGTCCGTCGCGGGCCGTACCTTGTGGTCCGGCACCAGATCCTTCCTCGCCCGGCCTCTGCCTTCCATGGCACGCCTCCGCTGCTCACCCGTGGACCACGTCAGAGTCCCACCCGCGCCCTTCCGTGTCAACCGACCGTGGACCGTGTCCGTCTGGGGGTGTCCGTGTCCGGCGGTTCCCGTCCGCATCTCGGGAGAAGCGCCCGAAACGAAAAAGCCGCCGCGATGAGACTCGCGACGGCCTGGAAGCTCACCGGCAGGAGGACGGGTCAGCCCTCCTGGCACTCCCTGCACGTGCCCACCACCTCCACGCGGTACCCCTCGATGCTGAAGCCGGGCAGCTCGCCCAGCCGGTCCAGCGATTCGCCATCCAGCACCCCCGGCAGGTCCGCCACGGAGCCGCACGTCAGGCACCGCGCGTGGGGGTGTGGGTCCGTCCGGCCGTCGTAGCGCGCCGACCCATCGCCGTACGTGAGCTTCGATGCGAGCCCGCAGCTCACCAGCGTCTCCAGCGACTTGTACACCGTCGCCAGCGAGATGTCGGGGATCACCCCCCGCACCGAGGTGAACACATCATCCGCCGACGGATGGTCCTCCGTCTGCCGCAGATACCGGTACACCGCGCTCCGCTGCTCCGTGAAGCGCTGCCCGTTCGCCTCGAGCGCTTCCCTCAGCAACGTCTCGGGCTCTGCCGCCGGCTGGTTATAATTCACGTCCATGGTTGCTATACTAACGGCCGGGAAAGTGCAGTGTCAATAGCAATTCTCGCTACGAAAAACCGGAGAAGAGATTGCCCCACAACGACTTGCAATCAAACGACGGCGCCCGCATCGTCGCCCTCGTCGCCGATCTCATGTTCGCTTCCCGCATCCGCGCTACCGCAC
>JAHWKI010000164.1 GCA_019347975.1 Gemmatimonadota bacterium
GCCTCTCCAGCATCCTCCACGGCCCCAACGTGCTGGGCGGCGCCATCGAGATCGATCTGGGCAGGGCCGGGGGAGCCCGACCGGAGCCGCTCCAGGTGGCGGCGGGGCTGGACCAGCTCGGCGGCTATTCCGTTGCGGCTCACACCGGCGCTGCGGCCGAGGTCGCCGGTGGCCGCCTCGTGGTCCGGGCGGGGCTGGGTCACCGGGACCGCAGAGGTTTCGCGGAGCCGGGCGGCCTCGTAGCCCGCTACCCCGCGCTCGTCGGTGGAGAGGTGCGGGCGAACAGCCAGTCGACTCTAAGCGACGCCTTCGTCACCGCCCGCTACGGCGCCGCCGGCGCGTGGCTGGCGGCGACCGGGACCGGGTATACCGCCGAGCGCGGCGTCCCGGCGGAGCTCATGGAGGAGGGGCCGCGGCTGTGGCGTTATCCGGAGATCTCCCGTGCGATCGGCATCCTCAGCGGCGGAACCGGCGCCGTGGAGACCCCGGCGGGCTCCGGTCAGCTGACGTTCAGCCTCGGCGCGGATGGCGGGCGGACCCGGATCGAGGACTTCGCCCTCCCGGCCACCGCGTCGACCGAATCGGACGCTGAAGCCTTCTTTTCGGATCTCGACGAGACGGAGGACGCGGAGGACCTCACGCTGACGGCGCGGCTCGTCGGCCAGCATAGCCTGGGCCCGACGGCCCTGGTCCGCACGGCGCTCACCTACGCCGACATCAGCCACGACGAGATCATCACCACGGAGATCGCCAGCGGGGCGCCGCTGGTGACGCCGGGCTCCTACCGGCAGCGGCTCTGGAGCCTCGGCGCCGAGGTCGAGCTTCCGTTCTCCGGCGTGCGGCTGGGACCCGTCCGGGCGGGCCGCATCAGCGGCGGCGTGGCCTGGGACGGCGCGGATACGCCCGAGACCGGCGGGGCCGGCGAGGGGCGGACGACCACCGAATGGGGCGGTCGCGTGGGGATCAGCGGCACGACGGCCGCCGCGGGGCTCATGCTCCACGCCGCGGTGAGCCGCCGGGGCCGCTTCCCGGCGCTCCGCGAGATGTACTCGACGGCGCTGGGGCGCTTCGCGCCGAACCACGGGCTGCGCCCCGAGATCCTCACCGCCATGGAGGCGGGATTCACGACCCGGCGTGGCGCGCTGGATGTGCAGGTGGTCGGGTTCCACCAGGAGCTCGACGACGCCATCGTCCGCGGCGCCGCGCCCGGAGGTTCGACGGCGCGGTTCCAGCGCGTCAACCGCGATGAGATCCGCAGCACGGGCATCGAGCTGCTGGGCGGCTACACCGCGCCCCGCTTCTCCCTCGAGACGGAGCTGATCGTCCAGGACGTGGAAGCGATCATCAGGGACGGCGGCCCGACCACCGGGCCCGTCCGGGCAGAGTACGAGCCGGAGATCGCGGCGGGCGTCGGCGGCACGCTCGCCCTGCCCCTCGGCCTCGAGGGCGGCGGCGAGGTGGAGTACATGGGGCGGCAGTACTGCGCGGCTCCGGTGAACGCGGAGGAGAGCTACGCCACACTGGACCCCAGCACCCGTGCCGACGTCCAGGTCGCCCGCTCGTTCCAGCTGCGCTCGGCCCCCGCCGGGCTCGGCCGGCTCGGTATCGAGGTGGCGGTGGACAACGTCGCCGACTCGGCGATCTACGATCAATGCGGGCTCCCACAGCCGGGCCGAACGGTGCGGCTACAGGTGCGGCTGCGGTAGGACCGTCGGGCCGCTAGGTCTGCCCGCCTTCCGGCGGAACGGGCCGGAACACCCACGTATAGAGGAACGGCTCGTTCAGCTTGTCGCTGAGCACCTCTACGTCCAGCGCGAGGAGCCCGTCCGGGCGCATGCGGTACACCATCCGCTTGTCGCCGTCCTCGGAGTCGAAGAACTGGTCGATCACTCCCGGCGACAGCTCCGTCCTGACCCGCACCACCTCGCCATCAGCCCGGCGGTAGTCCGTCGGAGTACCATCACGCGGAGTGCGAATGGGCGGCTCGTCAGGCCGCAGAGAGACCCACACCGTGTCGCCGGGATAGCGGATCTCGATCCGCTCGATCGGCCGGTTCGCGCCCCTCAGGCGACGGGCCGCGAAGGGGCGGATCAGGAAGTTCATGTGAGCGACGGCGCGGTCCACCTTCTCGTCGACGGACTCGCTCTCGGACGGAACGAATTCGTAGGCGCCCGCAGCCGGCCCGAGCGGGACGTGCTTCTGGGCCACGGCGGGAGCGCCCAGCAGGACCGCCGCCAGCGCGGCAACCACGTTCCGATTCAGTGACACCACGGCCATCCTCGCTTCTCTGACGTTTGCTTGCTCCACCCGGGCAGGGGATGGAAGATACGTCGCCGCCCGTCCGGCGTTCCAGTCAGGTGGCGCGCTTCTCGTCGAAGGCCCGCCGCGTTTCCCGGGCCACGACGCCGGAAAGGAGCAGGAGCCCGACCAGGTTCGGGAAGGCCATCGCGCCGTTGAAGACGTCGCTGAACGTCCACACCAGCTCCAGCCCGGCGCTGTGCCCGACCTGAAGGATGGCGGCGCCGGTGAACGCCGCCAGGACGAACAGCAGGCGGTAGGGTCTCGTCGCCCGCAGCCCGAACAGGTACTCCACCGCACGCTCGCCGTAGTAGGCCCATCCCAGGATCGTGGAGAACGCGAAGAACGAGAGACCGATGGCGACCACGTAGCCGCCGACCGCGCCGGGAAGACCCGCCTCGAAGGCGGCCATCGTCAGCGGAGCGCCGGTGTATGCCAGCCCAGTGGCCGGGTCCAGGCGGGTGTAGACGCCTGTCCCGATGATGGTGAAGCCCGTGATCGTGCAAACGACGATGGTGTCGATGAACGTCTGGGTCATCGAGACCAGCGCCTGGGTGGGAGCCGTTCGGGTCCGCGCCGCGGCGGCCGCGATCCCGCCGGTGCCAAGCCCCGACTCGTTCGAGAAGATCCCCCTCGCGAAGCCCATTCGGACCGCCTCCCGCACGGACGCGCCGAGGAATCCGCCCAGGGCGGCGGAGCCGGTGAGCGCGTCGCGGAACACGAGGGTCGCGATGTCGTCGAGTCCCCGCCAGTTGGTGAGCAGCACGATCATCCCGCCGGCCAGATAGAACAAGACCATTACGGGTACGAAGGTGCCGGCGACGCGACCGATCGATCGGATGCCACCGAGTATGACGAGGCCGGCCAGAACCGCGATCACCGCCGCGGTCAGGAGGGGTGGGACGGCGAAGGAAGACTGCAGTGCGTCAGCCACCGAGTTGCTCTGGACCATGCAGCCGATCCCGAAGGCGGCGAGGGCGGCGAATGCCGCGAACGTCGCGGCGAGAAGGCGACCGACCCGGCCGCCGATCCCGCGGGAGAGATAGTACATGGGCCCCCCGGCCATGTACCCGCGCGCGTCGACTTCGCGGTAGTGGACGCCGAGAAGCGCTTCGGAGTACTTCGTCGCCATGCCGAACAGCGCCGTGATCCACATCCAGAACAGCGCGCCCGGCCCGCCCGCTGCGATCGCGGTAGCCACGCCCGCGATGTTCCCGACGCCAACCGTCGCCGCCAGGGCCGTCATCAGGGCCTGATAATGGGTGATATCCCCTTCGGCCCCCTTCTCCTCCCGCTTGACCAGCGCCAGCCAGAGCGCGGGGCCGAGCTTCCTGAACTGGATGCCTTTCAGGACCAGGGTGAGGTACACGCCGGTGCCCAGCAGGAGCACAATGGTGGGAAGCCCCCAGACCAGCATGCTCGCGCGCCCGAGCCAGTATTGCAGCGACTCCATTGCGCGATGCTACCCGGCCCGGCGCCGCTCTTGCAACCCTGCTATATTCGGTCCCGCCTGGCGGACGGCGGCAGCGCATTTGACAAGACGGGTGAGGCGGCATGGCGGATAGGTTCGAGGATCTCGGGATCACTCCCGAGCTGGTGGCGGGCGCGCACGACATGGGCTGGCATGCGCCCTCCGCCCTCCAGAAGGATGCGGTGCCGGTGCTCCGGCGCGGCAACAACGGCATCCTGCACGCGTCCCGCGGCGCCGGCGTCACGGGCGCCTGGGGGCTCGCGCTCCTGGACCGCGTCGCTTCCTTCGACGAGGACGACGCCGCGCCCCTCGCCCTCGTTCTGGCCCCATCCACCGACGAGGCCTCCCGCACCGCCTCCATCCTCGCCCGGATCGGCGCCCCGGCCGGACTGTCCATCAGGGCGCTCGCGCCCGGCTGGACCGTACGTCCGGCGCCGATCCTCGTCGCCACGCCCGCCACCGCCCTGTCCGGCGTCCGTGACTCCACCCTGAAGCTCGACGCGGTCGCCGTGCTGGTGATCAGCGGGGCCGACCGGATGCAGGAGCTCGGTGAGTGGGACGCCGTCCGGACCCTCACGGAATCCATGACCGCGGCCGGTCAGAAGATCGTGGTCACCGGCGCCGGCTCGGATCGCGCCGTCCAGGAGTACGCGGAAGGCCACATGCGGAAGGCCCTCACCATCCCTGCCCGGCCCGCCGAGGGCGAGTCGACGGACACGTCCGGAAGCATCCGGTACGCGGTCGCGACCGAGGACGAGAAGCTCGATGCCCTCGTCGCCCTGCTCCCGGAAGCGGAAGGCGTGGAGGTGGCGGTGGTCTGTCGCACCCGCGCCCGGGCGGAGCGGATCAGCGAAGGGCTGGCGGCCCGGGGGATCGATGTCGAAGGCTCGGCGGCCGCCGGCGGCGCGGGGCAGAAGGGCCCCCGCATACTGGTCCTTCCTGCGACGGAAGCCGACCAGCGCTCGACGCGCGCTTCGGTGATTTCCTGCGATCCGCCGTTCGACGCCGGCAGCCTGGCGGCGCTCCACGGGGCCGGCGGGACGGTCCTCGCGACACCGGCGGAACTCCCCCATCTGAAACGGATCGCGGCGCGGGCCGGCATCCGGCTCCAGGCGCACGCGCTTCCCCGGCCGGGCGGCGAGGATACGGCGGAGGCCGCCAGGGATGCCATCCGGACGGCGCTTACAGAGGCGGATCTTGCCGCCTACCTGTCCCTTCTCCAGCCGCTCCTCGAGGAGCACCCCGCCGCCGAGGTGGCGGCCGCGGCGCTGTACCTCGCCCGGACCTCGGGTGGGCTGCGGCGGGGAACCGGCGGAGCCTCCGGTGGAGCGGCCGGCCCAGCGGCGAGCTCCGCCCGGACGGCCTCGGGCTCGCCCGCACCCGCCCCTGCGTTCGTCCGCCTCTTCGTCACAGCGGGCAGCAGGGATGACGTGACGCCGGGCGACCTGGTCGGCGCCATCACGGGGGAAGCGGGAGTGGAAGGCGAGACCGTCGGCCGGATCGATATCCGCGAGAGCCACAGCACGGTCGAGGTGGCGAGCACCGACGCGGACCGCGTGATCAACGCCCTCAACGGCCGGACCCTGAAGGGGCGCAGCCTGCGGGTGGATTACGACCGGAAGGACCGCGCGGCCGGTCAGGGCGGTGCCCGGGGCGCGGGGCGGGAGGCGCCCCGCACGGGTCCGGGCGCCCGGAGCGGGCCGAAGCCGGGAGGTCCGCGCACGGGGCCAAGTGGTCGGGCCGGGCCGAAATCCGGAGGTCCACGCACGGGCGGTGCAGGTCGGGGCGGCCCAAGGTCCGGAGGCGGACCGCGTAGCGGCGGCGGAGGGCGGAGCGGTCCAGCCAAGGGCGGGCCTTCCCGCGGAGGCGGCCGTGGCGGCTCGCCGAAGGGGACGCGCGGCGGATCGGAAGATGGCGGCAAGGGGCGCGACCGCTAGGAGCGGCCGCCTCAGAGGATGGACGAAGGGCCACGGCGCGGCACGCCGTGGCCCTTTTATCGGGGTCGTCCAGGGGTCCCGGCCGAGCTACTTCTTGACCGCGTCCTTCAGGGCCTTGCCGGGCCGGAAGGAGGGGGTCGTCGTCGGTCCGATCTTGATCTCCTTGCCGGTCCGCGGGTTCCGGCCGGTGCGGGCCTTCCGCTTGCGCGTCTCGAACGTGCCGAACCCGGTGATCTGAATACGGTCACCCTTCTTGAGGGCCCCCGTCATGATCCCATCCTTCGTGTTGAAGAGGGCGTCGATGGCGCGCTGCGCATCGGCCTTCGTCATGTCGGTCTTGCTCGCCAGCGACTGCACCAGCTCGGACTTGTTCATTGAGCAACTCCTGAGGTGTGAACGAGGAGCCGGAACTTGCCGTATTCGGTCGTGAATACCACGTTTTCCAAGCACCGGCCTGGCCGGAAGGCTTGGATACAGTAGGGCGGCTCCCGGAGTGCGTCAAGTGAAAATGGCCTCGCGTGCGCGCCTGCTTTCGACGCGGTTACCCGCTCCCTTTTTCATCATCTCCGAATCGTAACGTGAGCGATCAGCCTCGCCCCGCTGAAGGGGATCCGGAGCGCGCGATGGACCGCGGGCGCGCGTTGCGGGAGATCCGAGTGGCCCGGGACGTCGCCGAGGCGTTCCTCACCGCCTCCTCCCCTCTGGAGGTCTACCGTCGCGCCCTCGCCGCGGTGACGCCTCAGGTGGGCGCCTCTTTCGCCTCCGTGTTCCTCCGCGATGAGGACGATCCGCGGCTGCTCCGCCTGGTCTGCGCGCACAACTGGCCGCAATCGGCCGCTCGGTGGCTCGGAGAAATCCGTATCATGGAAGGGCGCGGGCCCACCGGCCGGGCCGTCGCGCGGAATCGGGCGGTGGAGGTCGCGGACGTCTTCGCGGACGCGTCGCTGGAGGAGTGGTGGGAGCCGGCGCGGGAGCTCGGCTTCGCTTCGATGATCGCCCTTCCGCTGGCCGGGCGGGAGACGCCGTTCGGCGCGGTGAGCTTCTACTTCGCCGCCGACCGCCGCTTTCCCGTGGAGGACCGCGAGCTGCTCGGGGTGGTAGCGCACCAGATCGCGCTGGCGGCCGAGCGCGCGAGCCCCACCGCCGACGGCGTGGATGACGCTCAGTGATAGCCGTTGCGGGACAGCGCGGGGATCCCGCTGAACGGGGCGTTCACGCGCCGCTGCCGGCGCAGGCGGACCCCGCCGTTTCCGTTGTCGGAGTCGGTGGCGGACAGGGAGCGGGGCGTGCGTCGCAGCAGATGGCTTCGGTCCTCGAGACGGCGCTCGCCGGCTGGTGCCGCGGGAGACGGCGCTGATTCCGGGCGGCTACCATTCCTGGAGCGGTGGTGCGGGTGCGATACGCCCAAATTCCGCTCCTGGTGGTTGGCGCAAAAAGGCCGATGGCACCGCGGCGACTCCACCGGTTTCCATCGGCTGTGACGTGCGACTGAACTTGCCGGTGACCTCCACCCGAAAGTCCGCCCGAAGGTAGTCCCGCGGGTTGCGGCGTGCAAACAGTCGGCCCGCTGCCCGCGCCTGCGTGGGGGACGCGCCCCGCTTTCCTCAGTCGCGCCGGCGCCGCTCGGCTTGGCGCCGCTCCGGCTTCATTCCTCTCGGCTTCGTCATGGCGTCGGGTGAGAGCACCTCGTCCAGCTCTTCGCGCGTCATCCACTCCTTTTCCAGGACGAGCTCGTAAACGCCGCGGTTGGACTCCAGCGCCTCCCGCGCCACCGCAGATGGACGAAGGCGCCCGTGTCCTGCGTCGCCTCCACACAGGTCGGGGCTGGTGACCAGCTCCTGACCGGTCACGCGCGACAGCTCCGCCCTCACTCGCTCGGCGTAATCGGGGTCGGTGTTGATGCCCGTGCCGATGGCCGTGGCGCCCATGTTGATCTCCCGGATCAGTGACGCCGCCGTCCTGAGTCGCTCGATCTCCTCCCCCAAGCGTCACCCCGAACGCGTGGAATTCCTGCCCGAGCGTCCGCGCCTTTTCAGCACGATCCCGAACGCCCGCCGCGGCTGACTCTCGTGGAAGATGTAGGCGCCCGGCAGGTAGCCGATGACCCGGCCGAGCGAGACGAGGTAGGTCCGCTCCTCCGCCGAGAACCTCCGGGTCAGCGGATGACGGCGGAAGATCTTCAGGATCGTGGTGTCCATGCTCGATGGCACGGGCAAAGAGCCGTGCGGCCGGAGCCCGCCCTGTCGGCGGTGGATGCGACACGGCCCGTCGGTCGACCGACGGGCCGTGTCGCCGCGGCGCCGTGACCTAAGCCACGGGTGTGCGCGTGTCCATTCG
>JAHWKI010000013.1:0-13861 GCA_019347975.1 Gemmatimonadota bacterium
TTCGACTTCACCGCGGACAATCCGGGTGACTGGCTCTTCCATTGTCACAACCTCTACCACATGGAGGCCGGAATGGCGCGGGTGGTCCGGTACGCCTGAACGCTGCCGCGGACCGCCCGGCGACGAAATCAAATGGACTGGAGACGGAACGATGGACATGATGAATGGAATGGCACCGATGGGACCCGCGATGATCGTTCTGATGATCCTCGTGTGGGCACTCGTGATCGGTGGCGTGGTCTGGCTCGTCCGCTGGGTAGCCCGCAGGCGGTCCGCTTCCCGCCCGGGGGATGAGAGCCCGGAAAGCACCCTGAAGAAGCGCTACGCGAACGGGGAGATCGATCGCGCCACGTACCAGCGGATGCTCGAGGATCTCGGACGCGGAACGGGATCCCCATGAACGGGGAGGCCTGGTCGGATATTGCACAAAACGTTTACAGAACCCGATCGTTCCACGGGGGCGAGGCGGGAAGCTTTGAAGACGCGGGCCATTCCCATGCGCCTGTCGGCCCGTACCGTACAGGAGCTTCTCGAGCGCGGAGGTAGAGATGGACCGACGAGGCATGATCCGATGGATGGGCCAGGCCGCCCTCGCGGGCGCGGCGACGGGAATGCCGGGGGCGACGCGAGCGCGGTCGCGCCGGGGAACACCGATCTTCGCCCTGAGGAACCCCGGCTGCATGTGCTGCATCGGGTGGGCCGACCACCTGCGGGAGCACGGCTTCGAGGTGCATCTGCACGACAGCCCGGACCTGCAGGCCGTGAAGGAGCGGCTCGGGATTCCGGAGGATCTCGAAGGCTGCCACACGGCCATGGTCGAAGGCTACATCGTGGAGGGGCACGTGCCCGCCGGGTTTATCGAGCGGATGCTGGAGGAGAAGCCGCAGGTGGCCGGAATCGCGGTACCCGGGATGCCGGTGGGCTCGCCCGGCATGGAGGGACCGAATCCGCAGCCCTTCGACATCATCGCATA
Organism: Gemmatimonadota bacterium; assembly: GCA_019347975.1. Taxonomy (GTDB): domain Bacteria; phylum Gemmatimonadota; class Gemmatimonadetes; order Longimicrobiales; family RSA9; genus JAHWKI01. Next base: position 974 of record JAHWKI010000013.1, read on the forward strand.
CGGCGGCGCTGCGGCGCGGGAGCGCTACGTCTTCGGGACGTTCACCCCCGGAGCCGGAGTTGGCTGACTCGCCTCCGTACCCCGGTTCACCGCGCTAGGTGAAGGTGCTCGGGGTCGTCGCCCTGGTGGTGGTCCTCCTCGTCCTCCTCGTGATGCTCACCCGTGGCCCCGGCGGCCACGGGCCAGGCCGCCACGCGCCTCCCGTTGAGCAGGGGTCACCCGGGACGGTGCGGGGTGCCTATCTGGTGATGGAGCCGGCCGCGCGGTTCGTCCTCATCCCGCTGGCGGTGGCCTCGCTGCTGACCGGGATCGTGCAGTCGATCGGCACCACCTGGGGTCTGTTCCGACACTACTGGGTCCTGTTCAAGCTGCTGATCACCCTCTTCGCGACGATCATCCTGCTGATCTACATGGACACCTTCAGCCACATGGCCGCGATCGCGGCCGATCCGACCGCGGATCTCGATGCGGTGCGGAACGGATCCCCGGCGCTCCACGCCGTTCTCGCGCTGGTGGTGTTGCTGGTGGCGACGGTGCTCGCGGTCTACAAGCCACGAGGCCTGACTCCGTACGGATGGCGGAAGCATCACGAGCACCGCGAGGTGTAGCCGGCATGCCCTACCGTAGCGACCTCTCCAGCGTCCGGGAGGCGACCCCGTGAGCGCGGTGGCCGGGGTACCCCGCGCGGCCGTCCTGATCTCGGTCGGGATCGTGCTCGCGGCGGCGGCCCTGGTGGGCTTGTCGGTCCGGAAGGAGGCGACCGGTACCTTCGCCCTGACCCCGACCGTGCCGGAGGAGGTCGGGACCGGTCGGGTCGGCCCCCGCCGCGTGACCCTCGACGCGAGCGCCGAAGCCCGATGGGTCTTCTTCGACTTCTCGCGCGGCGCCGTCGTCCAGCAGCCGGGCCCCCTGGACTGGGACATCGCGTTCCGGCGGTTCAACGTCACCGTGAACGGCGGAGCCGGGTTCGCCGGGGGCGCCGCCGTGGCGGATCTCGGGCCGGTGGCGTTCGACCGCGTCCTGACCGCCCCCCGCACCGGCTGGGTCCGGAGCGACGCACGCCGGGATTCCGCCAATGCCGCGATCGCGCGCTGGTACGAGTACGGCTTCACGTCGCACCTCCTCACCCCGAAGCCGCGCACGTACGCCGTCCGCACCGCCGACGGCCGCTTCGCCAAGCTGCGCTTCCTGTCCTACTACTGCCCGGGCGCGCAGCCCGGGTGCATCACCTTCGAATACGTTTACCAGGGAGACGGGTCCACCGATCTGGGGGGCGCGAATCGTCCTGATGGATGACGTGGACCGTCTGGCGTGCCCCGGCGACCGTGGGCCGGCTTTTCCTTCAGGATCACGCCCACGCGCTCATGCGGCATGTGGACGGGAACGACCGGGTCACGGCTTTGGGCGCACGCCAGACGGCGCACGTCGGAGCCGCGGCATGATGAAGGGACCCGCCGGACCCGGTCACGCCAGACGCCCACGGTCCACGGCCTAGCTCCCCCTCCCCGCGTAGCAGCCGATCGGGATGTCGAGCGCCCCGTCGTCGCTCGGGTGCGTGAAGTGCCACCACTCCTGCGCGTAGTTCTCCCACCCTTCCGCCGCCATGGCGTCGACCAGGATCCGGCGGTTCCGGAGCACCGCACCCGAGGCGTTCGCCGTGTGTGACGCGACCCCGAAATGGTCGTACTCCGTTCCCATGTCCAGCGGCGCGCCCGTGCGGAGATCCACCACCGTCAGGTCGACGGTGTTCCCCCGGTTGTGGTTGCTCCGCCGGGCGACGTAACCCTCTTCCAGCACCCACTCGTTCCCGCTCCGCTCCGCCCAGTCCACCATGGCGAGGGTAGCGCGGACCGGGCGATACGCGTCCCAGACGAGGAGCCCCAGCCGCCGCGCCTCCAGGTCACGCTGGACACGCGCGAGCGCTTCGGCCGCGGCGGGACGCAGCAGCGCCGCGGGGGTCTCGTAGCCCGGAAGGGGCGCGCCCGTGAAGTTGTCCGAGGTGGCGTAGCGGACCTCCTCCCGGATCTCCGGGGCGGCGGCGCTCACCCGCACGAGGGCGGGCTGCTCCGCGGCCGGCGGACAGTCGGGAAGTGCCGGGGGGGCCGGAGCCTGAACGGCGCACGCGGCGAGGAAGGGCAGCAGCCAGAGCGAGGTGCGGTTCAGCATGCCGGCAACCCCCCGCAGAAAAAAAGAGCGAGCGCTCGGTTTCCTTCGGCCGTGCAGGTCACGGTCCCGGGTTCAGTCCGTTCCGACGGTGAAGTCGACGGAGGCCAGCTCGGCGTCGTTCGCGTCCACGACCCGGACGGTCCATGACCCTGCCCACTCCGCCGGAATGGCCTTGGCGCTCCACGTGCGCCAGCGAGGTCCCCGGGCGGTGAGGGGGACGCGAGCCACTTCCTCACCGTCGCGCAGCCATACGTGCTCGAGCTGCTGTTCCGGGAAGTCGCCCTCGAAGACGGTGTAGAAGTAGACGGTGCCGACATCGGCGGGGAAGGCCGTCGCCTCGCCGACGGGCTCGCGGTCCTCGATCCCGGTCGCCACGACGGCGCGGGTGACCTCGACGGGGGACGGCTCCTGCTGGGCGGCCGCGGGCCGCGGCGCGGTGATGAGCAGCGCGCACGCGGCGCCGGCGAGCAGAAGAGTCCTGGCGGTGGGAACCATCGTCGCTCCTTTGCTGGGGTGACCGCGGGCAGATGCGGGTTCGAAAAAGGTCGGCCGACGCTCGAGCGGCGTCAAGATTTCCCCTGTGGTGCCTACTCGTCCACGCCTCCTAGCGGTCGGCCCCCGCGCAGCAGCGGGACGCCGGCGAGGGCGCCGGTGGGGCGGCCGTCGCGGAGGGCGAAGGCGCCGTTGACGAGGACGTGGATCGTGCCCTCGCTGTAGCGCTGGGGGGCGTCGTAGGTGGCGCGGTCGCGGACGCGGGCGGAGTCCAGGACGGCCAGGTCGGCGCGCATGCCTTCCCGGACGTAGCCGCGGTCGTCGAAGCCGAGGAAGTCGGCGGCGAGGCCGCTCATGCTGCGGATGGCGAAGGGGAGGTCGATCACCCCCTCCTCCAGCGCGAACACCCGGAGCTTGCGTGTGAAGGCACCGTAGGGGCGCGGGTGAGCCTGCGTCTGGCCGGGCGCGGGCGTGCGCCCGTCGGTGCAGGTCATCATCCAGGGCTTCGTGGCCAGGTGGCGGGTGTTCCAGTCGTCGTAGAGGTCGAGATTCATCACCGGGCCGTTCCCCTCGCGCAGTATGCGACGGACCGCTTCCGGCAGGGGGAGACCCCAGTCCGCTGCGACCTCCGCCAGCGTCCGGCCGCTCAGCGCCGGGCGGGGATCGGCGAAGCGGATCTTCTCGGCGCCGCCGCGGATCTCGAGCATCTCCATGGTCTGGCGATCCAGGATGCCGACCGTGTCCGGGTGCTCGAAGCGCCGGAGCATGGCCTCTCGGCCGCCAGCGGAGGCCCAGCGCGGGAGCGTGTAGGCCTGGAGGTTCGACTGCGTCGCCGTGTACGGGTGCTGTGCGGCGGCGACCTTCACACCCCGTGCGCGCGCCGCCTCCACCAGCCGCGCCGCCTCGGGGGCACGGCCGTAGTTGTGCGCACCCTGGGGATTGAAATGGCTGAAGATCACCGGCGTCCCGGCCTCCTCGCCTATCCGGATCCCCTCCTCGATCGACGCGAGCAGACCGACGCCGCGGTAGGACGCGCCGAGGTCGCGATCGTGCGTGTCGTAGATGCCCCCGTATTCCGCGGCCACACGGTTCAGCGCGATCACCTCCTCCGTCGCCGCGTAGGAGCCAGGCGCGTAGAACAGCCCCGACGAGAGGCCCAGCGCCCCCTCCTCCATCCCCCGGCGCACATAGGCCTGCAGCGCCGCCTGCTCCTCCGCGGTCGGCGGCCGGTCGTCCAGCCCCATCACCGCCCGGCGGGCCGCGTTGTGCCCCACGTAGACCGCCGCGTTCAGCCCGATGCCGTCCGTCACCCAGTGCGCGAACCGGGCACGGACGTCGTTCTCGCCACCGCCGTCCACTCCCAGGACCGCCGTCGTGATCCCCTGGTACAGGAACGGCAGCCCGTCCCGGCCCCACGCCTCGTCCAGCTCCGCATGGCTGTGCATGTCGATGAAGCCGGGGACCACCAGCAGACCCGCAGCGTCCACCGTGTCCCGCGCCACCCAACCCGCTGACGACGAGGCGCCGACGAACACGATCCGGTCCGCCCGCACCGCCACGTCCGCCACCCGGGCGGCCGCGCCCGAGCCGTCGTGGATCGTTCCGCCGAGGAACAGCACGTCCGCCACGGACGGCGGCGCCTGCGCCGGGAGGCAGCCGCCGAGTGCCACCAGCGCGATCACCGCCGCGACCCTCGGGGGCGACGTCCGAGTCATGGAAAGCCTCCTGCACGGGGCGGGTCTGGGGGACCGGCCGGGCCTTCGGGACGATCTCTTCCGGATCACGCGACCGGCGGCTACCATGCGGAGCGCCGGGGCGCGCGCGCAAGAGCCGGACGGCGACCGGGACGGAAGGTTTGCACCACCGAGGAGGCGTATGGCGGAAGCGCCGTTGAGGGTGACCGTACGGCCGCCGGTCGCGGTCGTGACGCTGGCGCGGCCGGAGCGCCTGAACGCGGTGAGCGGGCCGCTGTACGAGGCGCTGCTGCGGGAGGTCCGTCGTCTGCGCCATGTGGGGGAGGTGCGAGCGTTGGTGCTGACGGGAGAGGGGCGGGCGTTCTCGGTGGGGGCGGACCTGAAGGAGCACGGCGCGCGGCCCGGCGCGGGCGAGGCCGAGCCGGAGCCGGCGGGGTCCGGGTCGGGGTGGGGTCGTCGTTATGTGCGGCTCGGGCAGCTCGCGAACCTGGCGATCCAGCGGTGCCCGAAGCCGGTGGTAGCGGCGGTAAACGGCCATGCCATCGGAGGCGGTCTCGAGCTGGCTCTCTCCTGCGACCTGGTGGTGGTGGCGCGGGACGCGAAGCTGCGGTTCCCGGAGCTGGGGCTGGGGACGTTCGTCGGGGGCGGGGTCACGTACACGCTGCCGCGGCGGGTGGGTCTGGCGCGTGCGAACGAGCTGCTGCTGCTGGGGCGGTTCTTCAGCGGGTCCGATGCGGTGGATTTCGGACTGGCCAACGAGGCGGTGGAGGCCGGCGACGTGCTGGCTCGCGCGCTGGCGGTGGGGGCGGAGCTGGCGGAGCGGGCGCCGATCCCGGTGCGGGCGGCGAAGCGGCTCCTGCAGCGGGCGGCGTGGTCCGACCCCCGGTCGGCCATGGCGCGAGAGGCGGAGGCGCTGCTGCGCTGCATGGGGAGCCGGGACTGGCGGGAGGGGGTGGCGTCCTTCGCGGAGAGGCGCCCGCCGCGGTTCACGGGCGAATGACCATGGGCCATCCGCTGGACCCGGTGCTGCGCCCGCGCGGTGTGGCGGTGGTGGGCGCATCGGCCGATGCGACGAAGCGCGGCTACCAGGTGGTGCGCGGGCTGGTGGAGTCGCGCTACGCGGGGGGCGTCTACCCGGTGAATCCCCGCGGCGGCGAGCTGTTCGGGCTGCGCGTCGCGCCGGCGGTGGACGCCATCGAGGGCGACGCGGACCTCGCGGTGATCTGCACGCCGGCCGAGTCGGTCCCGGGCGTGCTGGAAGCGTGCGTGCGGGCGGGGATCCGGGGGGCGGTGATCCTGGCGGTGGGCTTCGGCGAGCGGGGACCAGAAGGTCGAGCGCTGGAGGCGCGGGTGCTGGAGATCGCGCGGCGCGGCGGCATTCGCCTCGCCGGGCCGAACACCTCGGGTCTCCTGAACCTGGGCATAGGGCTCAACCTGATCGGCGTGGCCGGGCTCCGGCGCGGCCCGCTCGCCCTGCTGGTGCAATCGGGCAACATGGCGCTCAGCCTCCTCAAGCGGGCGGCGGAGCGGGGCGGGGGCGTTTCCGTGTGCGTGGGGGTCGGCAACGAGACGGACATCCGGTTCGACGAGTACCTGGAGTACCTGGAGGGTGACCACGACACCCGGGCCATCCTCATGTACGTCGACGGCTTCCGCGACGGCCGCCGGTTCCTGGCCGCGGCTCGGCGGGTGGCGCTGGCGAAGCCCATCGTGCTGCTGAAGGGCGGCCGCTCGGAGGCGGGCCGGGCGACGGCGCGCTCCCACACCGGCGCCATCGCCGGGGAGTACCGGACGCTCCAGGCGGCGCTGCGGCAGGCGGGCGTGATCGAAGCCGCCCGCTCCGACGAGCTGCTGGCCGTCGCGGAGACGCTGGCCGGGCAGCCGCCGGTGCCGGCGGGCACGGGCGTGGCCGTGCTCGCGGATGGCGGCGGCCAGGCCGTGCTCGCGGCGGACGCCCTCGCGGCGCAGGGCGCGCCGCTGGCGACGCTGTCGGCGGGGACGCAGCGTCGTCTGCGGGAGCTCCTGGGGCCGGCCGCCGAGACGGCGAACCCCGTGGACGTGGCCGGGGCCGGGGACCGACATCCCGCCGTCTTCGCGGCGGCCCTCGAGGCCCTCGCCGCCGACCCGGCGGTGGGCGGGGTCCTGAAGATCGGCCTGTTCGGCGGCTATGCCCTCCGGTTCGCCGCCAGCCTGGAGCCGGAGGAAGTCGAGGCGGCGGCCGGCATGGCGGCGGCCGGGCGCCGGGCCGGGAAGCCGCTCGTCGTCCACTCCATCTATGCCGAGGCGGGGACCGCCCCGATCTCGGTGCTGCGGGAGGGCGGCGTGCCGGTGATCGAGTCGGTGGAGGTCGCCTGCGCGGCGGTGGCGGCGGCCGTCCAGCGCGGTCGGTTCCTGGCGGCCGCGGAGGCCGCTGCCCCGACGGCCGGCGCCGGTCTGAACGACCGCCCATGCGCGCCCGGAACAGACGGCGGCGCCATAGGACCTGGCTCCCCGGCCGCAGAGCTGCCGCGTACGGCCCGGCGGGAGGGTCGGTCCGTCCTGCTGGAGCCCGAGGCCCGGGACCTCCTCGGCCGCTACGGCGTGCCGCTGGCGCCGGCGGACCTCTGCAACACGGCGGCGTCCGTCCGAGAGGCCGCGCGGCGGCTGGGCGGCCCCGTCGTCCTGAAGGTGGTCTCGCCGGAGCTCTCGCATAAGAGCGATGCCGGCGGCGTGGCGCTGGATCTGCCGGACCCGGAGAGCGCCGCGGCCGCGTTCGAAGCCATGGTCGCCCGCGTCGCGGAGCACCTGGCCGGCGCGGGTGTCGATCCGGACATCCGGGGCGTGCTGGTTTCCCCCATGCTGCCGCCGCCTTCCGCCGAGCTCCTGGTGGGCGTCCGGCGCGATCCGACGTTCGGGCCGGTCCTCACCTTCGGCGCCGGGGGCACCCTGGTCGAGCTGGTGCAGGACACCGCGCTCCGCGTCCTGCCCATCGGCCGCGGGGACGCGATCGCGATCCAGGGAGAGGTCCGCGTCGCCCTGCTGCTGCGGGGGTTCCGCGGCCGCCCGCCGGTGGATCCCGGCCCCATCGCCGACGTGATCCTGGCCGTCGCCCGCTGCGCCCTGGACCACCAGGAACTGGCCGAGGTGGAGATCAATCCCCTGTTCGCATACGACGACCGGGTGGTCGCCGTGGACGCCCGCGCCTTCCTGGCATCCCCCGCGAGATCGAGTAGCAGGCCGCTCCGCCGGCGTTGAGGACGAGGCCGGTCCGGCGCTACGTTCCTGACATGCACCGACTCCCCGCCGCCGGCTCGACCGCCGCCCCGATCGCCTCCGCCATGGCGCTGGTCCTCGGCCTGACCGGCGCCGCCCTGTCCGCATCCCTCCTCCCGCCTGCCCCCTGTGACGACGGCGGCGCGGCGGACGCCGGCGCGGCTGCCGACCTCTACTGCATGGTCCTGGTACCGACGCCGGACCTGCGGACGGTCGAGGCCGACGTCGCGCTGCGGTGGGCACCCTCGCCGTTCGTGCTCGCGGTCACCGCGGATGGACGGCCGCGCTACACGCCCGTCGTCCGGATCGATGGCCTCCCCGACCCCGCGACCCTCGGCGCGGAATACCGGACCTACGTGGCGTGGGTGGCCTCGCCGACGATGTCGATCATGGAGCGGCTGGGCGAGGTCGGGAACGGCGAGACGACGCTGCCCGTCGTCGACCTGGACAAGTTCATGATCCTCGTGTCCGCGGAGCCCTCCGCCGATATCACCGAGCGGACCGGCAGGCTGGTGTTGCGGGGCTTCTCCCCCAGCACCCGTCGTGAGCCCGGTGACGTCATGGAGTTCGCGCTGGGGAGCGGGGGCGGGGCCGCGGGTGCGGACACCGCCGGCCACGCACCCGGGCACGGGCACGGCGCCCCGCACGGGGACCGCGCCGGCCACTCCGGAGCGGGCGCCGGATGGCCGCTCCCGCCCATGCCGGCCGGCGTTGCGATGCTGCCAGCGGAGATGGCGCTGGATCCGCCGCCGGTGAGCCCGTACTTGCCGGAGGGGGACGACCCGTCGTCGATCCCGCTGGTCCAGCCGCGGGAGCTGGCGCGCCTCCGCGACGGCGACACCCTCGCCCTCGAGGCGCGCTATGTCCGGCAGAAGCGCTGGGGCCGCGAGTTCATCGGCTACGGCTTCAACGGCCAGGTCCCGGGCCCCCTGATCCACGTGGAGCGCGACACCGAGATCGTGGTCCGGTTCACCAACTCCATCGACTGGCCCGCGACGATCCACTGGCACGGCATCCGGGTGGAGAACCGGTTCGACGGCGTCCCGCATGTGACGCAGGAGCTCGTGGCGCCGGGGGACTCCTTCACCTACCGGATCCGCTTCCCGGACGAGGGGATCTACTGGTACCACCCGCATCACCGCGAGGACGTGCTGAAGGAGCTGGGGCTGTACGGCAATCTGCTCGTCGAGCACCCGGAGCCGGACTACTGGAGCCCGGCGAACCGCGAGGAGGTGGTGGTACTCGACGACTTCCTCCTGGGCGACGAAGGCCCGTTCCCACTCGGCCTCGAGGGCGCCACCCACGGGTGGATGGGCCGGTTCGGGAACGTCTTCCTGGTCAACGGCGAGCCGGAGTACCGACTGGACGTGGACCGGGGCGAGGTGGTCCGCTTCTACTTCACGAACGTCTCGAACACCCGCACCTTCAACATCTCGCTGCCCGGCGCGCGCCTGAAGGTGATCGGCTCCGACATCGGCGGGTTCGAGCGGGAGGCGTGGGTGGAGAGCGTCGTCATCGCACCGGCGGAGCGGTACGTGGTGCACGCCCGCTTCGACGAGCCTGGAGCCGTGCGGCTGCTCAACCGCGTTCGCGCCGTGGACCACCTCTTCGGGACGTACCTGCCGCAGACCGACACCCTCGGCACGGTGACGGTCCGCGACCGCGCCACGCGCCCGGACCACGCCGGCTCGTTCGGCGAGCTCCGCGAGAACCGGTACGTGCGGGAGGACATCGGACGCCTCCGTCATCACTTCGACCGTGCAGTCGACCGCGAGCTGGTGCTCTCCATGGAGCCGGGGGAGCTGCCGTTCGTGGTGGACCGCCTCATGAGGCTGGATTCCGCGTACTTCGATCCGGTCGAGTGGAGCGGCACGATGCCGGTGATGAACTGGGCCGGGACGGCGGAGCAGGTCCGCTGGATCCTCCGCGACCCGGCGACCGGGCGTGAGAACATGGACGTCGACTGGCGCTTCCGCGTCGGCGACGTCGTGAAGCTCCGCCTCCGCAACGACCGCCACGTGCTGCACGGCATGCACCACCCCATGCACATCCACGGTCAGCGCTTCCTCGTGCTGGCGGTGAACGGCGTACCGACCCAGAATCTGGTGTGGAAGGACACGATCCTCCTGCCGACCGGGTCCACCGCCGACCTGGTGCTGGAGGTGTCGAACCCGGGCACGTGGATGATCCACTGCCACATCTCGGAGCATCTCGAGACGGGCATGCACATGACGTTCACGGCCGACGGCGACGCATGACGCCTCGCCGCTCCACGAACCCACGGAGGACCATGAGAGAAGCCCAGCACGCCGTTCTGTTCGCCGCCGCCATCCTAGCCCTCGCCACCGCCGCGCCGGCGGACGGCCAGCGCGCCGCCGGGATGTCCGAGCACGTGCGCGCCTACGTGACGGTGGATGCCCCCGTCGTCGCACTGACCAACGTGAGGGTCATCGACGGCACCGGCGCTCCCGCGCGGAGCGGGCAGACCATCGTGCTACGGGACGGCCGTATCAGCGCGGTGGGAGACGCCCGCTCCCTCCGCGTCCCGGCCGATGCGGAGGTCCACGACCTCTCCGGCCACACCGTGATCCCCGGGCTGGTGGGGCTGCACAACCACCTGTTCTACACGGCGGCAGGCGGCAGGTCGGCGCAGATGACCTACACCGGACCCCGGCTGTACCTGGCCTCCGGCGTGACCACGGTGCGCACGACCGGGAGCCGCGCCCCGTACGCCGAGATCAACCTCCGGGAGGGGATCGAGCTGGGCGAGGTGCCGGGCCCGCGGATCCATATCACGGCGCCGTACATCACCGGCGGACACGGCACGAACACCATGGTGCAGGTGAACTCGCCGGAGGCCGCGCGCCGGTTCGTCGCCTACTGGGGCGAGGAGGGGGCGACCTGGCTGAAGGCGTACACCAACATCGCGACCGCGGAGCTGAAGGCGGCCATCGACGAGGCGCACGCACGGGGGATGAAGGTGACCGGCCATATCTGCTCGGTCAGCTTCCGGGAGGCCGTCGCCCTCGGAATCGACAACCTCGAGCACGGCCTCTTCACCAACTCCGATTACGCCGCCGGGAAGCAGAAGGACGAGTGCCCGACGAACGTGGTGAGCCGGGTCGGGCTGGTGGACGTGAACGGCCCCGACGTCGCCCGGACCTTCCGGGACATGATCGACAACGACGTGGCCATGACCTCCACCCTCGCCGTCTACGAGCTCTTCGTGCCGAAGCGTCCGACGAAGGACGAGCGGACCCTGCGGGCCATGGCCCCGGAGGTACGGGCGGACTACCTCGCCGCGCGGGAGCGTATCGACGAGGGCGGGCAGACCGCCTACACGGCCGAGATCTTCCGCAACGCCATGGCCTACGAGCGCGCGTTCCACGCCGCAGGCGGGCTCCTGGCCGCCGGTGTGGACCCCACCGGGAACGGCGGCGCGCTCCCCGGCTTCGGGGACCAGCGCAACTACGAGCTGCTGATCGAGGCCGGCTTCTCGCCCGAGGAGGTGGTCCGCATCATGACGCTGAACGGTGCGCGGGTCCTGGGCGTGGACGGCGAGCTCGGGTCCATCGAGCAGGGGAAGATCGCGGACCTCGTGGTCATCCCCGGCGACCTGACCGCGGACGCGTCCCTCATCCGCGGCGTGTCCCTCGTCTTCAAGGACGGGATCGGCTACGACCCGGCCCGCCTGATCGCCGACGTGGAGGGCCGCGTCGGGATCCACTAGGTGGCGCGCCCACGGGGGCTGCCGCTCCCGCGCGGAACACTCCCGCTGCCAGGTGTACTCGGGGCCTGCAGGAGGACCGGGAAAGGAACGCGGCGGCGGGAGTGAAGGCAGAGCGCGGACGGGCGGGTCGAGTGGCGGCGGTGCGGAAGAGCGCGGGGGCATCGGCGATCCGGGTCGCGCGGTCCCTCCGCGCCCGCAACTTCCGGCTCTACTTCGCCGGTCAGGGGATTTCGCTGGTCGGCACGTGGATGCAGCGTGTGGCGATGGCCTGGCTGGTCTACCGCCTGACCGGATCGGCCCTGATGCTGGGGGTGGTCGGCTTCGCCGGCCGCATCCCGACGCTCCTCCTGGCGCCGTTCGCCGGCGTGGCCGCCGACCGCTGGGACCGCCGCCGCATCCTGTACCTGACCCAGAGCCTCAGCATGGTCCAGGCGCTGGTCCTGGCCGCGCTCGTCCTGACCGGCATCGTACACGTGTGGCAGGTCGTGGCCCTCGCCACGCTCCTCGGCGTCCTGGACGCGTTCGACATCCCCGCCCGACAGTCCTTCTTCATCCGCCTCATCGATGACCCGGACGACCTCGGCAACGCCATCGCCCTCAACTCCAGCGCGTTCAACATCGCCCGGCTGATCGGGCCGGCCGTCGCCGGCGCCCTGATCGCCACGGTGGGGGAGGGGTGGGTCTTCGCGCTGAACGGGCTGACCTACTTCTCCATGCTCGCGGCCCTCCTGCTCATGCGGATCGCGCCGGCCGAGCCCGTGGAGCGGACCGACGGCGTGCTCCGGAACCTGCGGGAGGGCGTGGCTTTCGCCTGGAATTTCCCGGCTGTCCGCGCCGTGCTCCTCCTGATCATGACGTCCAGCTTCTTCGCCGTCCCGTTCGTCATCCTCATGCCGATCTTCGCCACCGAGGTGCTCGGCGGCGGGGCGGGGACTCTGGGAATCCTCATGACCGCCCAGGGGATCGGCGCCCTCGCCGGCGCCCTCTTCCTCGCCGCCCGCGAGAAGGCGACGGGGCTCGGCCCCCTCATCGGCAGCGCCGCGTTCGCCTTCGGCGCCGGCCTCATCGGCTTCGGTGCCTCCGGCTGGCTCTGGGTCTCGATCCCGCTTCTCGCCCTGGCCGGGTTCGGGCTCATGGTCCAGTCCGCCGCGTCGAACACCTTCCTCCAGACCATTGCGGGGGACGCCCTGCGCGGCCGCATCATGAGCCTCTACACCATGGCCTTCATCGGGACCCTCCCCCTGGGGAGCCTCTACGCCGGCTGGGCCGCCGACCTCATCGGTGCGCAGACCACCGTGGTGGTCGGGGGCGTCATCGCGGTCGCCGCGTCCGCCGTGTTCCGCCGGAAGCTCCCCCGGCTCCGGCGAGACGCGGCCGGACGGCGTACGGGCGGAGCCGCGCGGCCCGCGGCGGCCTGAGCCGCGGCGGAGCAGAGGCGGGGGCGCCGGATTTCCGCCCGGGCCCCTCACGATCCGCACCTCCGCAATGCTGCGATCGTCCTCGGCGCCACGGACGCCGTGAGAATGGACGAAGCGGACAAGGAGGCGATCCGCG